>JAYVSX010000020.1:0-38243 GCA_043774975.1 Rubrivivax sp.
CAAGGGATCGAAGGTCTGCAAGGACGCCTTGGCCGCCTCCATGCGCGAGCTGATCTGGGTTTCGGCCTGCAGTTCGATGTCGCGAAGCTGTCGGCGCAAGCGCTCCAGGCTTTCGGTCAGCTCGCCCAGCGAACCCTGCAGCTGCTGCACGGTGCTGTCGATGCGTGAACGGGTGATGCTGACTTCACCCGCGTTGTTGACCAAACGGTCCAACAACCCGGCCCGGACGCGCACCGCCGCTCCCGCAGCAGCAGCGCGGTCGGCGGGCAACTCGGCAGGTGCGTCCGCTGCGGCTTTGAAACGGCCCCAGTCTATGCTCTGCTGCACCAGGGGCGCGACGGGTTGCGCGGGTTGTTCGAGTGGCACAAGTCCAGGGGCCGCATCGACAGCCAGTTCTTCGCTCTGAGCCAAGTCGAGGTCCAAAGGCTCGAGCTCTGGAAGCACGGCCTGCAGAGCGGCAACGGGGGTCGTGTCGGCATCATGGGCTGCGGCCGTCGCAACTGCCGCCGAGGGCGTGGCTGGCAACGGCTTGCGCAGCCCCTCAAAGGCTGCCGCCATGGCATCCGCTCGCGCCACCAAGGGGTCCAACTCATGGGCTTGCAGGCCGTCCTGAGCGCTGAGCCGCTCGATGGCGGATTCCAGCACGTGAGCCATTTCGCCCAGGCGCATGGCGCCGGCCAGGCGCGCGCCGCCCTTGAAGGTGTGCAGCGTGCGCATGCAAGCGGCTGGCGCCGCAGCGTTGCCCGGATGGTCGTGCCAATCCCGCAGGCGCGCCTGCAGCTGCGGCAAAAGCTCGTCGGCCTCTTCTTCGAAGATCGGGAAGAGCTCGGCATCGATGGCGTCAACCGCATCGAATTCGTCTTCGGGTGGGTCGCTGTAGGTCGGCGCCGTCATCAGGTGCGCAGCCTCAGGCGCCGGTGCTGCTTCAGCGGTCTGCTGGTCGAACGCGACCCGCTCGTCAGCGCTGGCCACTGGCAAGCGTTCGTGGGCCAGCAAGCGATCGGTCAGCCCGCCGTCCACCTGCCGCAGAAAACCGGCGGCAAACTGGTGCAGCAGGCGGCGAATTTCCTCGGCGGCATCACAGAACAAGCTGGCTTCGCCGGGACGGCCATGGCCTGCTGACTGCGAGCGTTCCAGCGCGTGCTCGAGCGAACGCGCCAGCGCAGACAGATCCGCGAAACCCACCGTGGCCGAGCTGCCGGCCAACGAATGCGCCAGCGCCACGGCGGCATCGGAGACCGGGTGGTGATCGGCTTCCAGGGCCCATTCGCCCAACTCGGACACCAGCCGGCGCGACAGTTCATCGGCTTCGTTCAGGTAGATGTTGAACAGCGGGATGCTGATGCGCAAAGGGCCGATGACCCTGACTTGCTCTTCGGCTTCCAGGTCTTCGATGGGCAGGTCCTGGATAGGCAGATCAATAGGCTCTGCGACCAAAGCCGGCACCGGGGCTTCCAGGTCCAACGGCAGAGCGCCGTTGAGTGCAGGGCTGTCTGGCGATGTTGGCGGGGTGACATCGCTGCCTGTGCCTCCACCTGCACTGAAGATGTCGCCCAGATCGTCCAAATCGAGCTCGATGGCTTCAACACTGCTGGCCGCGTGTGCCAGGCTGGCGTCTTCAACCGGGGGCTTCGGCTCCACGACGATTCGGGCAAGCAGCTCAGGCTCTGCAAAGTCTCCGAGGTCAAGGTCAAAACTGACCTCGGCCGGGGCCGCAACATCCGCAACATCCGCAACACCCGGCACCGGGGCGGCCAGATCGGGCAGGCCCAGGTCCAAGTCAGCGGCCGACGGCAAGTCGGGCACGCGCAGGCTGAGCGGTTGCGCGGTGGGTTCCGGCGGCAGCTCAAAGGCTTCCAGTTCTGGCAGCGCAAACTCAAAATCCGAATCGGATGCCGGGTGCACCGGCGTGGCGATAGGAGCCCGGGTCGCATCCAAGAGGCCAACAGGCGCCAACTCCGCTGGAGGCAACGTTGGCGTTGCAGCATCAGCCACGGTTGCCGCATCAGCCAGCGTTGCCACATCAGCCAGCGTTGCCGACGCAAAGTCAGCCAGCGTCGCAGGCTCATCGACCGTCGGCGCAGAAGGGGTTCGCGGAAGGATGACGGTGGGGCCATCGATCGGGGCACGCGGCAGGATGATGGTGGGGTCATCACCTGGGCCCCGCGCTATGGTGACGGTGGTCTGCCCGCTGTTCGCGTCTTCCGGCGGGGTGAGCGCGATGGTTGTGCGAGTCAGCTCAATCGTGCGGTCGACGGCCACCGTGGTGTCTGCTGAGACGATGTTGGGCAACGCCGCCGGCAACACAATCGGCAGGCGGGCCCCGTCCAGGCGCAGCGCATCGGCTGATCGAGCAACCGCAGCGGTGTGGTGACCTTCGTTGCGACCGCGGGCGATGGCTTCGACCCAGGAGCCCAGGTAGGCCAGCGCTTCGGTGGTGCACAAGCGCAGTGGCGCGTCCATGTGGGGCTCGAGCGCCAGGCGGGCATTGAACAGCTGCTCACACGACCAGGCCGCTTCACCAAAGTCGCGCAATCCAACCATGCGCGAGCTGCCCTTGAGGGTGTGGAAAGCACGCCGCACTGCCGTCATGTCTTGGGTGCTGTCGGGGGCGCCTTGCAGCCGTTCCACGGATGCTTGCGCGTCGCTCACGACCTCGCGTGCTTCTTCGATGAAGACGTCGCGCATTTCGACGTCGTCTTCCAGACCCGTGCCGCCCTGTGGCGCCACGCTGGGTGGCGGCACCGGTGCCGGCGCCGGTGCGGCATCGGGTCCGAGCACACCCAAGCCTTGTGCCGCCGCACTGAGTTCGGCGCGCAGCGCCTGGCGGGCTGCAGGATCACCCGGCTCCAGCAGCCCTCGATGGGCGGTGGCCAGCAAAAGGGCCAGATCGGGTTGGTCGGCGGCCAGCGCCTGCTGTGCCAAGCGATCGGCATCGCGGGCCAGATCGGAATCGCTCACGCTCGGCTGCGCGGCCGCCGCCCCCAGCGCCTGAATTTGGGCCAACAGGGGCAGTTGGGCAGAAGATGCCGCAGGCGCTGAATGCACAGCAGGCGCACCCGCTTCGACCTCGTCCAATTGCGCAAAGGCAGAGACCCGATCGGTCCGGCCCATCACGGCGCTGAGCACGCCGGTTTCGGCGTCAAAGCGGAACAGCGACTTGGCCAGTTGCGGCTGCACGCTGAGCATGTCGATCAAAAAGCTCAACGCGCCCAGGTTGTTGGCCAGGCGGTCAAAGGTGCCGGTCTGGATGGCGCGCTGGGGATCGACTTCGGTTTGCGCCAAGGCGTCCACATCGTCGCGCATGTGCAGCGCCGCTTGTGACGCCTGCGCCATGCCCAGCACCGACAACACACCACGCATCGACGACAGCTGTGCCGGCACCGGGATGAGCACCTGGCGTTCGGCCGGGTTTCGGAAGTACTGGTCGATCTGCTTTTCAACTTCCGAGAGCGACGCGCGCAACTCTTGCACCACGCTGCCCATGGTCTGACGATCGGAGACGCGGCGGTACAGCTCCTCCATCCAGATGTCCAGAGACTGCGGGTCGGCGCCTTGGCGCACGCTGTCCATGCGCCCTGCAAGTCGTCGCACCCGCTCGGCAAGTTCAGGTTGATCGAGTTCGCCGTCTTCGAGCGAGGCGTCCAGGTACAGGATGCTGGTGGCCACTTCCATGGCCAATGCCGCTGGCGGCGCTTGGCCCGACTGCACGGTTCGCGCCACTGTGGTCTGCAGTGCCTGGGCCAGCACCTCGCCGGCCGGGAACAGCCGTTGCAAGGACTCGCCGACCAGCGCGAACTGCTCTGGCAGGCCCATGAGGCGGTGCTGTTCGCCACCGGCCACGGCCGACCAGGAATCTTTCGCCGCCGCGACGCGCTTGCGTGCCAACAAAAGGTGGGCCGGATCAAACCTGCCCAGACGCGGCGTTTCGTAGTCGGCCACGGGCTGCTCTTGCAGCCGCCAGACTTGACGCACTGCATCCAGACGCGGCGCCTTGCTTGCCGGCGTGGGTGCCCGTGCATGGCTGCAAAAGAACAACAGGTCCTGCGCCAAACGGACAGACGGCTCCGCTTGCCCCTTCACGGTCGACCGCAACTGGGCCAACAGGCGCGAGGCAAGGCGTTTGCTGTACAGGTCGGCACTCAGCAGGCCCTGCGCCTGGGCTTCGAACACCGCCGCCGCCATCTGCCACAGCGCGCCCAAAGCGGCCCCACCTGAAACCCGGCGAGCACCCGCGCCCAGATCCGCACAGAAGTTGCTCATCGCGGTCAACGCGGCGGGCGAGGGCTCGCGCATCAAAGCCAGGACCAAGGTCTCCATCGCACTGCGCGCCGAGTCGTCGGCCAAGTGGGGCGTGGCCCGCTGATCGTGTGGCAGTTCCAACCACTGCCAGTCGACTTTCCACAGGTCGGCTGGATGCACCCGGTCGGCGCCTGCAAGTTGCAAGGCCGCGCGATATTGCGGAAACAGCATCACCGGCGAAACCGGCTTGCGGGCCAGCAGGCGCGACAAGAAGTCGAGCAGCGCAAACGAAACGCGCTCCACCACCTCAACGGCGGCCAGATTGACCAACGCCGGCTTGGCCACCATGCGCTGCACCGCACTCTCGCTGGCACGCAGCACGTCGGCCACCGCCGGCAAGCCCACCAGTTCCAGAGCGCCCACGCCCTGGTGCAACTGGGTGCGCGCACTGCGCAAGACCGAGGGGTCGACCACGTCCAGGTCACCACCCGTTGCTGCCTCGGCGTCCTTCAGGTAGCGCCGCAGCGCTTTGTGAGCCGTCTCCAAAGAGCGGCGCAACTCGCCATGCACCCACGCCAACGCGCTGAGGTCATCGCCAGGTGCGCTGTCGAAGGCAGCGGTTTCGGAGTCCAGGTTGTCCTGCATCGCTTGGGGCGGCCGGTTGCCAGCGCGTCAGCTGATCTTGAATCGGGAGACCGAGGCTTTCAGCTCTTCGGCACTGCGCGACAACTCACGCACCATCTGCGCCGTTGACCGCGTGCCCTCTGAGGTCTGCTCGGTCACCGCAAAGATGTGTTGGATGTTGGCGGCCACCACGTTGGCCGACTGCGCTTCTTTCAGGGCTTCAGCCGAGATGCGGCTGATCAGGTCGGCCAGTTCGCGCGTCACGCGGTCAATGTCACCGAGGGCGGTACCCGCGGCATCGGACAGCCGCGCGCCTTCCACCACACCCTGGGTGCTGCGTTCCATGGCGCCCACGGCGTCTTGGGTGTCGGTCTGAATGGTTCGCACGATGGCGGCAATCTGCCGTGTGGCGTCGCCTGACCGTTCGGCCAACCGTTGCACTTCTTCGGCCACCACCGAGAAGCCGCGGCCGGCTTCACCGGCGCTCGCAGCCTGGATGGCGGCATTCAAGGCCAGCACGTTGGTCTGCTCGGTGATGTCCGAAATCAATTCGGTGATTTCGCCGATCTCCTGAGAGGACTCGCCCAGCCGCTTGATGCGCTTGGAAGTTTCCTGAATCTGGTCGCGGATGGCGTTCATGCCGCCAATCGCGTTGTTCACAGCCGAGAGCCCGGACTCCGCCGCCACCAGCGACTGGCGCGCCACGCTGGCGGTTTCCTGCGCCTGTGCCGACACGTCGTTGATCCGGCCGGCCATCTGCAGCACCTCGTCGCCGGTGTTGCGAATCTCGCGCAACTGCTCGGTGGAGGCCGCCAACAGCTCGGTCGATGTGTTTTCCACTTGCGACGTGGTCTCGGTCACCCGGCCCACCGTGGTTTGCACCTGCTCCACCAGCGAGCGCAACTCTTCCACGGTGTAGTTCACCGAGTCGGCAATGGCGCCCGTGATGTCTTCCGTCACCGTGGCTTGCTGCGTCAAATCGCCCTCGGCCACCGTTTGCAGTTCGTTCATCAAACGCAGAATGGCCGCCTGGTTGGCGTCGTTCACGCGCTTGGCCTCCTGCTCCTGTCGCTCCGCTTCCAGGCGCTGCACGTCAGCCGACTCCATCCGTGTGGTCTGGTCCATCACGAACAGACGCAGCAGGCCCAGCGCGCCGGCTATCAGCAACAACACCGACAAGACGCCTACCAGCAGCCGAAAGCCACCGAGCCCGGTGGTCCCGGCCAGCCCGCTTTGCAACCCGTCCAGGCTTTTGCGCAAGGGCTCGGAGTCGGCAATGATGGAGGTCTGTGCTTCACGCGCCGCCACCAAGCCTTGCAGGTTGCCCAGGATGGCGCTGGCCTCCTGACGGGTCTGCTCGTACTGCGCCAACAGCTGCTGAAGCTTTTCACGCACTTGCGGGTCGCGGGTTCCGGGCAGGCGCAGGTCCGCGTTGCCACTCACCACACCCTGAGCGATTTCCTTGAACGAACTCAAGTCCTTGCCCAGCAAAAACACCGCTTCGGCGTTGACGCCTTCGGTGGTGAGGAATTCGTTGGCGCTCTTGCCGATGCGTTGCGTCAGCATCACCAGTTGGCCCACCGCCGAGAGCTCGGCTGCCGAGGCGCCGCTCTGCAGCTTCAGCGACGAAACAGTCTCAGCGGTTTCCAGCAAGTCGGCGCTTTGGCGGTTGATGGCGCGCAAAGCTTGCCCCACCTGGGTCAGTGTTTTTTGCTGGCTCAGAACGATGGCAGCGTTTTTCTCGGCACGGTCGACCAACGGGACAACGGCGTCCAACTGTTCTTGCATGCTGCCTGAGGCTGCGGGCACGTCACCATCGCCGGTCTTCAAGCTGCGCACGTTGGCAGTCAGGATGTCAATGCTTTCCTTGACCTCGGGGAAAGCCGTCACGTTGCCGAGCAGGGCCTGAGAAACCGACTTGGCCAAACGCTGCGACTGCGTGGTGGCCTGACCTGCTGCAGCCACCTGGCGAGAACCGGTGCTGGCCGACAGCAGCACCAGCAGCACGGACAAGACCATGCCCGCCAAGCCCACGCCGGCCATGATGACCAGCGCGCGCTGCTGCTTGGCCAAAGGCCAGCTGCCGATGATCGGAAGCCCACTGGTGAAGCCGTCGGTTTCGGAACCCGGCAGACGCGTTTCGCTGAATTCCGGCGCCAATTCGGACGGTGCCGCTTCGGAAATGATGGACGAGTCAGCGCCTTCCCGTGCACCCGGCGCCAGGGTGCTTTGGCCCAGCCTCACGGTTACCTCGGTCGGGCTGGGCGCGCTGGCCATGTCGTCAAACGGGGCTGATGGCAGCTGGATATCAGCCTCCGGCTTGGCGCGCCCAGCGCCTTTGATGCGGTCCAGCAAGCTCATGGCATCCTCTTCATTGCTGTAGTTCCTGGCCACAGCGCAAGGCTGGGCTGAAGGCAAAGCGGCGTCGCATCAGGCAGCGATCGCAAGAAACTGTTCATGCCGCGCCAGCGAAGCCAGGTCGACTTCCTGCCAAATGCGGCCCTGCCCGTCGCGCCACCGCGCGCTGGCAAAGGCCGGGCGAACAACCCCGTCCGCAGGCTCAGCAGACAGCTGAGCTGCGTTGCGCAACCCGGCCAGGCGATCCACCAGCACCGCACTCTGCGAGCGCAAGCTGGGATTGAAGGCCAGCAGCCGTGCCTGCTCGCGCACCGCGTCACGACCCAACGGCGCGCGCAGGCCCAGAAACGCAGCCAGATCGACCACACCATGAAGGCCACCACGCAAATTGGCTACGCCCAAAAACCAGGCCTGGGTGTGCGGCACCGGCAGCAGCGCCCCGGCCGGGAAAATCTCGCCCGCTGAAGCCAAGGGCACCAAAAACCCGTGGCCTGCGCACTCCACCGCCAACCATGAAACGCTGGGCGTTTCGGTGCGCGCGGCCTGCAGCCGTGCGGCCAGGCGGCTTTGCAGTTGTCGCAGTGCTTCCCGGTTGGCCATTCAGCGCGAGCCCTCAAAAGCAGGCGGTGCCATCACCAAGGGACGCTGCAGCTGCGGGCTTTGGCGGCGCAAGGCCATGTCAGTCGAATGACTTGATCTTGGCCATCAACTCGTCCGCGTTGACGGGCTTGACGATGTAGTCACGCGCGCCTTGGCGCATGCCCCAAACTTTGTCTGTTTCCTGGTTCTTGCTGGTGCACATGATCACCGGCACGTCAGCAAACCGCGGGTCGCGGGTGATGGCACGGGTCAACTGGAAGCCGTTTTGTCCCGGCATCACCACGTCCATCAGGATCAGCTGAGGTTTTTCTTCTTCAAGGCGGCGCATGGCTTCTTCGCCGTTTTCGGCCGTGCGCACACTGAAGCCCCGCTTGCCCAGAATGTCGGACAGGTGGTGAAGTTCAGTCTTCGAGTCGTCGACGACCAAGATCTTCTGGATCGGCATCTGAGGGTCCTTGGAAAGTCAGCCAGCGCTGCGACGATAAGCGTCAACGGTGCGCAGCAACTGTTCTTTGGTGAACGGTTTGGTGAGGTAGTCCTCAGAGCCGACCATTCGACCGCGCGCCTTGTCGAACAGGCCGTCCTTGGAAGACAGCATGATGACGGGCACGTGCGCAAAACGCGGGTTGCGCTTGATGATGGCGCAGGTCTGGTAGCCATCGAGCCGCGGCATGAGGATGTCGCAAAAAATCAGCTCAGGCGCGTGGTCGTTGACCTTGGCCAAGGCATCGAAACCGTCTTCGGCCAGCACCACTTCGTGGCCGCCCTGACGCAGAAAGATCTCGGCACTGCGTCGAATGGTGTTGCTGTCGTCGATGACGAGCACTTTTGCGCCGACCGTGGCGGCTGCGCCTGTGTCAGGCCCCTGAATGTCCAAGCGCCGTTCTCCTCGAAGCCCCGGGGGCTGCAGCGGTACTGCAACATTGGGGTCAGATCCTGACCATTTCGAAGTCATCCTTGCGAGCGCCGCATTCCGGACACGTCCAGTTCATGGAAACATCGGCCCAGGCGGTACCCGGTGCGATGCCATGCTCCGGATCACCTGAAACTTCGTCATAAATCCAGCCGCAGATCAGGCACATCCAGGTACTTGCTTCGCTCACGGTGTGACTGCTACCTCACTACAATAGAGCGGCATTGTAGCCACGCAATTCCAGCGAATCTTGAGGAATTGTGAGGACCTACACACCAATGCTCACAATCCGCTAGAGGTTTGACGAGGTCCTGAATGACTCGGCAAACATCCCTCTTCAGAGCGCACTTGGCGCCAAGGCTCCCACCATGATCCCCGAACCCACACCGGCCACGGACCTCGAAGGCCCGGCTGCCGAGCCGCCGCCGCCGGCGTGCGTGATGTGCTTCAACGCCTGCGACCCCAGCGGTGCTGGCGGCTTGGCGGGTGACATCGCCACCATTTGTGCCATGGGCGCACACGCGCTGCCCATCGTCACGTCGATCGTGATGCGCGACACCGCCGACGTGTTCGACCAGCACGAGATCGACGCCGAGGTGGTGGCCGAGCAAGCACGCACCATCTTGGAAGACGTCACCATCTCGGGATGGAAGGTTGGTTTTCTGGGCAACGCCGACAACGTCAGCGCGGTGGCTGAGGTGCTGAGCGACTACACCGAGATCCCGCTGGTCAGTTACCTGCCCAACCTGTCGTGGTTGGAAGAAGACCAGTCCCAGCCCTACCTCGACGCCTTTCGCGAGCTCATCCTGCCGGCCACCGAAGTGCTGGTTGGCGGGCACAAAACCCTGCAGGACTTCTTGCTGCCCGACTGGGACAACGAGCGCCCAGCTTCAGCCCGTGAGCTGGCAGTGGCCGCCGGTGAGCACGGCACCCGCTACGTGCTGGTGACCGGCGTCATGCTGGCCAGCAAAGGCAGCGAGCAGTTCATTGACAACGTGCTGGCCTCGCCGCAAGGCGCCATCGCCGGTGAAAAATTCGAGCGCTTCGAGACCTCGTTTGTGGGTGCGGGCGACACCCTGGCGGCCGCGCTGGCTTCGTTGCTGGCAGCAGGCGGCGAGCTGCAAGCCGCCGTGGGCGAAGCCCTGTCCTTTTTGGACCAGTCGCTGGACGCCGGTTTTCGGCCCGGCATGGGCCACATCGTGCCCGACCGCTTTTTCTGGGCCCTGCCGCCACCCGAGGAAGGCGAAGAAGGTGAAGGCGGTCTGCCTGAATCGGAACCTGAAGAACCTTCCGGCAAGGGCACACCCCGCCGCGTGCACTGATTGAAAGACTTGAAGCGAACGATGAAGTCCAACACCGGCCTGTTCGATCGTGCCCAGCGTGTCATCCCTGGCGGCGTCAATTCACCGGTGCGGGCGTTTCGCGCCGTCGGCGGCACACCACGCTTCATCGAGCGCGCGCAGGGCGCCTATATGTGGGACGCCGAAGGCCAGCGCTACATCGACTACATCGGCAGCTGGGGCCCGATGATCCTGGGCCACGGCCACCCGGCGGTGCTGGAAGCGGTGCAGAAAGCCGCGCTGGACGGCTTCAGCTTTGGCGCCCCGACCGAGCGTGAGATCGAACTGGCTGAAGCCATCATCGCCCTGGTGCCCAGCGTCGAGCAGGTGCGTCTGGTCAGCAGCGGCACCGAAGCCGGCATGAGCGCGCTGCGCCTGGCGCGCGGCTTCACCGGCCGCAACAAGATCATCAAGTTCGAAGGCTGCTACCACGGCCATGCCGACGCGCTGCTGGTCAAGGCCGGTTCGGGTCTGGCCACTTTCGGCTGTCCCACCAGCGCCGGTGTGCCCGAAGACGTGGTCAAGCACACGCTGGTGCTCGAATACAACAACGTCGCACAGATCGAAGAAGCCTTCGCCAGCCAAGGCGACGAGATCGCCTGCGTGATGATCGAGCCGATCGCCGGCAACATGAATTTCGTGCGCGCTTCGGTGCCCTTCATGACCAAGCTGCGCGAGCTGTGCACGAAGCACGGCGCGCTGCTGGTGTTTGACGAAGTGATGTCGGGCTTTCGCGTGGCATTGGGCGGTGCGCAAAGCGTGTACGCGCAGCTGATACCGGGCTTCAAGCCCGACATGAGCGTGTTCGGCAAGGTCATTGGCGGCGGCATGCCGTTGGCGGCCTTTGGCAGCACCCGAGAGGTGATGAGCAAACTCGCCCCGCTGGGCCCGGTCTACCAGGCCGGCACGCTCAGTGGCAACCCTGTCGCAACGGCCTGCGGCCTGGCCACGCTGAAAGAGATCAGCAAGCCGGGTTTCTTCGAAGACCTGAGCCAGAAAACGCAGTCGCTGGTGAAGGGACTGGAAGCCGCGGCCAGGGATGCCAGTGTTCCGTTGGTGGGCGACAGCCAGGGCGGCATGTTCGGCTTCTTCTTTGCCGACTGCCTGCCGCAGAACTACGGCGTCGTGATGGCCACCGACAAAGAGCGTTTCAACCGCTTCTTCCATGCCATGCTGGAGCGTGGCGTGTACCTGGCGCCGGCGCTCTACGAAGCTGGTTTTGTCAGCGCCGCGCACAGCGCCGAAGACATCGCCCACACGCTGCAGGCTGCGGCGCAGGCGCTGCGGGCCTGAAGCCGGCGCCAGGTTCGCCGGGCCGGATTTGAAGCGCTCAAGCGCCCAAGCACCGCCGCACGGGCGGCCCTTGTGAACCTTGCAGCACCGGCGCCCGGCACGGTCACGGCGGCAACCACGCTGCAGTGCATGTCCTGCGGTGCGGCGCAACCGCCCGAGCCGGGTTGGCAGTGTGTGCAGTGCCAGGCCACGCTGACCGCGCCCGGGCTGGCGCAAGCCCACCAGCAGGTCAGCGCTTTGGCGCCGGCGCTGCTGGCACACGCACAACGGCCCGCGCCGCATGTGGTGCAACAAAGGCTGGCCGCCCAGCAGCCGGCGCTGGACCGCCAACGCGAACGTGCCCGCGCGCTGCAGGCTGAAGCCGATCAGCAGCAGGGCACCGAAGCGCGCGAGCCGCTGGACCGCAGCCCGCTGGCGCTGCTGGGTGTCTGGGGCTTGCCGTTCAACAACTGGCCGCGCTGGGCGCAGGCGCTGCTGGTGCTGGGTGTGGTGCTGCTGTGGCTATGGTGGGCCTGAGCGGCGATCAATCCAGTGCGGGCCGGCGACTCAAGCCGGCGACGAGCGCAAGCCGTAGGTCTTGCCGCCCACAAACAGGTATTCCACCCGCAGCACAGCGTCGCCCTTTTCGCCCGTGAAGGTAAAACCCAGCAAGGCCAACGTGTCGCCGACCTTGATTTCGGGCACGCCCCAGGCTTGCATGCGCGACAGCGGCGCCAGCTCAATCTCCCAACGGCGGTCTTTGCGCGCGGGCAGTTGCGCCGCCTTCAACAGAGCCGGCCCATCCACGGGGGCGGTCTGAGCGGGCAGGCTGCGCGTGCCCAGGTCGGCCGGCAGCTTGACGCCGTCGGCCGGCAAGTCCAGCTGCAGTTCTGCATGCGGGTTGCGCCAGGCCACGCGCGCAGCGCGGCCTTCCAGGTAGATCGGGCGCGTCTGGTCGAAACTGCTCCAGCCGTGGTGGGCCCAGGCCGGCAGGGCCAGGGCCAAGTGTGCGGAAATGAAGATGCGGCGTTGCATGGCAAGGCTCCTGGGGCGGGGGTGGTTAAGGTGCCGTTCAGACGGCGGGTTCAGGCGGCTCTTGAAGGGCTGTTAAGCAAGTCTCAAGCGGATTTCAAACAGGTCTCAAACGGAATTCAAACGGATTTCAAGCGGGTTCATAGATAGGCAATCCAGCGGCCGCAGATGATGGCGGCCAGCCAAAGGCCTGTCGACAGCACGGTCTGCGCGCGCGCCAGGCCGTCGCAGCGGCCCAGGCCGTCGCGGCCGTGAAACCAGGCCGCGTTCAAGCCCGCCAACTGGACCAAGCCCAGCTTGATCAGAAAGGCCCGGTTGCTCAACAGCTCGGCCGGCTGCGCTGCAAACATCAAAAGTCCGCTCAGCAGCACCAGGCCAAAGCCAACCGCCGTGACGCCCAACGCCAGCCGAGCCAGCGGACGCAGCGGCAGTTCGCGCTGCCAGCCCCAGACGCGCAGGTCCAGCAGCACCAGGCTGCCCAGAAGCAGCGCGATGCCGGCAATGTGCACCACCTCGAGCGCTGGGTAGGCGAACGGGTGCGAGGCGATCCAGGGGATGCCCACCCAACCCAGCCCGCCGAGCTTGTCCATCTGGTCACGCTAGCAGAAGCGCCGCGAGCTCGCCGCTCAACACCCACCGCACGCCCCAACTTCTAGAATGAACCGCATGCACATCCACATCCTCGGCATCTGCGGCACCTTCATGGGTGGCCTGGCCGCGCTGGCCCGCGAGGCCGGCCACCGGGTCACCGGCTGCGACAGCGCCGTCTACCCGCCCATGAGCGAGCAACTGCGCGCGCTCGGCATTGAGCTGATCGAAGGCTACGGCGCCGACCAACTGGCGCTTCGACCCGACGTGTTTGTCATCGGCAACGTGGTCAAGCGCGGCATGCCGCTGATGGAAGCCATCCTGGACGACGGCGCGCGCTGCACCAGCGGCCCGCAGTGGCTGGCCGAACACGTGCTGCACGGCCGCCATGTGCTGGCGGTGGCGGGCACCCACGGCAAGACCAGCACCACGTCGATGCTGGCCTGGATGCTCGACCAGGCCGGCCTGCAGCCAGGCTTTCTGGTCGGCGGCGTGCCGCTGAACTTTGGCGTGTCGGCGCGCCTGGGCCGCACCAACCTGGGCCACAACACCCCGGGCAGCCCCTTTGTCATCGAGGCCGATGAATACGACACCGCCCTCTTCGACAAGCGCAGCAAGTTTGTGCACTACCGGCCGCGCACCGCCGTGCTCAACAACCTGGAGCACGACCACGCCGACATCTTTCCCGACCTGGGCGCCATCGAGACCCAGTTCCACCACCTGGTGCGCACCGTGCCGTCGACCGGCCGGCTGATCGTCAACGCCCGCGACAAAGCCCTGGCTCGCGTGCTGGCGCGCGGCTGCTGGAGCGAGGTGCAGCGCTTTGGCACCAAGCGTGAAGAACCCGGCGGCCTGTGCGCCCGCGGCGACCCGCAGAGCTTTGACGTGCTGCGCGGTAGCCTGAAGCTGGGCCAGGTGCACTGGGCCTTGTTGGGCGAGCACAACCAGATGAACGCGCTGGCTGCCGTGGGTGCGGCAGAACACGTGGGCGTGGCGCCCGACGCCGCCTGCGCCGCGCTGGCCAGCTTTCAAAACGTGCGGCGGCGGCTGGAACTGCGCGGCAGCGTGCCCATGGGCAGCGCAGAGGTGAAGGTCTACGACGACTTTGCGCACCACCCCACCGCCATGCGCACCACCCTCGACGGCCTGCGCCGCAAGGTGGGCCATGGTGCGCGCATCCTGGCCGTGTTCGAACCGCGCTCCAACACCATGAAGTTGGGCACCATGAAGGCCCAGCTGCCCTGGTGCCTGGAAGAAGCCGACCTGAGCTTCTGCCTGCAGGGCGACTATGGCTGGAGCACCGCCGAGGCGCTGGCGCCGATGGGCGACCGGGCACTGGTGGCAAACACCGTCGACGCACTGGTGGCGCAGATCGTGCGCGCCGCGCGCCCCGGCGACCACGTGCTGTGCATGAGCAACGGCGGCTTTGGCGGCATCCATGAAAAGTTGCTGGCTGCACTGGCCGCCGCTTGAACCCACGTTGAGGTCTGTCCCTTTGAAAACCCGAAGCCCAACCAACCGATGGCCTGCCCGCCTGCGCGCGGCGCCCCTGTTCACGTTGTCGGCGCTGATGGCGGCTTGCGCCACCGCGCCCGAGCCGCCGGCAAACGGCCCGCCGCAGGCCAGACTGCCCACCGTCGCCACCGCCGGTCCTGGCGCAGGTCCTGGCGTGGGGTCTGGCGCTGGTGCAGCGCCAGCTGCTGGCCCAGGCTCCGCAGCCAGCAGCCCCACCGCGTCCGGCCCAGCGCCGCGCAGCGTGCCCGTGCCCGGCGCACCACCGCCCTTTGCCGAGGTCACGCGCGACGCCAAACGCAGCGCCGGCTACCTGCCGGTGTGGACGCGTGACGACAAGACCTGGCTCGAGATCCCGGCCGCGCTGCTGGACCAGCCGATGTTCTTTGGCTCATCGGTCTCCGGTGGCATCGGCGTGTTGCCGTTCGTGCCGGGCCTGACCGGCCGCGAACACGTGGTGGTGCTGCGCCGCGTCGGCAACAGCGTGCAACTGCTGGCCAAGAACCAGCTGGCCCGCGCCCCAGCCGGCACTCCGCTGGCGTTGGCCGTGTCCGAGAGCTACTCCGACAGCCTGCTGGGCGCCGCACCGCTGGCCGCTGCGCCGCACCTGCAAAGCAAGGCGTTGCTGGTCGACGCGCAGCTGCTGCTGGGCGGCGATATCGCCGGTTCGCAGTCGATGCTGGAAGCCTCGTTCCGCCTGCCGTATGCACTGGACCGCAGCAACTCCAGCATCGATCGGGTTCGCAGCCTGCCCAGCGGACTGTCGATCACCCTGCGTCAGCACTTCGCGGTGCCCCGGCTGCCATCGGCGCCAGTTGTTGCGCCTGGCGCGCCACCGCCCAACCCGGCCGCGTTGCCCAACCCACCGGGCACCGTGCCCGATGCGCGCAGCCTGTTCCTGGGCCAGACGCTCAACCTGGCGCCGCTGCCGGCCCAGCCGATGAAAACCCGCCAAGCCGACGAACGCGTGGGTTACTTCACCAGCTCGTTTACCAATTTCGGCGACGACAAACAAGAGGGCATCCGCACGCACTTCATCAAGCGCTGGCGACTGGAGAAGAAAGACCCGGCCGCGGCCCTGTCCGAGCCCAAGGAACCGATCCGGGTGGTGCTGGACCGCAACATTCCTGAGCAATGGCGCGCCCCCTTACGCGATGCCGCGCTGGAGTGGAACAAGGCCTTCGAACGCGCCGGCTTTCGCAACGCGCTGACGGTGGAACAACAAAGCGCCGACGCCGACTGGAGCACGCTGGACGGCACACGTCTGCTAGCGGTGCGCTGGTTTGCACAGCAAGGGCCGGGCTCTGCGGCGGTCGGGCCCAGCCAGGCCGACCCGCGCACCGGCGAAATCCTGCGCGGCGCGGCCATCATCGACGAGAACCGGGTGCGCGTGTTCCGTGCCCGCGCCAGCGAAGGTGTGCCGCGCTGGGCCGACGGCGTCAGCGCACCGGCCGCCGCGCCCGCTGCCTTCGCATCGCCATTCGCTGCGCCATTTGCAGCGCCATTTGCAGCGCCATTTGCACCTCCACTCGCAGCGCCATTCGGACCTGCCTTTGCGCAGCCCTTGGCGGCCTGCACCCACGCCGAAGAGACGATGGACGAAGCCCGCTTTGGCTACGAGCTGCTGGTCGAACGCGGCCTGCTCGAACCCGACAGCCCCGAGGCCGACCGCTACATCGCCGAGGCGCTGAAGAACGTCACGATGCACGAGATTGGCCACGTGCTGGGCCTGCGCCACAACTTCCGCGCGTCCATCGCCATGACGCCAGCGCAGCTGCGTGACCGCAGCTACACGCAGGCCAACGGGCTGTCGGCGTCGGTCATGGAATACAACGCCCAGAACCTGCCGCTGGCTGGCGAACCGGTGGCCGACTACAACATGACGGTGCTGGGCGCCTACGACTACTGGGCCATCGAGTGGGGCTACCGCGAGTTTGCTGAGGCCACCGAAACCAGCGAACTGCAGGCGCTGGCGGCACGGTCCGAGCGCGAGCCTGCGCTGGCCTACGCCACCGACGACGACCTGGCCAACAGCGACCCGCTGGTCAACCAGCGCGACATGAGCAACGACCCGCTGGCCTTCGCGCAGCGGCAGGTGCTGTTGGCGCGTGAACTGCTGCAGCGCACCACCAGCCGCGCCCTCAAGCCCACCGAAGACCTGGGGCTGTATCGGCGCGCCGTCAACCGGGTGCTGAACACGCTGGGCACCAGCCTGCCGTTTGCTGCCAAGTACGTCGGCGGCGTCTACACCACACGCGCCAAGGCCGGTGCCAACCAGCCGCTGGTGGTGCCGGTGCCAGCGGCGCAGCAACGCGCCGCGCTCGACCTGCTGGTGGCCGAGCTGTTCAGCAGCGCCGCCTTCAAGTTCGACCCGCGGGTGATGAGCCGCCTGGGCGTGGACCAGTTCGAGCGTTTTGGCCCCAACCGGCAGGCCGGCGTCGACTTCAGCTTGCCCACCGCCGTGCTGACCCTTCAACGTGGTGCGCTGGACGCGCTGATGTCCGACAGCCTGGCCGGCCGGCTGGCCGACGCTGAAAGCAAGGTGAGCGATGCGCGACAGCTGCTCAGCTACGCCGAGGTGCAGCAACGCCTGAGCAAAGCGGTTTGGTCCGAGCTGGAGGCCAGCGCCACTGGAAAGGCCGACAAAGGCAAGCAGGGCGAACCCGGCGACATCGACAGCCTGCGCCGCAACCTGCAGCGCGAACACCTGCGCCGGCTGGCCAGTGGTTTGCTACGTCCGGCACCCGCCACCGCAGCGGATGTTCGCGCGGTGCACCGCCAAGCGGCGCTGGCGCTGCAGGCGCGGTTGTCTGCTGCCCTGGCCACCCAGCGTGGGACCAGCCTGGTGCGCGCCCATCTGGAAGACAGCCTGTCGACACTGAACGAAGCGCTCAAGGCCTCGCTCGTCCGTCAAGCCATCTGAGAGCGCCATCAGCCGCGCTGCAGCGTGGCGCGCAGCGCCTCGGTCAACAGCGCCAGGGACTCTTGCAGATGGGCTCGACTCTCCACCGATGCGCCGGCCTTGTTGGCGGCGCTGCGCAGCTGGGCCTGCAATTCCACCGCGTGCAGCCGCGCCAGGCTCACCGCATCGGCTGGCAGTGCCGGTGACGGGCGGGTCAACAAGGCTTGCAGGCGCTTGAGGTGCTCACGCTGCAGGCTGCGGCGCAGGGCTTCGATGTCCTGGCCCGACTTCAGTTCGCTCCACACCGCACCTTGCAGCGTGCTGTAGACCTCGTTCAGCGAGATGCTGCCCTTGCGTTGTGCAGGCGCCAGGTAGTTGGGCAGCTCGAGCAGGCGCCGCGCGGTGCCCGCATCGAGCAGGCGGTCCAGGGTCTGCGTCTGCAGCGCCAACACCGCCGCCGACACCGACAGCGGCCCCGCACGCAGGAACTCGATGTAGTCCGGCGTCAAGGTGGTCAAGAACTCCGGCTTGAACTGGAAGCTGTCGTTGCTGAAGATCTCGGTGGTCAAAAAGCGCAGGGCTTGGCGCTGCTGGGCCGGATCCACCGGCCGGTAAGTGGCGCGGCCACTGCCCGGCTGCGCACGGTCACCGTGCATGCCGCCCACATACTTGGCGGCAATGGCCGGCAAGGCATCGACTTGCCTGAAACCCGCCAACACGCTGCGGCGCGCTCGCTCGGGGTCGTCGCCCAGCTGCGGTTTGCGCTGCTGCACACGAGCCCACAGCTCTTTGGACAGTTGCAGACGCAGCTGCACATAGGCCAGCGGGTCGTCGCCCAGGTCGAACACGTTGGCCATCGGGTCGGCGGCGTCGCCAAAGTTGTCGCCGTCATCACCAAAGACCAGCGTGGGGTCGTTCAGGCTGCGCTCGGCGATGGCGCGCAGCGCGGCCGTTTCGCCGCCGGCGTCCAAGGGCTTGTAGCCGTATTCGATGGCCCAGTAGTCATAGGACCCCAGCGTGACCATGTTGCGCTGACCCTGCGGCTCGCTGGCGAGCGCCAGGTTGAAGGCGTTGTAGTCCATCACCGAGCCCGAGATGCCGCGTGAGTTGGCAAAATCCTTGTCCTTCAGCTGCGCGCGGGTCACGCTGGTGCTGGCCTTGAAGTTGTGGCGCAGGCCCAGTGTGTGGCCCACCTCGTGGGTGATGACGTCCTTGACGTAGGCCTGCACAAAGGCCTCGGTCTCGGGGCTGTCGGGGTCGAGTTCACCGCGCGCTTCCAGCAAGTCCAGCGCAAAGTGCATTTCGTTGGCACCGTC
This sequence comes from Rubrivivax sp., assembly GCA_043774975.1. GTDB lineage: Bacteria > Pseudomonadota > Gammaproteobacteria > Burkholderiales > Burkholderiaceae_C > Rubrivivax. Next base: position 18,700 of record JAYVSX010000020.1, read on the forward strand.
GGCGGCGTAGCTGCAGAGGTGGTGATTGCCGCTGTTGCCAGCGTGGCCCAGGGCGTCCAGTCCGGCGCGCCAGGCGGGCACCTGTCGGCTGCCCAGCGGCATCGACAAGTCATCGCGCGCCAAGCGGCGAGAGCCGCGGCCAAAAACATCGCTCATGCCGATGTCGGCGTCCAGGATCTCACCCGTGCGCGGGTCAGAGTGGCTGGGGCCGATGGCAAAGCCCACGTCGGCGCCGACAAACCAACGGATCGATGCATGGCCCGCGTCCATGTTGTCGAAGCCGGCGTCATCGGCCTGCTGGCGCGCCACGATGGCGTCCTTGAACCCGATCCGCTCAAAGGCCTTGTTCCACTCCAGGATGCCGGCCTGGACGCTGGCGCGGTAGCGCTGGGGAATGTTGCGGTCCAACCAGAAGGTGATGGGTTTGACCGGCTCTGACAGCGCCGCCTGCGGGTCTTGTCTGTCCAAGCGCCAACGTTTGAGGTTGTGCACCTTGGGGTTGGGCTTGAAGTCGTCCGACAGGTCGGTGTAGCTGTCGGTGAAAAAACCAACGCGGGGGTCGGCCGGGCGCACGGCCATCGGCTCCTTGGGCAGTTCGCGCAGGTTGTAGGTGAAGCCGATGAAGAGGCTGCGCGCATCGGGTGTGGTGGCAGGCGGCAGCGTTTGCGGCACGCCCGGAGACGGTGGTGTCAGTGGTGGTGCCGACAAACGTGGCACCGAAAAGTGAACCTTGGTCGCCAGCGTGGTCAGCCCCGCTTCGGCGCGCACGGCCTCAAAAAAGGAGTTGGCTCGGTCGGCCGCGAAAGGCATGCGAAAGGCGGCTTCCAGACGGGTGCTGTAGCCCATCACATCAGCCAGCAGAAAACTGGCGTCGACCAGCACCGACTTGCGCTCGGGGTGTTCGGCGCTGGCCACTGGGGCCGAGGCGATCAGGCTGTCGCTGAAGCCTTCAACGGTGGCGCGGTTGGAGGCGGCGTCACGCGGCGCACGAAACTGCTGTTGGCGCGCCACCATCTGCATCTGGTTGCCAATGCGGCGCAACTCGACCAGCCAGCGCGGCCCCATCTGGCTGCCGTACAAGCCGCGTTCGCCCACCGACTGCGCAATGTTGATGCTGAACAGCATGGGCTTGCCCAGGCGTTCGGGCGCGATTTCCAGCCAGACCTTTTCGTCCTTGCGCCACAGCGGCACAAAACCGTCCTGCTGTTTGGCATCTTTGCTGACGTCGGCAAACGGGCGTGGCGCGGCCGGGTCCGGGCGCGCTGCCGCGGCCGGTGGCGGTGCAGAAGCTGCCGCAGCCGGAGCCGGTGTTGAGCCCACAAAGCGGCTTGCCGGTGCCGGGGCCGCGACGGTCTGGCCTTGGGCCGGCTCCGGGCTGGTTACCAACGAGGGCCCGGCGCCGGGCGCCATGGGGGTGGCGCAACCGGCCGCCAGCGCGGCAGCGGCAACCGCCGTCAGCACCCACCGGGGGTGCAAAAGGGAAAGGTTGGGTGAGCAAAGACGTGCGTGCATGGCAGGGTCGGGCCAAAGTGGCCTGAATCAGGAAAGGGCCCGATTCTGCGTTCTCAGCAACATTCGTGATGGCCGAAGTCCCAACACCGTGCGTGCGGGAACGCCGGCGCCACAGCGGCGACAGCGGCGACAATCCCCCCATGTATGCACTCTTTGACGACGCCGGCAAATTCCACGCCGGCCGCGTGATGTCCGAAGCCGAGAGCTCCGTGCAGGTGGAGCTCGATTCGGGCAAGCGGGTCAAGGTCAAGTCGGTCAACGTGATGTTGCGCTTTGAAAAACCGTCGCCGGCTGAGTTGATGGCGCAGGCGCAGGCCCTGGCGGCCGAGATCGACCTCAGCCTGGCCTGGGAATTTGCGCCCGAGGCTGAATTTGGTTTTGCCGACCTGGCGCGCGAGTACTTTGACGCCAAGGCCGGCCCCGAAAAACAGGCTGCGGCCTTGCTGTGCCTGTTTGAGGCGCCGCACTACTTTCGCCGGCTGGGCAAGGGCCAGTTCAAGAAGGCGCCCGAAGAAACGGTCAAAGCCGCGTTGCTGGGCATTGAGCGAAAAAAACAAGTCGCGGCGCAGATCGAAGCCTGGGCCCAGGAACTGGTGCAAGGGCAGTGCCCGGCGCCGGTGCGCGAGCAGCTCTTTCGCATCCTCTTCAAGCCCGACAAAAACGGGCCGGAATACAAGGCCGTGGTCGAAGCCAGCAAGCGGGCCCAGCGTGCGCCGCTGGACCTGCTGACCGCAGCCGGCGCCATCGCCAGCCCCTACCAGTTTCACTGGCGGCGCTTCCTGTTTGACCAGTTCCCCAAGGGCTATGCATTCCCCGCCTTGGCCGCGCCGGCGATCAAGGAAGACCTGCCCATGGCTGCGCAGGTGCAGGCCTTTTCGATCGACGACTCGGCCACCACCGAAATCGACGACGCGCTGTCGGTGCAGGGGCTGGGCACCGGCACCGTGGTGTTTGGCGTGCACATCGCGGCGCCGGGCCTGGCCATCACGCCCGACTCGGGCCTGGACAAGGTGGCGCGCGAGCGCCTGTCCACGGTCTACATGCCGGGCTGGAAAATCACCATGCTGCCCGACGACGTGGTGCAGGCCTACACGCTGGCCGAAGGCCGCGCCTGCCCGGCGGTGAGCTTGTACGTGACGCTCGACGAGGCCACGCTGGAAGTGCGCGGCCATGAAACCAAGCTGGAGCGGGTGCCGATCGTGGCCAACCTGCGCCACGACAAGCTGGACGCCACGGTCACCGAAGCCACGCTCACGGGGCAAGAGGCGCCGACCTACGCCTTGGCGCCGGAACTGGCCTTTGCCTTTCGTCTGGCCCGCGAACTCAAGGCTCGGCGCGAGGTCGTGCGTGGCAAGCCCGAAACCTTCAACCGCCCCGACTACAACTTCCGCCTGGAAGGCAACACCGGTGAACCGCAGGGCGACGAACCGGTGCAGATCAGCACCCGCCAACGCGGCGCGCCGCTGGACCTGATCGTGGCCGAGGCCATGATCCTGGCCAACAGCACCTGGGGTGGCTGGCTGGCCGAGCACGGCGTGCCGGCCATCTACCGCAGCCAGGCCAGCATGATGCCGGGCATCAAGGTCAAGATGGGCACCAAGCCCGCGCCGCATGCCGGCTTGGGGGTGGCGCAATACGCGTGGAGCACGTCGCCCTTGCGCCGCTATGTCGACCTGGCCAACCAGTGGCAGATCATCGCCTGCGCAAGGAACGGCCGCACCGCGGCGTTGGCCGCGCCCTTCAAACCGAAGGACGCCGCGCTGTATTCAGTGATTTCGGCCTTTGACGCCGCCTACAGCGCCTACAACGGCTTCCAGCAGGGCATTGAGCGTTTCTGGACGCTGCGTTGGTTGGCCCAGAACGAGGTCACCGAGCTGGACGCCACCGTGATGAAAGAAGGCCTGGTGCGCGCCGACACCTTGCCTCTGGTGTTCAAGGTGGCGGGCACCGACCAGCTGCCGCGCAACAGCCGCGTGCGGGCTCGCATCACCGGCATGGACCTGCTCACCTTGGATCTGCATGCTTCGCTGTTGAGTCGCCTGGACGTGGCAGCGCCGTCCACCGATGAAGCTGCCGACGAAGATGAGGGCGAAGCGGTGGGCGCATTGCAGATCGCCATCGATGTCGGCGGCCATGACAACAGCAGTGATAACAGCAGTGGCAGCAGCACTGACGACAGCACTGACAACAGAAGTGACAAAGGCGGCGAAGCCAGCGCTTCACCTGCACCGGTGGCCCAGGTCGACTGAACCCCATGCGCTGGCGCGAACTGTCCACCTTGCAATGGGCGCTGCTCGCCTCTGCGGCGGTGCACGCGGTGCTGTTGACGGTGCGTTTCGTGGACCCCGCGGCCATTCAGCGCGTGTTCAAGGACACGCCGCTGGATGTGATCCTGGTCAACTCGCGCAGCAGCGAGGCGCCGCAGCAGGCCCAGGCCATCGCCCAAGCCAACCTGGCCGGTGGCGGTGAGGCCGCCAAGGGGCGAGCGACGTCGCCCCTGCCCAACGCACCCACCGTGCAACTGGGCGACTCGCCCGACGACGCGCGCCGCCGCATCGAGCAAATGCAGCAAGAGCAGCAGCAGCTGCTGGCCCAGATACGGCGCGAGGTGGCCACCCTGCCGCCGCCCGACCCCCGGCGCGACAACGGCACGCCGCAAGAGCGCGAGCAAGACGAACGCCGCCGCCAGCTGCTGCGCCTGCTGGCGGAGATTGAAAAGCGCGTCAATGAAGAAAACGCCCGACCCAAAAAGCGCTACATCAGCCCCGCCACGCGCGAAGAGGTGTACGCGCTGTACTACGACGCACTGCGCCGTCGCATCGAAGACCGTGGCACGCGTGACTTTCCGTCGCACAACGGCCGCAAGCTGTATGGCGAGTTGACGATGAACGTCACGGTGGACGCTGCCGGCCGCGTGGTCGACACCGAAGTCATCCGCCCGTCGAAGTCACCCCGCCTGGACCAGCAGGCCGTGGCCATCGTGCGGGCGTCGGCGCCCTTTGGCGCTTTTACTTCGGCCATGCGCACGCAGGCCGACCAGATCGTGGTCACGTCGCGTTTTCGCTTCACGCGGGAAGACGGACTGGAAACCACCTTGAGTGCACGCTGAGGTGGCTCTGAATCCGACCGACCATCAGATTGACCATTACGCGGTGCTGGGCAACCCCGTGGCCCACAGCCGCAGCCCATTCATTCACGCGCTGTTTGCCCAGCAAACCGGGCAGGCCGTCAGCTATGGCCGTGTGCTGTGCCCGGTGGATGGTTTCGCCCAGGCGGTGCGCGACTTTGCAGCGCACGGTGGCCGGGGTTGCAACGTGACCGTGCCTTTCAAGTTCGAGGCTGCGAATCTGGCCGCCCACTGCACGGCACGCGCACGGCTGGCCGGCGCGGCCAACGTGCTGCGACTGGACACCAGCGGCTGGTGGGCCGACAACAGCGACGGCGTGGGCTTGGTCCGCGACATCGAACAGGGCGCCGGCCGCGTGCTGCGTGGCCTGCGGGTCTTGCTGGTGGGTGCAGGCGGCGCGGGGGCCGGCGTCCTGGGGCCCTTGCTCAGCGCCAGCCCAGCCCAGGTGGTGGTGGCCAACCGCACCGCCCACAAGGCTGCCGAACTGGTGCAACGCCACGCGGCATGGGCCCTCGAGCATGGCGTTGAGTTGACGGCCACCGGCTTGGTCACCGCGGGCCCCAGATTCGACGTGGTGCTCAACGCCAGCTCAGCCAGCCTGCTGGGCGCGCCCTCGCCTGTCAGCCAGGCGGCCATCCAGCCCGGCACCCTGGCGCTGGACCTGATGTACGGCCCAGCCGCCGATCCCTTTTTAAGCTGGGCTCAGCGCCTGGGCGCGTTGCCGCGTGACGGCCTGGGCATGCTGGTGGAGCAGGCCGCCGAGGCCTTTTACTTCTGGCATGGTGTGCGGCCCGATACGCTGCCCGTGTTGGCAGCCTTGCGCGCCGAAATGGCAGCCGGTCGATGAAACAACGCTCAACTTGGTTGGGGCATGGGCTGCGCATCGTGGCGTTGCTGGCCCTGTGCCTGGTCTGCCTGCAGCTGGTGTTTGCGGCGCGCGTCGCCATGATGGCGGTGATCGACCCCCAGTCCACCACCTTCCAGCGCAGCGAAGCCTGGCGCCTGATGGTCGAGAAACACCCGCTGGCCTGGAGCCAGGACTGGGTGGACCGGAAAGACATCGCCGTTCACCTGAAACGCGCGGTGATCGCCAGCGAAGACGCCGGCTTTGCCGAACACGCCGGCGTGGACTGGGCGGCCCTTGAAAAGGCCTGGGGCCGCAATCAGCAGGCCGAAGTCCGTGCCGACCGACAAGCCCAGCGCGCACCCGGCCGCCGAGTGGTGCCCAAGGTGGTGGGCGGCTCCACCATCAGCCAGCAGTTGGCCAAGAACCTCTTTTTGTCTGGCGAGCGCACGGTGCTGCGCAAGGCCCAGGAGCTGCTGATCACCTTGATGCTGGAAGCGCTGCTCAGCAAAGAGCGATTGCTGGAGATTTACCTCAACAACGTGGAATGGGGCGAGGGTGTTTTTGGTGCCCAAGCTGCTGCCCGGCACTACTTCAGGTTGGACGCCGCGCGCCTGGGGCCGGCCCAGGCCGCCCGGCTGGCGGTCATGCTGCCGGCGCCCAAGCGGTTTGAGAAACGGCCCAACTCGGAATATGTCCTGAGCCGCGCCGCTACCATCGAAGCTCGCATGGGTGGGGTGCAGTTGCCATGACTGTGGCGCAAGAAATCGCTGCTGCGGCGGCTCAGCTGGTGGTGGACGAGGGCATGGAATACGCCAGCGCCAAGCGCAAGGCAGCGCGCCACTTTGGCAACCGCCCTGAGCTGCCCAGCCATGAAGAGCTGGAAGCTGCGGTGCGCGAACACATCGCGCTGTTCTGCGCCGACACCCAAGCTGCCGAGCTGCTGGCGCTGCGCGAAGTGGCACTGCTGTGGCTGGACCGCCTGGCCGAGTTCCGCCCCCATCTGTCGGGCGCCGCCTGGCGCGGCACCGCCACCCGACTGTCGGCGGTGCACCTGGACTTGTATTGCGATGACCCCAAGGCGGCTGAGATCATGCTGATCAACGCGGGGCAGGACTACGATGTCGGCAGCCTCGACCGGCCCGGCAAAAGGGAGCCCCTCAACGTGTTGACCGTCAGTTCCAACAGCCCTTCGCTGGGTGAGCCGGTGACCGTGCACCTGATGCTGCACGACGCCGACGACCAGCGTGGCGCGCTCAAACCCGACGCCAACGGGCGCAGCTGGCGCGGCGACCGCAGTGCCTTGCTGCGCCTGATGGCCAGCGGCCACGCGGCAGACGCCGCCCGGCCCTCATGAAGCGCCGCCTCTGGTTGATGGGCGGGGCTGGCGCGGCCGCAGCCCTGGCCGGCGCCGCCTGGCAGCAGCAGCGTGAGCTGCGGTCTGCCACCCAGCAGGCGCAAACGCCTGCCGGCGAGGCGGCCTTCTCGCTGTGGCAAATGAAGTTTGAGCGGCCCGATGGCGGCGTCTTGGAGATGTCCAGACTGCTGGGCAAGCCGGTGTTGCTCAACTTCTGGGGCACTTGGTGTCCGCCCTGCGTCAAGGAGATGCCCGAACTGGACCGCTTTGCCAAGGCCTTGGGCCCACAGGGCTGGCAGGTGGTGGGCTTGGCGGTGGACAAGGCCCAGGCCGTGCGCGATTTCTTGGCGCGCTCACCGGTCAGCTATACCATCGGTCTGGCTGGTTTTGAAGGCGCCGAGGTCAGTCGCCAGTTGGGCAACAGCCAGGCGGGCCTACCTTTCACGGTGGCCTTCGACGCCCGCGGGCAGGTCGCCCACCGCAAAGCCGGAGCCACCACCCTGGATCAGCTGATGACCTGGACCAAAACCGCCTGAGTCGGGGTTTTCCTGTCATCTGACAGCCAGCGGCTTTTAAAGCACTGCAAAAAGCGTAAAGTCGCGCCTCCGGCAAACCCGGTCTATGGCATTCATGAGCATCCTCGTTCTCAACGGCCCCAACCTCAACTTGCTTGGCACGCGCGAGCCGCAGATCTATGGCGCCGAGACTTTGCCGCAAATTGAGGCTGAACTGGTCAAGATCGCCGCCGATGCAGGCGTCAAACTGCAAACGCTGCAAAGCAACCACGAAGGTGTGCTGATCGACCGGATCCATGCCGCGCGCACCGATGGATGCCATTTCATCATCATCAACCCCGCTGGCCTGACCCACACCAGCGTGGCGTTGCGCGACGCGCTGGCCGGCGTGGCGCTGCCGTTCATTGAGGTTCACATCAGCAATGTGCACCGGCGCGAAGCCTTCCGCCACCATTCCTACCTTTCCGAATTGGCCGCCGGCGTGATTGTTGGCCTGGGTGTCAACGGCTATCGCCTGGCGCTGAGTCACGCGCTGAGTTCGATTTCCCCGGCCTGAATCAACCTACTTTTTTGGCGCCGGCCTTCGGCGCACCCACCAAGACCAGCTCAGCTGGCCACCGACCTCGAGGACCTTTCCAAGATGGACCTGCGCAAACTCAAGACCCTGATCGACCTGGTGTCCGAATCCAACATCTCCGAGCTGGAGATCACCGAAGCCGAAGGCAAGGTTCGCATCGTCAAGGCTGGCGTGGCCGCTGCGGCCGCACCGATGATGATGGCCGCCCCGGTGGCCATGCCTGGGTTAGCCGCGCCTGGCGTTGCCGGAAGTTTGCCGATGGGAACCCCGCCCGTGGCCGAAGGCAAGGTCATCAAGTCCCCCATGGTCGGCACCTTCTACCGTTCGGCCAGCCCCGGCTCCAAGTCTTTTGTCGAGCTTGGCGACCACATCAAGGTCGGTCAAGCGGCCTGCATCATCGAAGCCATGAAGATCATGAACGAGATCGAGGCCGACTGCGAAGGCAAGGTGCTGCGCATCCTGTGCGAAAACGGGCAGGCGGTGGAGTTCGGCCAGCCTTTGTTCATCGTCGACTGAGCGCGGGCGGTTTTGTGTTCAAGAAAATTCTGATTGCGAATCGGGGGGAGATCGCCCTGCGGATCCAGCGAGCCTGCCGCGAGATGGGCATCAAGTCGGTGGTCGTCTACTCCGAAGCCGACCGCGAGGCCAAGTACGTGAAATTGGCCGACGAAGCCGTGTGCATCGGCCCGGCCGCCAGCTCGCTGAGCTACCTCAACATGCCGGCCATCATTGCCACGGCCGAGGTCACCGACGCCGAAGCCATCCACCCCGGCTACGGCTTCCTCAGCGAAAACGCCGACTTTGCCGAACGGGTGGAGCGCAGCGGTTTTGTCTTCATCGGGCCCACGTCCGAGTGCATCCGCATCATGGGCGACAAGGTCAGTGCCAAGCAGGCCATGATCAAGAGCGGCGTGCCTTGTGTGCCCGGCAGCGAGGGCGCGCTGCCCGACGACCCCAAGGAAATCATCCGCCAGGCGCGGGCCATTGGCTACCCGGTGATCATCAAGGCTGCCGGCGGCGGCGGTGGGCGCGGCATGCGGGTGGTGCACACCGAAGCCGCCGTGATCCACGCCGTGCAAACCACGCGGGCCGAGGCGGGTGCTGCCTTTGGCAACCCGGCGGTGTACATGGAAAAGTTCCTGGAGCACCCGCGCCACATTGAAATCCAGATCATGGCGGACAACTTCAAGAACGCCGTGTGGCTGGGTGAACGTGACTGCAGCATGCAGCGCCGGCACCAAAAGATCATTGAAGAGGCCCCTGCGCCAGGCATCCCGCGCCGGGTGATTGAAAAGATTGGCGAGCGCTGTGCTGCGGCCTGCAAGAAGATCGGCTACCGCGGTGCCGGCACCTTCGAATTCTTGTACGAGAACGGCGAGTTCTTCTTCATCGAGATGAACACCCGCGTGCAGGTCGAGCACACCGTGACCGAGATGGTCACCGGCATCGACATCGTGCAACTGCAGATTCGCGTCGCGGCGGGTGAAAAGCTGCCCTTCACGCAGCGCAACATCGAACTGCGCGGGCATGCCATTGAATGCCGCGTCAACGCCGAAGATCCCTACAAGTTTGTGCCTTCACCGGGCCGCATCACCTTGTGGCATGCGCCCGGCGGGCCGGGCGTGCGGGTCGACTCGCATATCTACACCAACTACTTTGTGCCGCCCAACTACGACTCGATGATCGGCAAGATCATCTGCCATGGCGACACCCGCAACCAAGCGCTGGCGCGCATGCGCACGGCGCTGTCGGAAACCGTGGTGGAAGGCATCCAGACCAACATCCCCTTGCACCGCGAACTGATGGCCGACGCCAAGTTCATCGAAGGTGGCACGAACATCCACTACCTGGAAGGCTGGCTCAGTCAGCATCGACGGTAAGCTCTTCTGATGTTTGAACTTGTGCTGCGTGCGCCACAGGCCTTGGTTGAGCCGGTGTCCGATGTGTTGATGGACGAACTGGACGCGCTCTCGGTGTCGGTTGAAGATGCCGACGCCGGCACCGAGGGCGAACGGGCGCTGTTTGGCGAACCCGGCATGCCGGCCCCGGCCGCCGGCTGGGACCGCTCCACCGTCAAGGCACTGTTTGACAACGAACGCTCCGCTGAGCAGGCCGCCACGCTTTTGCTGGCCCAGGACTGGGCCGCTGGTCTGAGCGTGCAGGCCCTGTCGGAACTGGCCGACCAGGACTGGGTGCGCATCACCCAGAGTCAGTTCACGCCGGTCCCGATCACGCCCACCTTCTGGATCGTGCCCAGCTGGCACGAGCCGCCCGCAGCCGCGCAAAAGGTCATGCGTCTGGACCCGGGCTTGGCTTTTGGCACCGGCACCCACCCCACCACCCGGATGTGTTTGCGCTGGCTGGCCAGCGACGGCCTGAGCGCTGACCTGACGCGCGTGCTGGACTACGGTTGCGGCTCGGGCATCTTGGCGATCGGGGCGGCGCTGATGGGCGCCCAGGACATCGACGCGGTCGACATCGACCCCGCCGCCGTGCAGTCCACCCGCGACAACGCAGCCCACAACGGCGTGGCGCTGATGACCGGCCTGCCGGACCGGGCGCAGGGCCACTACGGTGTGGTGCTGGCCAACATCCTGGCCACCCCGCTGAAGATCCTGGCGCCGCTGCTGTGCGGCCACCTGAAGCCAGGCGCCTGGCTGGTTCTGGCCGGCATCCTGGAGCGCCAGGCCGAAGAGGTCGCGGCGGCCTACGCGCCGTGGCTGAAATTGACGGTGGCGGCTCAGGATGACGGCTGGATCCTGATGTGCGGCCAGCGCCCGCTCCACCCCTGAAGGCGCAGCACTGATGGCCACCGGTCTGGCCACCCGCTGCAGCGCTTGTGGCACGGTTTTTCGCGTTGTGCCCGACCAGTTGCGGGTCTCGGAAGGCTGGGTGCGCTGCGGTCGATGCTCGCAGGTCTTCAACGCACTGGAAGGCCTGGTCGACCTGGACACCGGTTTGCCCAAGCAGACCGCCGGCAGCCCTGCACACACAGGGGCCGAAGCCGATTTTGAGTTTGCCCACCCCGCAGCGCGGCCTGGTTCGCCGCCCTTGCCGCCCGCAGAGAAAACGTCGATCGGCGGCCGGTCCAGCAAGCCACCGAGCCCGAGACCCGCCGAACCGAAGACCGACAGCGCGGTCGAAGACCGGGCTGAAATCGGGGCCGAAATCGGGGCCAAGACCGCCGCCGACAAGCCGTCATTCGTGCGCAGCGCCGAACGCGCTGAACGTTGGCGCTCGCCCAAGGTGCGCGCGGCTCTGGCCGCCACGGCGCTGCTGGCCACGCTGACCCTGGCGGCACAGGCCACCCTGCAGTACCGCGACGTTTTGGCCGCGCACGTTCCCGAAACCCGACCTTGGCTGGACCAAGCCTGTGCCACCCTGGGCTGCAGGGTCGAGGCCGCGCGTTCCATAGAAAACCTGGCGGTCGACAGCAGCGGACTGGTTCGGGTGGAGAAGTCCAACCTCTACAAACTGCAGGTCACTCTGCGCAACCGCGGTGGCATTGAAGTGGCCGTACCTGCGCTGGATCTCACGCTCTCCGACGGTCAGGGCCGTCTGATCGCGCGCAAGGTGCTGCGGCTGTCGGAATTGGGGGCGTCACAGGCCACAATTGCTGCAGGGCGTGAACTTGCTGTGCTTGCCACCGTGCAGGCAGCCGCAACCGGTGAAATGGCCCAACAGCCGATTGCCGGTTACACCATCGAGCTGTTCTACCCCTGACCCCCACCCGGCGCCGCGCGCCGCGCGCCGCGACAACCCCAACGGAGCTGCCATGCCCGCGCTGATCTGCGGATCCCTCGCCTACGACACCATCACCACCTTTCCTGGCCGCTTTGGCGACCAGATCATGGCCGACCAGGTTCACATCCTGAACGTCAGCTTCCTGGTGCCCACACTGCGCCGCGAGTTTGGTGGCTGCGCCGGCAACATCGCCTACACCCTGAAGCTGCTGGGCGGCGAGCCGGTGGTGATGGCCGCACTGGGCAGTGACGGCAGCGACTACCTGGCGCGCTTCAAGGCCATGGGCCTGGACGTGAGCAACGTGCGCTTCGACGAAGAACTGCACACCGCGCAGGCCATCATCATCACCGACCGCGACAACAACCAGATCACCGCTTTCCACCCGGGTGCGATGAGCAACGCCCACCTGATAACCGCCCCGCAGCGCCAGGATCTGGCCATCGGCATCATCGCGCCAGACGGCCGCGAGGCCATGCAGACCCGGGCGCGCCAGATGCACGCCGCCGGCATCCCGTTTGTGTTTGACCCGGGCCAGCAGCTGCCGCAGTTTGACGGACCCGAGTTGCAGGAGTTCGTACGCCTGGCCACCTGGGTAGCGGTCAACGACTATGAAGGCCGCATGCTGTGCGACCGCACCGGGCAGACCTTGGAGTCGCTGTCACGCTCGCACCTTCAAGGTGTGGTGGTGACGCTGGCCGCCGAAGGCTGCGAGCTGTGGGTGCAAGGCCAGCGCACCCACGTGCCCGGTCAGAAGGCCGGCGAAGTGATCGACCCCACCGGCTGCGGCGACGCCTTCCGCGGCGCGCTGCTGTTTGGCCTGGAAAGGGGCTGGAGCCTGCAACGCAGCGTGGCCCTGGGCAACCGCCTGGGCGCCTTGAAGATTGCCCAACGCGGGCCGCAGCACCACCTGCTGGACGACGGCGTGCGCGCCGAACTGGCGCGCTGAATGTGAAGGCGAATGTGAAGGCGAACGGCCGGTCGTGAACCGGCCCTGCCGTCTTTGCGCACCCGCCGCTGAACGGCGGGCGCCATGCCTCACTGCACCACTTGTGCCAACTGGCCGCTGGCGTACAGCCCTGCCACGTCGATCAGCGTCAAAGGCTTGATCTTGGGCGCCTGGCCTTCGCAGCCAAACTCCAGGTAGCGCTGCTTGCAGATTTGGTAAGCCGCCTCGCGGGCCGGTTTGAGCCACTCACGGGCGTCAAACTTCTCGGGGTTTTCTGCCAGGAACTTGCGCACCGCGCCGGTCATCGCCAAGCGGATGTCGGTATCGATGTTGATCTTTCGCACGCCGTGCTTGATGGCCTCTTGAATTTCGCTCACCGGCACGCCGTAGGTCTCTTTCATGTGGCCCCCGTACTGGTTGATGATGGCCAGCAACTCGGGCGGCACGCTGGAAGACCCGTGCATCACCAGGTGGGTGTTGGGAATGCGCTTGTGGATTTCCTTGACGCGGCCAATGGCCAGGATGTCGCCCGTGGGCTTGCGGCTGAATTTATAGGCGCCATGGCTGGTGCCGATGGCGATGGCCAGCGCGTCGAGTTGCGTGGCCTTCACAAAGACGGCGGCTTCTTCGGGGTCGGTCAACATCTGGCTGTGATCCAGCTTGCCCACCGCGCCAATGCCGTCTTCTTCGCCCGCGTCGCCGGTTTCCAGGTTGCCCAGGCAACCGAGTTCACCTTCCACGGTGACACCCACGGCGTGTGCCATGTCGACCACCTTGCGGGTGACCTCGACGTTGTAGTCAAAGCTGGCCGGGGTCTTGCCGTCTTCTCGCAGTGAGCCGTCCATCATCACCGAGCCAAAGCCCAGGTTGATGGCGCCTTGGCAGATGGCCGGGGTTTGGCCGTGGTCCTGGTGCATGACCAGCGGCACCTGCGGGTAGGCTTCCACGGCGGCTTGAATCAGGTGTTTGATGAAGGCTTCGCCGGCGTATTTACGAGCTCCTGCGCTGGCTTGCAGGATCACCGGTGCACCGACTTCGGCCGCCGCCTGCATCACGGCCTGCACCTGCTCCAGGTTGTTGACGTTGAAGGCCGGGATGCCGTAGCGGTGTTCGGCGGCGTGGTCCAGCAGCTGGCGCATGGAAACGAGTGGCATGAAGAACTCCGGGTGATGGGACGAGGCGGGAATGAGCCAAGGCGGCCTGGTAACCCAGCCGTAACCAACTTGATTTTAGGCCCGCCAATGGCAGTGACTGACAGGCATTAACGGCATCCACACACGAGTGCAGGTCAGGATCTGGCGGCAAAACGTGCCGCTTTTCGCACTCAAGCTGCATGCCGTTACACCCGACACTGACCAGCAGAGCTCGACCCACTTCCTGTGCTTTGGTCGGGCGCGAATGAGGCTTTACATGGCACGCATCGACATCGCCCCTTTGACCCAGTGGATCACCGAGGCCGCCCTCGAGCACGGCGAGTCCCTGCCTGCTCACCTGATGGAGCGCCTGAACATCAGCCGGCGACGAGCCGGGCATGTGCTGCGCAAGTTGGTTGCTTCACAGTGGCTGACCAGCCTGGGCTCGCCGCGAAAGCCCCTGTACCGGCCAGGCCCGCTGCGCCAAGTGGTGCGGCGCTACGGTTTGACGGGCCTGCAGGAAGACCTGCCTTGGCGTCGCGACTTCGCGCCCCGCTTCGAGCTGCCCGCCGAAGTGGCGCGCATGGCCGAACACGCCTTCACCGAGCTGCTCAACAACGCCATTGACCACAGCGGGGGCAGCAGCGTGACGGTGTCGATGCGCCAGACCCCCCTTCAAATGCAGTTGCTGGTGTCAGACGACGGCTGTGGCTTGTTTGTGCGCGTTGCACAGAGCTTTGACATTCACGACCCCCAGCTGGCGATGCTTGAACTGAGCAAAGGCAAGCTGACCAGTGCGCCTGATCGGCACTGCGGCCACGGTCTGTTTTTCACCTCGCGGCTGGCCGACATCTTTGACCTGCATGCCAATGCCGCAGCCTTCCAATGTTGCTCCTGGGGCAAGCGGGCCTGGAAGACGCGCCGCCCGGCGTCGCGCACCGGCACTTCGGTCTACCTGGCCATCACGCTGGACACCTTGCGCACGCTGGACGACGTGCTGCGCGAACACAGCAGCAGTGGCAACGGCTATGCGTTTGAGCGCACGTCGGTACCTTTGCACCTGCTCACAGGCAACCAGCTGGGCGCCATGTTGGCTTCGCGCGCGGACGCCAAGCGCGCCGTGCACCGGCTGCAGGCCTTTCGCCACGCCGAGGTCGACTTCACGGGCATCGCCCATGTCGGTCACGGCTTTGCCGACGAGATGTTTCGCGTCTTTGCGCTGCAACAGCCGGGGCTGGACCTGCAACCCGTCGGCATGGCCGCCCAGGTGGCGGCCATGGTGGGCAGCGTGCGCGAATCGGTGGCGCTCAGCGCACTTGGCAGACCTTGAGCATGTTGGTGCCACCGGGGTAGCCCATTGGCTCACCGCAAGTGATGGCATAGGTGTCGCCGGGCTGCAGCACACCCCGTTCGACCAACAGCGCTTCGGCTTTGGCCAGCGCCGCGTCGCGGTCGTTCATCTTGGGCATGAGCAGCGGGCGCACGTTGCGGTACAGCGTCATGCGGCGTTCCGAGCCCTGCTGTGAGGTCAGGCCGTAGATCGGCACCTTGATGTTGTGCCGGCTCATCCACAGCGCGGTCGAGCCGCTTTCGGTGAGCGCAATGATGGCCTTGCAACCCAGGTGGTGGGCGGTGAACAGCGCGCCCATTGCAATGCTCTGGTCGATGCGGCCAAAACGCTTGTTGGTGAAGTCGGTCTCGATCGACACGTCTTCGGCGCGCTCGGCCTCCAGTGCAATCTGCGCCATCTGCTCCACGGTTTCCACCGGGTATTTGCCGGCCGCGGTTTCAGCGCTGAGCATCACCGCGTCGGTGCCGTCCAGCACCGCGTTGGCCACGTCGCTGACCTCGGCGCGGGTGGGCACCGGGGCCAGGATCATGCTTTCCATCATCTGCGTGGCGGTGATGACCACCTTGTCCAGCTCACGGGCCATGCGGATCATGCGTTTTTGCAAGGCTGGCACCGCCGCATTGCCAACTTCAACCGCCAAGTCGCCGCGCGCCACCATGATGCCGTCGCTGGCGCGCAGGATCGCTTCCAACTGCGGAATGGCTTCGCTGCGCTCAATCTTGGCAATCAGCGCCGGCTTGTGGCGAAACGGCTCACCCGCCACGTTGGCCAGCTGACGGGCCATTTCCATGTCGGTGGCGTTTTTGGGAAAACTCACCGCCAGGTAATCACACTGGAAGGCCACCGCGGTCTTGATGTCCTCCATGTCCTTGGCGGTCAGCGCAGGCGCGGTCAAGCCACCGCCCGCCTTGTTGATGCCCTTGTTGTTGGACAGCACGCCACCCAGCACAACCCGCGTGTGCACTTCTTCGCCACGCACGGCTTCCACGGTCAACTTGATGATGCCGTCGTTGAGCAGCAGCGTGTCGCCAGGCCGCACGTCGCGCGGCAGCTCTTTGTAGTCCAGGCCCACGCCGTTCAGATCACCGAGCTCGGTGCGCGCAGCGTCCAGCACAAAGGCGGCGCCGACTTCCAGGTTGACCTTGCCATCGACAAACTTGCCCACCCGAATCTTGGGGCCCTGCAGGTCGGCCATCAGTGCCACCGGTTTGCCCACCTTCAAGGCCACGCGGCGCACCAGTGCGGCCAGGTCGGTGTGGTCTTGCGCCCTGCCGTGGCTGAAGTTCAAGCGCACCACATCGACACCGGCCCGCAACAGGCGTTCCAGCACCTCAGGGTCGCTGGACGCCGGGCCGAGGGTGGCAACAATCTTGGTGGCACGGGTCATGGGTTAAGGCTCCGGGGGAAGACAGCAGGCGGGCGGATTATGGGCGCGCCACACCGGCGCTAGTTACGGGCGCCAGTGACGAGCCCCAGTTACCACCGCGTTACGGCGCGGGGCTCAGCGCGCAACGGCTGGCCGCCCGCGCAGCTTCAAGCTCAGCCGTTGGCGCGCCGGGCCAGGATCTCGAAGGCCGGCAAGGTCTTGCCCTCCAGGACTTCCAGAAAGGCGCCGCCACCGGTGCTGATGTAGCCCACGTCCTTCTCAATGCCGTACTTGGCAATCGCCGCCAGCGTGTCGCCACCCCCGGCAATGCTGAAGGCGCTGCTGGCGGCGATGGCGCGGGCGATGCCCTCGGTGCCGTGGCTGAACGCGTCAAACTCGAACACACCCACCGGGCCGTTCCACACCACCGTGCCGGCCGCCATGATCTGCTGCGCCAGCAAGGCCGTGGTCTGCGGGCCGATGTCCAGGATCAGGTCGTCGGCGGCAACATCCTTTGCGGCCTTCACGGTGGCGGGTGCATTGGCGCTGAAGGTCTTGGCCACCACCACGTCCTGCGGAATCGGTACCGCCGCGCCGCGGGCTTGCATCGACGCGATCACCGCTTTGGCCTGGTCCAGCAGGTCGGGCTCAGCCAGGCTTTTGCCGATCGGCAAGCCCGCAGCCAACATGAAGGTGTTGGCGATGCCACCACCCACGATCAGCCCGTCGACCTTGCCCGCCAGAGCCTGCAGGATGCTCAACTTGGTGCTGACCTTGCTGCCCGCGACGATGGCCAGCAGCGGCCGCTTGGGCGCGGCCAGTGCGCGCGTGACGGCGTCGATCTCGGCCGCCAGCAGCGGGCCGGCACAGGCGATCTTGGCGAACTGCGCGATGCCATAGGTGCTGGCCTCGGCGCGGTGCGCGGTGCCAAAGGCGTCGTGCACAAAGATGTCGCACAGCGCGGCCATCTTGCGACTGAGTTCCTCGCTGTTCTTCTTTTCGCCTTTGTTGACGCGGCAGTTTTCCAAGAGCACCACCTGGCCCGGCGCGACTTCGACGCCATCCACCCAGTTTGACTTCAGGGGCACGGGGCAGCCCAGCAGCTCTGACAAGCGTGCCGCCACCGGCGCCAACGAATCTGCCGGCTTGAACTCGCCCTCGGTGGGCCGGCCCAGGTGCGACGTGACCATCACGGCCGCACCCGCGTCCAGCGCCATGCGGATGCAAGGCACGCTGGCGCGAATGCGGGTGTCTTCGGTGATGCGCCCGCTGTCGTCTTGCGGCACGTTGAGGTCGGCGCGGATGAAAACCCGCTGCCCGGCCACCAGGCCTTTGGAAATCAAGTCGCCGAAGCGCAGCACGTTCATGGATGGAGTCCTACAAGTCGTTCGGTTGGCCCAGGAATTCTAAGGAAGCGCCTCACCAGCCCAGGCCCAACTTCAAGGGCAGCAGCACCGCCATGCCACACAGGATGGTGCCCAGGATGCCCCTGCGCCAGGCAAAGTAGGCGCCTGCGGCCACCACCGCAAACAGGCGGGCGTCTTTCCAGGTGTCGATCAACTGGCCCTGCAGCAGCACCACCTCGGGCACCACCACCGCCGCCAACGCCGCCAATGGCGCATAGCGCAGGCCGTGGCTGAGCCAGGTTGGAAACGGGATTTCGCGCTGGCTCAGAAAGAAGAAGCCGCGCGTCGTCACCGTCAGCAAGGCCAGGCCGACGACGGCGATCAGCCCTTCAGCGGTGCTCATGACGGTCACTTGATCACCCTGCGCGCTGCGCGCTTCGGGATGAGCCCTTGGGAGCGGCCCGGCGCGCTCATGTCTTGTCGTCCAAAGGCGTTGCCGCGCGCGACGGCGGGCGGTGGTCCATCAGCAAGCCCATGGCCACCGCAGCGGCAATGGCGACCACGATGTTGAGCTTGAAGGGCATGGCGTAGGCGGCCACGGCAGCACAGCCCGCCACGGCGCCGGCCACCGCGGTGGCCTTGTCGTTGAGCAAGGACAGCGTTATGCCCAGCAGCGCCAAGGTGCCCGCAAACCCGATGCCCCAATGCACGGGCACGGCGTCGGCCAGAAAAATGCCGATCAGCGAGGGCACTTGCCAGGCCAGCCAGTTCAGCGCCACCCCACCCCAGAAGTAGGGCAACTGTTCAGGCCCGGGGCGTGGCTCCGGGAAGCGGCGCATGAACAGCACGTAGTTCAAGTCGGCCGTGAAGTAGGCCACCCGCAGGCGGGTCCAGAAGGGGTAAACCACGAAGTAGGGTCGCCAGCCGGCGCTGAAGATGACAAAGCGCAGGTTGACACACAGTGCAGTGGCCCACACCACCCAGACCGGCGCACCACTGGCCATCAGCGGCAGAACCGCCAGCTGTGCGCTGCCGGCAAAAACCAGCAGTGACATCAAGGCCATCAACGGCAGGGGCAGTCCGCTCTTGCCCATCGCCACACCGGTGATCAGGCCCCAGGCGGCGATGCCGATGGCGGTGCCCAACATCTCGCGGGCGCCGCGGGCAAACTCGGGGTGGCGCCACACGGGCGCAGGGGCAACTTCAATGTTCACTGGCGCTATTGTCGCCGTTGCCGGTGCCTCTGCAGCAGGTCAGCGGGCCTGACTTGGCCCGTCTTGAAGCCCTGGTCAGGCCTTGAAGCGCGTGATCAGCGCTTGGTCACACTGCCACTGTCGGCGATGCTGATCTTGAGCTTGGCAGCGCTGCCCGTGCCCGCCACATCACCACTGCCGGAAATTTGAATTCCCAGGTCTGCAGTGGTCATACCGACCAGCTTGACGTCCCCGGAACCTGAAATGGCCAGTTTGAAAACGGGCGTGTTGAAAGACTCGACCGACATGTCGCCCGAGCCCGCTGCCGACAGCGCCGTCAACTTGGGCACCACCACCGTGACCAAGATCTTCGATCGGGTTTGAAGGCTTTGGCCCTTCTTCCACCGGACTTTGAGGACTGGCCCTTCCTTGCCGGTTTCGACCACCGTTTCCAACAGCTGCAAGAGGTTGTCGTCGGCCTGGACCTGAACGGACTGGCTGTTGCCTTGGCGCACCACCAGGTCCATCGAGCC
>JAYVSX010000021.1:0-12842 GCA_043774975.1 Rubrivivax sp.
CGAGCACTTCATTGCCGAGGCCAGGCGGCTGATCAATGAGCAGAAGGCCACGATGATCGTTGAGCACCTGGCCTACGACCCGGTGGAGGAACGCTATGAGCTGGACATCTTCACCAAGGACCAGACCAAGCAGGACTTCAGCAAAGCGGTCAAGACACCGCGCCATCACATCTACGACTTCGTCCTGCCCGACTCAAACTCTTCCAAAGAGCGGGAACTCGCCGAGGGGCTCGAGACCAGCACCGAGGTGGTCGTCTACGCCAAGCTGCCACGCGGTTTCCTGATCCCCACGCCCGTAGGCGACTACAACCCGGACTGGGCCATCGCCTTCAAGGATGGCGTGGTCAAGCACGTGTACTTCGTCGCCGAGACCAAGGGCTCGATGTCGTCGATGGAGCTGCGCAAGATTGAAGCAACCAAGATCGAATGCGCACGAAGATTCTTTGATCAGATCAACCGGCGGTACGCACCTGAGAACGTGAAGTACGACGTTGTCAACAGCTTCGACAAGCTGATGGAGTTGGTGAAGTAGGCGAGAGGTTGTCCTGGAATCTACGATCGCTTTCGCGCGCAGCTGCGTGACCTTAAGGCGATCCGGCCCAGCAGGTCCCAGGTCAGGCCGCAGCCCTGGCGGGTTTGGCCGCACCCATGGCCCTGACCTCAGGGTTTCAGGCGGATCACCTCGTCCATGGAGCGGGGCTGACGCAGACGCTCTGAACGAGCCACGGGTTGCAGCGTATGCATCACCGGGCTGGTGACGCCGGCTGCTGCAGCGGCCGTTGCAGCAAGGCCAGCGCCGCGCCAATCAGCAGCAGCCCCGCTGCCGCCAGCAGGCTGACGCCGATGTTGCCAAACAGATCGCCCAGCAGCCCGGCGCCATAAGGGCCTGCAGTTTGGGCCACCGCAAAGACCAGCGTGAACAGGCTGATGGCGCGGCCCCAGGCACTGGGCGGCAGGTTCTGCCGCGCGAAGTGGGTCACCGCGCCTGGGGCCATGAAGACCGACAGGCCGAAGACCACGGCGGAGACCAGCAGCACGGGCCCGTTTGGCAACACCACCGGCAGTGCGGACCCGATGGCGATGCAGCTCAGGATCAACGCCAGCGGCAGGCCCGATGCGTGGCGCGCCAGCACGCGGCGCCAGACAAACGGCGACAGGCAGATGCTGGTGCCCAGCACCACCCACACCAGTGCGATGAAACCGGCGCTGGCGCGCTGTTCGGTCATCCATGCCGACAGGAAGGTCAGGTAGACGATATAGCCCAGGCCGAAGCCCGCGTAGCCGGCCAGCTCGGGCAGCATGCGGCGCAGCGGCAAGGGCGTGGCGGCGGCCTTCTGCAGAGCCTTGTGCAGGGCCAGCGCGGGCGTGTGCAGCTGCGCTGCCGCCCACAGGCTCAGCGGCACGCAGCACAGGCTGATGGCGCCGATGACGATCCAGCCCATCGGCCACGACGCCGGCCCCCAAGCCTGCAGCATCAGCGGCAAGACCGCGCCCGCCAGCACGATGCCCAGGCCGCCGCCGGTGCCAAACAGGATGGCGATGGCCAGCGCGTTGCGACGCGGATCAAGCTGGAACAGCCCCGCTGCCAACGTGCCAGCGGTGGAAAACGACATCGCCCCCAGAACGCCTGCGGCAATGCGCCACAGCGTCTGCCACCACAGCGCCGCGCTCAGCCCTGTGGCCAGCAGCGCCAGCGTGGTGGTGACCATGCCGATGGCAAACAGCCGCGTGGGCGGCACGCGGCGGATCAGCAGCAGGGTGAGCAGCGCGCCGCCGACATAGCCCAGCGCGTTGGCGGTGTTCAACCAGCCGGCCTGGGCGTAGGTCCAGGCCATTTCCGACTTCATGGCCGGCAGCAGCAGGCCATAGGCAAAGCGCGCGAAGCCGTTGGTGACGGTGACGCCCAGCGCCAGGCCGGCCAGCACCAGCCAGGGCCGGTTCAGGGCGGCGGTTGTCATGCAGCGGCCGGCAGGCGCCAGCGCATCACGCGGCCGTCAGCGCTTCGCGCACGAAGTCCAGCCGGTCCTGGCCGAAGAACATCTGCTGGCCGACAAAGATGGTTGGCGCGCCAAACACGCCGCGTGCCACCGACGCTTCGGTGCGCGCCACCAGCTCGGCCTTGACTTCCGTGTCAGCGACCAGGGCCATGAAGACCGCGGCGTCGAAGCCCGCTTGCGTCAGCACAGTTGCCAGAACGCCCGGGTCGCCCAGGTTTTGCGGCGCCACCCACATCGCGTGGAACACGGCGTCAACATAGCGCTGAAAGTCAGCGGGCTGACGTTTCAGCAGGCCGCAGGCACCGCGCATCAGCGTCAGCGTGTTGACGGGGAAGTGCGGGTTGAAAACAAAAGGCACACCCCAGCGCCGGGCCCAGCGCGCGATGTCGTCGCCCATCCAGCGGCCTTTGGCGGGCACGCTCACCGGGCTGGCGTTGCCGGTGGCCTTGAACACGCCGCCCAGCAGCATGGGGTGCCAGACCAGCGTTGCACCGGTTTCCCGTGCGATGCGCGGCACCTGGGTGTAGGCCAGATAGGTGGTGGGGCTGCCGAAGTCAAAGTGGAATTCCAGGGTCTGTGGGTTCATGGTGTGTCAGCTAGTTCAGGAGCACCAGGTTGCGGGCCAAGCGGCTTGCGATTGTGAACACTCAGTCCACAATTGAAACATGGGCCGCACATCTTCCAGGCCTGCCTGCAGGACGCTGGCGCAGTGCCGGCGCGTGCCGAAGAACTGGCCGCCATGCTGATGCTGAGCGGATGAACGAGCAGGCGAGCTAGCAGGTGAACGAACAGGTGAACACACAGCTGAACGAGCCGGTGCTGCACAGCCCCGCCGAGCCCGCTCTGAGCAGCGGGTTGGATTGGTGCTACTCGGTGTCGGTGCGCGCGCTGTGCGAGTTCACCGCCAAGCGTGGCGACCTGGACCGGCGCTTCACACCATCGGCCACCGCGCTGGAAGGCCTGCGCGGCCAGGGGCTGGTGGCCAGCCGGCGCGGGCAGGACTACGAGACCGAGGTCGCGCTGGAAGGGCAGGTTGGCCCACTGCGCGTGCGCGGTCGTGCCGACGGCTACGACCCGCGTTACCGCTGCCTGGAAGAGGTCAAGACCATTCGCGGGCGACCCGAGGACATTCCGGAAAACCGGCGCCAGCTGCACTGGGCACAGTTGCAAACCTATGGCGCGCTGTTCTGTCGCAGCCGCCAATGGGCTCAGGTGGCGCTGGCGCTGGTGTACTTTGACGTGGCCTCGCAGACCGAGATCGAGCTGAAGCAGCTTTGCAGTGCCACCGAGCTGGAAGAAGCCCTGGTCCAGCGCTGTGCGCAATTCATGGCCTGGGCAGAGCAGGAAGCCCAGCACCGGCTTCAACGCGACGCCGCGCTGGCGCAGTTGGTCTTTCCCAGCCTGCCGTTTCGCAGCGGCCAGCGCGAGCTGGCCGAAGCCGTCTACCGCAGCACCGTGCACGGGCGCTGCCTGCTGGCGCAGGCCCCCACCGGCATCGGCAAAACCTTGGGCACGCTGTTCCCCACGCTGCGCGCCATGCCGGGGCAGGGTGTCGACAAACTGGCATTCCTCACCTGCAAGGGCACCGGTCGGGTCACGGCCCTGGAAGCCTTGGCTGAGCTGCGCGGCGCGACCCCGGGCCATGCACTTCGTGTGGTGCTGATGGTGGCCAAGGACCAGGCCTGCGAGCACCCGGACAAAGCCTGCCACGGCGACGCCTGCCCCTTGGCGCGTGGCTTTTTCGACCGCCTGCCCGCAGCGCGCCACGAAGCGGTGGCGCTGGGCTGGCTGGACGCGGCTGCGCAGCGCCAGGTGGCCTTGCGCCATGGCATTTGCCCGTTTTACCTGGGGCAAGAGCTGGTGCGCTGGGGCGACGTGGTGGTGGGCGATGTCAACCACCTGCTGGACGTGCAAGGCCAGCTGTGGGGCTTGATGCAGGCCATGGACTGGCGCCTGGCGGTGCTGATCGACGAGGCCCACAACCTGGTCGAGCGTGCCCGCGCGATGTACAGCGGCCAACTGGGCCTGCGCCAGCTGCGCGCGGCCACGCTGGCTGCGCCGGCTTCGGTGCGATCGGCGTTGGAGCAGTTGGTGCAGGCGACCGAGACGGTGGTGGTTGAAGCAGCGCCGCCCTACGCGGTGCTGGACGCCGCACCGGACGAGTTTGTTCAGGCGCTGACCCAGGCTGCAGGCGCGGTGGCCGAACATTTTCACCAGCAGCCCTTGGCCGTCGGCCCGTTTCTCGACTTCCACTTTGAGCTGCGGCGCTACCTGCACCTGGTCGACGCCTTGAACGAGCATTCCTTGCTGGATGTGCAAAGGCTGCTGGGCGTGGCTTCGGTGGCCAGCCCTGCCGAGGAAATGGCGGTGCAGGCCACCGAGCTGGATGCCGTGCTCTGCGTGCGCAACGTCGCGCCGGCCTGCTTTCTGCGCCAGCGCTTCCAAGCCCTGCACAGCGTGACCTTGTTTTCAGCCACGCTGTCGCCGCCCGACTACGCCCGCCAGCTGCTGGGTTTGCCCGACAACACGGCCTGGATCGATGTGCCGCCAGCCTTTGCGCCCCAGCATCTGGTGGTGCAGGTGGCGCGCGATCTGTCCACCCGGCACCGACACCGCCTGGCGTCGTTGCTGCCACTGGCGGGCGTGCTGGCCCGGCAGTTTGACGCCCATCCCGGCAACTACCTGGCCTTTTTCAGCAGTTTTGAGTACATGAACCAGGCCGCCGATCGTTTGGCCGCCGTCAGGCCCGACATCGTGCAATGGCGGCAAGACCGCCGCATGGGCGCAGCGGCTCGAGACGCATTTTTGGCGCGCTTTCAAGCGCAGGGGCAAGGCTTGGCGTTTGCCGTGCTGGGCGGCGTGTTTGCCGAAGGGGTTGACCTGCCGGGCCGGCGCTTGATCGGTGCCTTCATCGCCACGCTGGGCCTGCCGCCGGTGTCGGTGACCCAGGACCACATGCGCTCCCGTCTGGAGCAGTTGTTTGGTGCAGGCCAGGGCTACGCTGATCTGGTGCCCGCGATGCAAAAGGTGGTGCAGGCCGCTGGCCGCGTCATCAGAACGCCCGACGACCGCGGTTGGCTGTGGCTGCTGGACGACCGCTACCAGCGCGCCGATGTCAGGCGGCTCTTGCCTTCCTGGTGGGGCTTGGCGAGCTGACGCGTGCCGGCTGGGCGCGCGGTTTGGCTGCAGTGCGTTTGGTTGCAGGACGTTTGGCTGCCGTGCGTTCAGCTACAGTGCGTTTGGCGGCTGCAGTCTTGGGCTTGGCCGCCACGCGTTTAGCAGGCGTGGCGGGTTTTGCGGGGGTCACAAACACCGCTTCCAGCTCAGCCAAGGCATCTGCCGTGTAAACCGCCAGCTTCTGCAAGCTGGGCACCGATGAGTGGCAGCCCGTGTAGCCGAAGTTCATTGACCCTGCGTAGCTCTGGCAGGTGATGTTCAGCGCCTGCCCGTGGGTCACGATCGAAGCCGGGTAGGTGGCCAGCAGTTCCGCGCCGCGGAAGAACAGCGGTTTGTCAGGGCCGGGCACGTTGGAAATGGTGATGTTGAACATCGGCCGCGTGCGCCCGCCCATGCCCGTGAGCAAGGTGACGATGGTGGGCGCCATCAGCAGCATCGTGTACTGCAACATGGCGCTGCGCGGCAGGGCCTGCACATGGGCCTTGGCGTGCTGCACCGAAGCCCGGATCGCGCGCAGTCGCGCTTCAGCGTCGTCAAGGTCGGTGCCCAGCGTGGCCACGATGAAGCTGATGGCGTTGCCGGTGCCTTCGTCGTCCTTGGGCCGCACCGACACCGGGATGCCCGCGGTCAGGCTTTGTTCGGGCAGGCTGTCGCGCTCCAGCAAAAAGCGGCGCAAGGCGCTGCCGCACAGGGCCAGCACCACGTCATTCAGCGTGCAACCGGCGCCCGTGGCCACGGCGCGCAGCCGCTCCAACGCAAACTGCTGTGTGGCGAAGCGGCGCTTTTCGCGCACGCGGCCGTTGATGATGGAACGCGGCGCCGCAAACGGCACCACCAGACCGTCGCTGGGGTCGCCAATGCGCTTGACGATCTTGGCAAAAGCGCTCATCAACTGCGGCACCGACTTGGCCTGTTCGCTCAAGCCCGCCACGGCTGCGGCTGCGGCTTCGGCCACCGTGGGCGGTGGGCCGGCGCGGCGGCTGCGCGGTGCCGAGCTGATGCCTGAGGCCCAGAACGGCGGCAGGCCCAGGCTCTTGGCCGGGTCGAAGGCCATGGCACGCTGCAGCAGGTTGACGCCGCTCACGCCGTCGATCAGCGAGTGGTGCATCTTGATGAACATCGCAAAGCGGCCGCCGTCCAGGCCTTCGATGATGGTGCACTCCCAGGGCGGGCGACTCAGGTCCAGCGGCGAACTTTGCAGCCGGCCCACCAGCTCGCCCAACTCGCGCTCACCACCGGGCCAGGGCAGGGCGGCGTGGCGCACGTGGTATTCCAGGTCGATGTCTTCGTCTTCCACCCAGGCTGGCACCGGGTTCTTGTTGAAGGCGTATTTCAAGCGCCGGTTCCACGGCGCGGTGAAGCTGCGGTGCTGGCGAAAGTCGGCCATCAGCGCGCGCATGAAATCGCGCGGGGCGTTGGCCGGCAGCTGAAACTGCAGCAAGCCGCCCACGTGGTTGGGCGTGGCGCGTGACTCGGTGAACAGCCACGCGGCGTCCAGCGGGCTCAGGCGCACCGCCGTCATGCGATGGCTGCCTGCTTGGCCTTGGCGGACCTGGCGGTTTTCGCCGGTTTGGCCAGCGCCGCTTTGCTGGGTACAGCCTTCCTGGCGGGCGTCTTGACCGCGGCTTTGACGGCAGCTTTGACGGCTGCCACCTTCTTCGTGGCCGCTGCTTTGACAGGCGCTGGCCTGGTTTTGGTGGCAGCTTTCGTGGCCGCTTTCGTGGCCACTTTTGCAGGTGCTTTGGCGGGTGCTTTGATGGGCGCTTTAGTGGGTGCTTTAGCGGGCGCTTTGACTGCGGCTTTGACTGCGGCCTTGACCGGTGCTGCATCGGGTGCAGCGGCCTTGCGAGCGGCCTTCTTGGGTGCAGTCTTGTTCGGCGCAGCGCCTGACTTCCACGTCAACCGAGCCTGCTGAGCCAGACCCACCACCTTGGCGATGTCATCGTCGCTGTACACACCCTTGACACCCGAGATGGCCGCCAGCTTCATGCCGTGCTTGATGCCCAGCTTGTAGATCTGCTTGACCTTTTCCCATTCGGTGTCACGGCCGATGGTGAACACCTCGAAGCGGCCTTCCAGCGCCAGCACAATGGTCTCGGCCAGGCAGGCGTAGATCACATTGGGCGGCAGGCCGATGCTCTTCATGCCCTTGACTTGGGTGGGCAGCTCGATCTCGCCCGACTCAATCACCAGCACGTCGGGCCGCTTGGCCACTTCTTCGGGCGGCAGGTCAAGTGGGCGCGCCACGTCGGTGATCACGCAGCCGGGCTTGACCTTGGTGATGTCGAGGATCTTCTTGCCCGCACCCGAGGTGCTGGTGACGATCATGTCCATCTCGCCCAGCAGTTCGTCGTAGTGGGTCGAGCAGGTGACCTTGGCGTCGGGTGTGTCGAGCAGGATCGACGCGCGCAGCTCTTCCAGCTTCTTCATGTCGCGGCCGGCCAACACCACTTCGTCAAAGGCCATCGCCATCAGGCGCGCGCTGACCGAACCGATCGAACCCGTGGCACCAATCACCATGGTCTTGGCCGGCACCCGTTTGTCGCCCTTGCTGATCTTGACCAGGTTCATGCGCCGCATGGCGTCGGCCGCCGCCCACAGCGCGCCCGAAGCCGAGTAGCTGTTGCCGGTGGTGATGGGCAAACGCGAACGCCGCGCCACCGTGATGCCGGCGTCGCCCACCACCTTGGTGAAGGCACCCAGGCCCATGATCTGCGCGCCCAGGCCTTCGGCGATCCTCGACGCGTGCAGCAAGCGGCGGTAGGTGAATTCGGGGCTGCGGGCCAGCATTTCCTTGGGCGTGCCGCCCACCGTGATCAACCAGCCTTCGGCCTCGGCGCCGCAGGGCGAAACAATGTTCTCCATCTTGCAATAGACCATGGGTGGCATGTGCGCCGCCACCGTTTCAATCTGGTCCATGATGAACTTGGGCGTGGCCTTGGGGATCGGGAATCCCTTCTTGATGTACTCCTGGCTCAAGGGGTGGATGACAAAGGCAAAGCGGCGGATGTTGCGGAAGTTGCCGGTGGGGTGCAGCAGGCGCGGCTTGATCTTCAGTTCGTCCAGCATTTCGGCAAAGTCGTCGTCCGAGACCTGCTCGGGCGGCTTGCCCAGCGCGGCCAGCATCATGGCTTCGATGGTGTTGATGCCCACCACGTGGTCA
Source organism: Rubrivivax sp. (assembly GCA_043774975.1). Lineage (GTDB taxonomy): Bacteria > Pseudomonadota > Gammaproteobacteria > Burkholderiales > Burkholderiaceae_C > Rubrivivax. The sequence goes on from JAYVSX010000021.1 coordinate 8,338, forward strand.
AACAACTTGGGCGACACGTCAATCACCAGGTTGACCTTGCACTTGGTGAAAAAAGCCATGCGCTCGTCGTCCACGGCAGACGTGATCAGCGTCTTGCCGGCCAGGTTGCTGGCGTTGCCCACCGCCTTGAGTTCGGCAAACGTGCCCACGATGACATGCGACTTGCCCACCGCTTCAGCCGCGCGGTTGCGCTTGAAGTTGGACAGCGACGCCTCCAGCATTTCACCAGGTTTGCCCGACAGCGCCCACTTGGCTCCCTTGGCGTAGAGCTCCAGCTGTTCCAGCGAACCCAGCATGGCGGGCGCGCCGGTCTGGAACAACGCGTCGGCAAAGCTCAGGTTGCGCGTGTAGTCCGACAGCGCCACCGCCATGTCGTAGTTGCGCATGCCCGACAAGAACAGCACCAGGTTGTTGTTGAAGTAACTGCCCAGTTCATGCTGCACGTGGCGAATGGCGCGCACTTGCAGCAGGCGCCGCAGCGTGGCGCCGCTGGTGGCCGGCACGCGTGTCACCACGTTGAGCAGGCGCCTGGTTTCCTTGTTGACCACGGTGCGCAGGCCCACCTGGTAGTGGTCGCCAATCTCGCCCAGGCCAATGGCGTCAACGTTGGCCTGTTGGCGGCGCAGCAGTTCCCAGGCCTTGCCGGTGTCGTTGTCGGCGCCCAGGCGCTGCACCGAGAAGCGGTGGCCCAGAAAGTTGGTTTCAAAGGCAAAGTCCTGTTTGGACGAACCCAGCGTGACGGTGGCGACTTTTTTCATGCTCAGGGTCTCCTATCGATTGGTTTTTTTGGCTGCGGCTTTGCGGCCCCGCGCCTTCACTGCTGGGCGTGGCGCGGTTTTGCGCGGCGCTGCAGGTGCGGCAGCGGCCCGCTTTGCTGGGGCCTTGGCGGTGGTGCTTTTGGAAGCGCTGGACTTTGCGCGGGTGGTCTTGGCCGATGGCGCTGGCGGCAGGACCTGCCGAATCAGCGCTTCGCACTGCTCTTGCGTCATGTAGCGCGGCACCGGATAACCGGTGTGCGCTTCGTGGCAGGCGGCCCTGGCCAGCTCTGGTATGTCAGCCTCTTGCAAAGCGTCCAAGACCAGCGGAATGTTGAGGTCGCGGTTGAGTTGGTCCACGCCGTCCAGGAATGCCTGCGCCAGGATGTCGGGCGCAGTGCCGGCTTGGCCCAGACCGGCGCGCACCGCCAACTGCGCCAGCCGCTCGGTGATGGCGGGGCTGGAGTACTTCAGCACATGCGGCAGCACGATGGCGTTGGCCAGGCCATGCGCCGTGTGGTAACGGCCGCCAAACTGGTGCGCAATGGCATGCACGTAGCCCACGTTGGCCCGCGTGAAGGCCAGGCCGGCGTAGGTGGAGGCCAGCGCCATCTGCTCACGCGCGGCCAGGTTCTTGCCGTCGGTGTAGCAGGTGCGCAGGTGGCGAAAAATCATGCCCACAGCGGCCAGCGCCATGCCGTCGGAATAAGGCGTGGCCCAGTTGCCGACAAAGGCCTCAACCGCGTGGGTCAGGGCGTCGATGCCGGTGGCGGCCGTGATGTGCGGCGGCAAGCCGGTCATCAGGCAAGGGTCCAGCGCCGCCATGCGCGGCACCAGGCGCGGGTCGACGATGACCACCTTGTCCTGGCGCTCGGGGTCGGCAATCACCGCGGCCACCGTCACTTCAGAGCCGGTGCCCGCGGTGGTGGGCACGGCGTAGATGGCCGGCGGCGTGTGCCGGCCCTTCAAGTAACCCGCCAGCTTGCGCACCGGCCGCGGGTTGGCAATGGCCATCGCGATGGCCTTGGCCGCGTCCATTGAAGAACCGCCGCCAAAGGCAATCAGGGCGTCGCAACCGTGTTCGCGATAAAACTCGATGCCCCGTTCAACCAGCGGAATGGGCGCGTCGGGGGTGATCTGGTCAAACACCACAAAGTTCGCCCCCCCTGCCGTCAGCGCGTCGGTCAGGCCCTTCAGCATGCCCAGCCGGGCCGTGAAAGCACCGGTGACGATCAGCAACTTGGTGTGGCCAAAGCCGGCGATCACATCGCCCAGCCTGGCGCTGGAGCCCGGGCCCACCAGCAACGTGGGCTGGGGAATCGGGATGTAGCGGGTGACCTTGCCAGCGCCTTTCATCAGCGCGCTCAGGCCAGCCGCACGGGTGTGTTCCGAGATCAGGTCAAAAATCAAACGGGCCCCCAGGGCACAGAGACAAGGGCTGCGCCGACGGCGGATTGTGACTGCGCCGCCAGCCCTTCAGCTTAGGGCTTTGCTAGGGGAGTCTGCCCATTTCTGGCTGCTCCGATAGGCTTGCCAACACGGCGTGGGCGTGGCATGCGCCGCCCCTGTTTGTCACCAGGGTAGCGGGTCGTCCTCCTCCTTCGATGATCACAGCCGCAGGCTGATGAGCTCGCGCCTAACGCTGCAGTGGCGGCTTCAAGGGCGCGCTGGAAGTGGGCTCGGCGGGCCCCGCGCCTCCGTCAAAGGCCAGCGTCAGGAATCGGCTTTCCCACTGGTCGGTTTGGCTGTTGGAAGGCCGCAGATCGATGGCCCGCAACAGCCAGCGCCCGGCAGGCAGCGTGGGCACGCGCAGTTGCCCTTGTTCGTCGGTGCGGTGCCAGGTTCCGGCGGCCGGCAGCGCGCTGCGCAGCTCCACCGCCAGGCCCGGCACGGGCTGGCCGTCGCGCAGCACGGTAAACGTCAACACGCCAGCTTTGCGCTGCAGCGTGGCGTCCATGCCCAAGGTCTTGAGGCCGTTCACCGCAGCCTGCTCAACAACGGGCGCGCTGGCGCCGCTGGGCGTGAGTTCGATGCGTGCATGTTTGGTGTAGCGTTCCTGCCAACGAATTCCGCGCTGGTGCATGGCGGCCCAGGTGGCGCGAAGACTGGCGCTGGCATTCATTTCGTCCAGGTACAGATCCACCTTGTCGGCGGCCAGCTCAATGTCCAGTGGCGTCAGCTGCACCCAGCAGCTTTGAGCCTGAGCCGCGGCGCGCAGCAGCAGCGCTGAAGGGGTGTAGCGCACGGCGCTCAGGCCCAGCCCGCCGGCCGCACCTTGGCAGCCCTGGCGAACCAGGTATTCAGCGCCGATGGCAGTTTCACGCGCGGGAAACTGGTTGCCGGTGCCCAACAGCAGCAACGGCTGTGCAGCGGCACCGGGCGAGCGCTCGAACCAGCTGTCGTGCGCCCATGCGGGGCAGGCCAGAGCGGCCAGCAGCGCACCCGCGCCAAGGCGCCAACTGAAATGACGGGTCATCAACAAGTGCATCCTCGGATCTACGCAGCCAACCGCCTGCTGGATCACAGCTTACCCGCGCCGCCGGTCCATCAAGTCATTCTGTGAAGTGCACGAGCAACGGCCGAACGGGAACCGGATGGGGCCCCAACGCTCAACGGTGCAATGCCGCGGAAAGCAGAAGTGCGGGCCGAAGCCTGTCATCGGCATCGGTCACGAGCAAAAGGTTGATCGTTTGGCCAGAGACAGATGCTGCGATGCCTTCCACCTTGCAGGTCAGGGACAAACGTTCCAGCAGTTGGATCGTGCCGCCCGCATCAACAAGCCCGATGGCTGACCCTGCGCAGCGGCCATCGTTGTAGGTGTCCGAGGTGTCCTCGGCGGCGGCACTGAACAACCAATCGCCTCCAGGCAGCACTGCGCCGTCGGTGAAAGACAGGGCGACCCCGTCGAAGGCAGTTTGCCGCCAAAGATGATGACGAATCGCCCAGGTGACATGGACGACCTCGCCGCATCGCATGGTCTCGTCGTGGCCAGTTCCAGGTACGCGCCGTCGCAGGCAACCTCAGTCCTGACTTTGCAGGCGAGCCAGCAGGCCCGTCAGGCCTTCGGCCAGGCGCCGCAAGGTGGCTGGATCGGGCAAGGGCAGTGTCAGGCTGCGTTCCCCAGTCGCGGGGTCGATCGTGACGCGCGGCGAACCGTTGCGCCGCACGCCTGCGCCGCCGGCTGACGCTGGTGGCTCGGTCAGAGCGGCGACCCATTGCAGTCCGGCTTCAAGCAGCGGCGCCCAAGGATCTGCCGGTGCTGAAGTGGGCATCGGATGGGCTGCAGCCGCCGCATCGCCGCTCGGCAGCGGGAACCCGGTGTCGTGATCGGCCGCCGCGCCATGGTGCGACGTGGCCTGCTGCGGCGGGTTGCCTTCAGGTTCTGCAGCCTGTGCCTGTGCTTGCGACCTGGCCAGCGGTGTGGCCGCGGCGTCCTCGGCGGCACCCATTGCGCCGGTGACCTCGTCCACGCTCTCCATGAACTTCGACAGCCGCGTGCCGTTCATGAACACGGCGCTGTCGCCGCCGTCCAGCACACCGGCGAAGAGTGACTTCTTGAACGCCAGCACGCCGAGCATGCCTTCTTCGATGCTGCCCTGGGCCACGAAGTTGATCACCTGCACACCACGGCTCTGCCCCATGCGGTGCACCCGCCCGATGCGCTGCTCCAGCTTGGCCGGGTTCCAGGGCAGGTCCATGTTGACCACCGTGGCCGCAGCGTGCTGCAGGTTCAGGCCCACGCCGCCGGCG
>JAYVSX010000022.1:0-30806 GCA_043774975.1 Rubrivivax sp.
GACCGGTTGCGCTCTCGCGAGACGGGCATCGAGCCCGTCTCGCTCGCCACTCGCTGCGCTGGTCGATCCCCGCTCACGGGGCCCCTCGCCCTTCGCTTCACGCCCTACATCACCGCCCCCAGCGCCCACGGCACGAATTCGTTCTGCCCATAGCCGTGCACCTCGCTCTTGGTCTTGGTGCCCGAGGCCGTCGCGAGCATCAATTGAAAGATGCGTTCGCCCATCGCATCGACGCTCGCGCTGCCGTCGATCACTTCGCCGCAGTTGATGTCGATGTCGTCTTCCTGCTTGACCCACAGCGCGGTGTTCGTGCTCAGCTTCAGCGACGGTGACGGTGCGCAGCCGTAGGCCGAGCCGCGGCCGGTGGTGAAGCAGATCAGGTTCGCCCCGCCGGCCACCTGGCCGGTGGCGCTGACCGGGTCGTAGCCGGGTGTGTCCATGTAGACAAAGCCTTGGGCTGAAACGCGTTCAGCAAACTGGTAGACGTCGACCAGGTTGGTGGTGCCGCTCTTGGCGATGGCGCCCAGGCTCTTTTCCAAAATGGTGGTCAGGCCGCCGGCCTTGTTGCCGGCCGACGGGTTGTTGTCCATCTGCATGCCGTTGCGGGCGGTGTAGGCTTCCCACCATCGAATGCGGTCCAGCAATTTGTCGGCCACGGCGACGCTGACGGCGCGGCGCGTGAGCAGGTGTTCGCCGCCGTAGATCTCGGGTGTTTCGCTCAGGATGGCGGTGCCGCCGTGGCGCACCAGGCGGTCCACCGCCGCGCCCAAAGCCGGGTTGGCGCTGATGCCGCTGTAGCCGTCGCTGCCGCCGCACTGCAAGCCCACGGTCAGGTGGCTGGCCGGCACTGGCACACGCTGCACCTGGTTGGCGTGCGGCAGCAGGCGTTTGATCTCTTCGATGCCACGCGCCACGGTCTTGGCGGTGCCGCCGGTGTCCTGGATGTTGAAGGTGACCAGGTGTGCGCCCTCCTGCAGGCCTTCTTGCGCCACCAGGCCCTGGATCTGGTTGGTCTCGCAGCCCAGGCCCACCACCAGCACCGCGCAAAAGTTGGCGTGGCGTGCGTAGCCGCCCAGCGTGCGGCGCAGCACCTGCAGTTCTTCACCGTCGCTGGCGGTGGCGCAGCCCATGCCGTGGGTCAGGGCCACCACGCCGTCGACGTTGGGGAATGCGGCCAGCGCTTCGGGGTGGATGTCGCGCCGGAAGTGGTCGGCGATGGCGCGCGCTGCGGTGGCGCTGCAGTTCACGCTGGTCAGCACGCCGATGTAGTTGCGCGTGGCCACGCGCCCGTCGGGCCGTTTGATGCCCATGAAGGTGGCAGGTTGGGGCGCGTAGGCGGTTGGGTTTGCACCAGCGCCCGGTTCATGGGCGCGCTCGAAGCTGCTGAAGGCCAGGTTGTGCGTGTGCACGTGCTGGCCAGCGGTGATGGCCTGCGTGGCGGTGCCGATGATCTGGTTGTAGCGCCGCACCGGCTCGCCCACCGCGATGGCCTGGGTAGCCACCTTGTGACCCGGTGGCACCAGCCCGCTGACGGTCAGGCCTTCTTCGGTGATCACCGTGCCGCCCAGCAGCTGGCGGCGCGCAATGACCACGTTGTCAGCGGTGTGGATGCGGATCGTGGGGCTGCTGCTGGGGCCCGTGTTAGGACTGGCGACGGCGGCGGGCATGGCGTGCAGCCTCAGCCGTCGATCAGGGCCGGGTCCCAGGCGTGCACGGTCTGGCGCTGGTCGCCCAGCTTTTCAATGCCCAGGGTCATCACGTCGCCGGGCTTCAAGAACACCGGGTTGGGCTTGTGCCCCAAGCCCACGCCGGGCGGTGTGCCGGTGGTGATCAGGTCACCCGGGTTGAGCGTCATGAACTGACTCAGGTGGCTGACGATCTGCGCCACCGTGAAGATCATGGTCTTGGTGTTGCCGGTCTGGAAGCGTTTGCCGTTGACGTCCAGCCACATCGACAGCTTGTGCACGTCGCCCACCTCGTCGGTGGTCACCAGCCAGGGGCCGGTGGGGCCGAAGGTGTCGCAGCCCTTGCCCTTGTCCCACTGGCTGCCACGTTCCAGCTGGTATTCGCGTTCAGACACGTCGTTGACCACGCAGTAACCGGCCACATGGGCCAGCGCGTCGGCCTCTGACACATACCGCGTGCGGCTGCCGATCACCACGCCCAGCTCCACTTCCCAGTCGCTCTTGACCGAGCCTTTGGGCAGCACCACCGGGTGGTAACAACCCACCGCACTGTCCACCGTCTTGGTGAAGACGATCGGTTCCTTGGGGATCGGCATGTTGGACTCGGCCGCGTGGTCGGCGTAGTTCAGGCCAATCGCGATGAACTTGCCCATGCCGCGCCACGGCACCGCCAGGCGGCCCTGCGGGACCACGGGCAGCTGGTTCAGGTCAATCGCTTTCAGGGCAGCCAAGCCTGCAGGCGTCAAGGTGGCCGGGGTGATGTCGGCGATCAAGCCAGAGAGGTCGCGCACCTGGCCCTGGGCGTCCAGCAGACCGGGTTTTTCTTGGCCCTTGGGGCCGTGGCGTAGCAGTTTCATCGGATCAATCCTTTCAAGGGTTCTGGATCGGCGGCCCGCACTTCAGAGCGACCAGCCGCCGTCGACGATGGCCGCCGTGCCGGTGGTGAAGCGCGATTCATCGCTGGCCAGGTAGACCGCCAGCGCGGCGATTTCTTCCGCGGTTCCCAACCGCCCCATCGGCTGCCGGGCGATGAACATGGCCTCCACTTGCTGCGTGGTCTGGCCGCTGCTCTTGGCCAGTGCGGCGATGCGGTCGCGCAGCGAGGGCGACTCCACCGTGCCCGGGCAGATGGCATTGCAGCGCACGCCCTTGGTGATGAAGTCCAGCGCCACCGACTTCGTGAGGCCGATCACCGCCGCCTTGGTGGCGCCGTAGACAAAACGGTTGGCAGCCGCCTTCACGCTGCTGGCGCCCGATGCCACGTTGATGATCGAGCCCTGGCCCTGCGCCAGCATGCCCGGCACGAAGGCCTTGATGGTGCGGAACATCGAGCGCACGTTGAGGTTGAAGGCCTGGTCCCATTCAGCCTCGGTGCAGTCGAGCACGGTGCCGTGGTGCACGAAGCCCGCGCCGTTGAAGAGCACGTTCACCTGGCCGTGGCGGGCGGCACAGGCGTCGATGGCGGCCGGGTCGAGCACATTCAGCGCTTCGGTGATGAAGCCGTCTTCGGCGCGCAGGCCCTGCAGCAGGTCCAGTCGGATGTCGGTGGCGATCACACGCGCACCTTCGCGCGCGAAGGCCTCGGCCACGGCGCGGCCTATGCCTTGGCCGGCAGCGGTGACAAAAGCGGTCTTGCCTTGCAGGCGACTTGTCATGGGTTGTCCTTGATCTGCAAACTGTGGTGTTGCCCGTTCAGCGCGGAACGATGACCGCTCCGCTGAGCTGTTCCTGGGCCTCCACCAGCGAAGGCACGAATTTCTTGCCGTGCCCCAGCGCGCTGGCGATGCACAGGCTTTGGTGCACCGCCTGGCCCATCACCGAAGGCACCTGCAAACCTTCAGCCAGGTGGGTGTAGTAGCGGACGTCTTTTTTGGCGTTGTCCAGTTCAAACAGCAGGCCCTTCATGTCGCCCTTGAGCGTCTTGGCCATGGCCTGGAACAGACCGTTGTTAACCGGCCCCTGGCTGATCAACTCGACCAGCTTGTTCAGGTCGATGCCGGCGCGCTGGCCCACTGCAAAAGCTTCGGCGGTGGCCGTGCAAATCGACTGCGCGATGAAGTTGTTGAGCAGCTTGATGGTGTGGCCCGCGCCCGGACCGCCCATGTGGAAGACGTTTTCGGCGAAGCAGTGCAGCACGGGCTCCATGCGCGCAAAAGCCTCGGGCTCAGCCCCGACCATGACGTTGAGCCGGCCCGCCTCGGCTTCCACCGGGGTGCGTGACAGTGGGGCGTCTACAAACACCACGTTGCGCTCCAGGCAGCGTTGTCGCAGCATGGCGGTGGACGCGGGTTCGCTGGTGGAGCAGTCGACGATGAGCAGGCTGTCTTTGGCGCTGTTCGAAGCGCCGCCCGTTACGCCATCCAGCAGCCCGCCTTTGTCTAGCAGAACCGACTCGACCTGCGGCGAGCCGGTGACGCAGATGAAGACGATGTCGCTGGCCGCGGCCAGCGCGGCGTTGGACGTGGCCACCGTTGCGCCCGCGCTGATCAGGTCGGCCACCGGCTCGGCCCGGCGGTTGACCGTGATCGTCAGCGCGTGCCCTTTTGCCAACAGGTTCTTGGCCATGCCGTGGCCCATCAGGCCGCTGGCCCCTACAAAGCCGATTTTCATGGTGTCAGCCCCGGCCCACGTAGGGCATCTTGGTGGCCATCACGGTGGTGAACAGAACGTTCGCCGACAACGGCAAGTTGGCCATGTACAGCAGCGTGTCGACCACCGCCTGTACGTCCATGCGCGGCTCAGGCTTGATGCTGCCGTCGGCTTGCGCCACGCCACTGGCCATGCGCTCGGTCATGTCGCTGGCGGCGTTGCCGATGTCGATCTGGCCCACGGCAATGTCAAAGGGGCGGCCGTCCAGTGCGGCGGTCTTGGTCAGGCCGCTGACGGCGTGTTTGGTCGCCGTGTAGGCAATCGACCCAGGCCTGGGTGTGTAGGCCGAAATGCTGCCGTTGTTGACGATGCGGCCGCCTATGGGGCTTTGCTCTTTCATCATCTTGAAGGCCTGCGACAGGCAGTAAAACGCGCCGTTGAGGTTGACGTCCACCACCTGGCGCCACTCGGCACCCGTCACGGCGTCAGGCGTCTTGGCGGCCAGGCCGCCACCGGCGTTGTTGAACAGCAGGTCCAGTCGACCGCAGCGCGCTTTCAGCATGGCAAAGGCGGCAGCCACCTGGTCTTCGTCGGCCACGTTGCAGGGCAGCGTGATGGCCTGTGCTGCGTTGGCGCCTGCGGCTGCGGCGGTCTCTTGCAGGGCGTCGGCCCGGCGGCCCAGCAGGCCCACCGTCCAGCCTTGCGCCAGCAGGCCCAACGCACAGGCTCGGCCAATGCCGCTGCCCGCGCCGGTAACGAGTGCAATCTTGCTCATGTGGGGCTTTCTCAGTGGTTGTCTTTGGGTACGGCTGCGCCGCGGCAGCCGCGCAGGAAGTCCAGGTCGGCGCCTTCGTCGGCCTGCAACACGTGGTCGATGTAGAGCTTCCAGTAGCCGCTGTTCATGGCCGGGGGAGGTGCAGTCCAGGTGGCACGGCGTACGGCCAGTTCGGCATCATCCACGTGCAAGTGCAGGCTGCGGCCAGCCACGTCCAAGGTGATGAGGTCGCCGTTTTTCACCAGCGCCAAAGTGCCACCGGCAGCGGCCTCGGGCGCGGTGTGCAGTACCACGGTGCCGTAAGCGGTGCCACTCATCCGGGCGTCGCTGATGCGCACCATGTCGGTGATGCCTTTGCGCAGCACCTTGGGCGGCAGTGGCATGTTGCCGACCTCGGCCATGCCGGGGTAGCCCTTGGGGCCGCAGTTTTTCAGCACCAGGATGCAGGTCTCGTCGACGTCCAGGCTTTCGTCGTCGATGCGGGCGTGGAAGTCGTCACTGTCCTCGAACACCACGGCGCGGCCGGTGTGCTGCATCAGCGCGGGCGTGGCCGCACTGGGCTTGATGACGGCACCGCGAGGCGCCAGGTTGCCACGCAACACGGCGATGCCGGCATTGGCCTTGAAGGGCTGGGCCATGGTCTTGATGACGCGCGGGTCGAAGTTCTGCGCGTCGGCAATGTTCTGGCCCACGGTTTGGCCGTTGGCGGTGACGGCGTCCTGGTGCAACACCGATGCAATTTCTTTCATCACCACCGGCAGACCGCCGGCGTAGCAGAAGTCTTCCATCAGGTGTTCGCCGCTGGGCTGCAGGTTGACCAGGCAGGGCAGTTCGCTGGCCAGGCGGTCGAAGTCGTCGATGGTCAGCGGCACGCCGATGCGGCCGGCAATGGCGATCAAGTGAATGACGGCGTTGGTGCTGCCGCCGATGGCCGCCAGCGTGCGGATGGCGTTTTCAAACGCTTCGCGCGTCAGGATGCTGCTGAGCTTTTGGTCGGTGTGCACCATCTCGACAATGCGCCGCCCGGCGTTGCGGGCGATGACGTTGCGGCGGCCGTCCACGGCTGGATAAGCGGCGTTGCCGGGCAGGCCCACGCCCAGCGCTTCGACCATGCAGGCCATGGTGCTGGCGGTGCCCATCGTCATGCAGTGGCCGTGGCTGCGGTGCATGCAGCTTTCGGCTTCAAAGAAATCGGCAAGCTTCAGCGTGCCGGCGCGCACCTGTTCGCTCATCTGCCACACGCCGGTGCCCGAGCCCAGCTCTTGCCCGCGCCACTTGCCGCTGAGCATCGGGCCGCCGCTGACGCCAATGGTCGGCAGGTCGACGCTGGAAGCGCCCATCAGCAGCGCGGGGGTGGTCTTGTCGCAGCCCATCAGCAGTACCACGCCGTCAATCGGGTTGCCGCGGATGCTCTCTTCCACGTCCATGCTGGCCAGGTTGCGGTAGAGCATGGCGGTCGGGCGCAGCAGCGTTTCGCCCAAGCTCATGACCGGGAATTCCAGTGGGAAGCCACCGGCCTCGTACACGCCAATTTTCACCTGCTCAGCCAGTGTGCGGAAGTGGCTGTTGCAGGGCGTGAGCTCGCTGAAGGTGTTGCAGATGCCAATCACCGGGCGGCCGTCAAACTGGTCGTGTGGAACGCCTTTGCCCTTGACCCAGCTGCGGTAGGCAAATCCGTCGCGGTCCTGGCGGCCAAACCATTGCTGGCTGCGCAGCTCGTGGGCTGGCTTGCGCGGCTTGTTGTTGGTCTCGCCGCCGGTCTTGTCTTTGGGTTTGTCTTGCATAGGGTTCGGATGTTCTGGCTTTCCCGGGTTTGAGCGCTAGGCTGCTGCGGATACTATGGTATGACGATTGGTACCCGCAGCCGTAGAAGCCCTAGGAGCCCCTACACCGTGACTCAAGCTCAAGTTTTGTCCGTGGCCCGGCTGTCGCCGTTGCTCACCCCGCAGCTCGACGCGGCCTTCCAGGTCCACCTGTTGCCTGACCTGTCGCCTGCAACGCTGCTGGCCGTGGCGCCGCACGTGCGCGGCATTGCCGCCAGTGGCGACAGCAAGGTGCCTGGCGAGTTGATTGCCCAACTGCCGGCGCTGGAAGTCATCTCGGTGATGGGGGTGGGCTACGACGGCGTTGATGTGGCGGCGGCCAAGGCACGTGGCGTGATGGTGACCCACACGCCCAACGTCCTGAACGACGACGTGGCCGATCTGGCCCTGGGCCTGATGCTCAACGCCGCAAGGCAGCTGCCGGCAGCTGACCGCTTTGTGCGCAGCGGTCTTTGGTTGCAGGGCAACATGCCGCTTGCACGCAAGCTGAGCGGCGCCCGCCTGGGGCTGGTCGGCATGGGCCGCATTGCGCAAGCCATTGCGCAGCGCGCGCTGGCCTTCAACATGAGCGTGGCCTACACCGCACGCAGCGCCAAGGCGGCGCTGCCCTATGCCTACCACTCCAGCGCGCAAGCCTTGGCCGCCAACGTCGACTTCCTGGTCGTGATCACGCCTGGTGGCGCGGGCACTCGCCACCTGATCAACGCGCAGGTGCTCCAGGCCTTGGGTCCGAAAGGCTTTCTGGTCAACGTGGCGCGTGGTTCGGTGGTGGATGAACAAGCGCTGATCGAAGCGCTGGAAAACGGCACCATCGCGGGCGCCGGTCTGGACGTGTTTGAGGATGAGCCCCGGGTGCCACAGCGCCTGCTCAACCTGCCCCAGGTGGTGCTGACCCCGCACATCGGCAGCGCCACGGCAGCCACGCGGCAGGCCATGGCCGACCTGGCCTGTCAGAACCTGGTGCTGCACTTGGGCGGGCAGGCGGTGCTGACGCCAGTTCCTGAATGCCAATGACCGTGATCGGCCGCGAAGGCTCGGGAAAGCCCGGAGCCGCGCTTTGCGCAATCATCATACGATAGACCGACAGGTGCCGGTTCCAGGCTGAGCACCGTCCATCAACGACCCGCTAGGAGACTTTCCATGCAATTGAAGAACCTCGGTTTGGCTTGCGCCCTGGCGGCAGCCGGCCTGTGGGCTGCGGCACCGGCCATGGCTCAGGAAAAAATCACCGTCTGGTGGGGCAAGGGCTTCTACAAGGCCGAAGACGACGCGCTGTTTGCCGCCATTCGGAAGTTTGAAGCCAAGTACCCCAAGTACAAGATCGACCTCAGCCTGTACGCACCGCAAGAAGCCATTCCCAAGACCGTGGCTTCGCTGGACGCGGGCAATCCGCCTGATGTGGCCTACGGCGACGTCTACGACTTTCAGGTCACCGCCAAATGGGCTTTTGAAGGCAAGCTGGAAGACATCTCCAGCATCATCGACCCGCTGCGTGCGAAGTTCGAGCCCGCTGCCCTGTCGACCACCTTCCTGCTCAACAACACCAACCAGAAGCGCGCCTACTACGCCTTCCCGGTGAAGCAGCAGACCATGCACATCCAGTACTGGAAGGACATGCTGGGCGATGCGGGTTTCAAGGAAAGCGACATCCCGAAAGACTGGAAGGGCTACTGGGACTTCTGGTGCGACAAGGTCCACAGCGCTTACCGCCAGAAGACCGGCACGCGTGCATTTGGCACCGGCTTCCCGATGGGTGTGGACTCGAGCGATTCGTTCTTCTCGTTCCTGACCTTCATGGACGCCTACAACGTCAAGCTGGTCAACGACTCGGGCAAACTGTTGGTCGACGACCCCAGCGTGCGCCAGGCGCTGATCAATGCCGTCACCGACTACACCGCGGTGTACTCGAAGGGCTGCACGCCGCCTTCGGCCACCAGCTGGAAGGACCCGGACAACAACGTGGCGTTCCACAACAAGACCATCATCATGACGCACAACGCCACGATCTCGATCGCGGCAAAGTGGCTGGATGACTCGAACAACGCCACGCTGACCGAAGCGCAGCGTGCCACCGCCAAGGCCAACTACACCGAGAAGATCGCCACTGCAGGCTTCCCCAACAAGCCGGACGGCACGAAGATGACCTACCGCGCCGCAGTCAAGACCGGCGTGATCTTCCAGCAGAGCAAGAACAAGGCTGGCGCCAAGGCTTTTGTGGCCTTCATGCTGGACGACGCCAACCTGACGCCTTACGTTGAAGGCTCGCTGGGCCGCTGGTTCCCGGTGACCAAGGCTGCGCAGCAAAGCCCGTTCTGGAAAGCCGATGCGCACCGCACGGCGGTCTACAACCAGTTCATGGCCGGGACCACGCCGTTCGAATTCACCAAGAACTACAAGTTCACGGTGCTGAACAACGAAAACGTGTGGGCCAAGGCGATGAACCGGGTGCTGAGCGAAAAGGTGCCGGTGCCACAAGCGGTGGACGAAATGATCGCCCGCATCAAGGTGGTGGCGAACTAAGTCCATGATTCGGGGCGCCTGCCGGCGCCCCGTTTTCAAGGGCAACGCCAGCGGTTTCGCACGGCTGTCCCAACCAGCCCGCCCTCTGGTGAGGCCCGCCGGGTCTGCCGGGTCCGCTGGCAAGCTGCCGCAACATCCACATCACAGGTCATGAGCACCCACACCCTCCGCGCCGCTGCCCCGCGTCCGCCCAAGTCGCTGACGCAATGGGAGCGCTGGGGCCGCATCCTGGTGGTGCCCTACCTGCTGATCTTCGCGATCTTCGTTCTTTACCCGGTGTGCTACGGCCTGTGGCTGGCGCGCGACCCGGGCAACTACGTCAAGTTGGCCGAAGACCCGATCTTCTTTCGCACGGCAGCTAACACCTTTGTCTTTCTGGTGCTGGCGGTCAACCTGAAGATGGTCATTGCGCTGGGCCTGTCGGGCTTTTTTGTGCAGTCGCGCTGGTGGATCAAGGCCTTGTCACTGCTGTTCATCCTGCCGTGGGCGGTGCCGTCGATCCCCACCATCCTGTCGGTGCGTTTCATGCTCAACCCCGAGTGGGGCGTGATCAACAGCACCATCTTCAGGCTGACCGGCCTGGACGGCCCCAACTGGCTGAACGACGCCACGCTGGCGTTGAGCTTGTCGATGCTGATGCACATCTGGAAGAGCCTGCCGTTCTGGACCTTGATCCTGATCGCCGGCCGCCTGATGATTCCGACTGAACAGTACGAAGCCGCCAGCGTCGATGGCGCCACGCGCTGGCAGAAGTTCACCTTCATCACCTGGCCGGCAATGAAGGGCCTGTTCTTCACCTCCACCATCCTCAGCATGATCTGGACGCTGGGTGACTTCAACAGCGTCTACCTGCTCACCGGTGGCGGGCCGGCCGACCTGACGCATGTGCTGGCCACTTTAGGCATCCGCTACCTGCGCCTGGATCAGATCGAACTGGCCATGGCCAGCATCGTGGTGGCTTTGCCCTTTGTGCTGCCGCTGGTCTACGTGATGATGAAAAGGCTGAGCAAGTGACCCGCAAAAAGCTCAGCTGGAAGTCGGTTTCCATCGAAGCGCAGTTGCTGTTGGTGGGCATTCCGGTGCTGCTCTGGACGCTGATTCCGGTCTACCACCTGTTCCTGTTTGCGATTTCCGAGCGCGACACGGCCACCTCGGGCCGCCTGTGGCCCAAGAACCCGACGCTGCAGAACTTTCAGACGGTGTTCGAGCAGAAGCACTTCTACCTGAACCACTTCTGGACGCAGTTGGGCAACAGCCTGCTGATTGCCGTGGCGGTGGGCGTGATCACGCTGTTCGTATCCACCTGCGCCGCGTTTGCCATCAGCCGCTTGAAGGTGCGTGGTGGCCGCGTGGTCATGAACATGGCGCTGTTCACCTACTTCATCCCGGCCGCCTTCCTGGCCGTGCCCATGTACAAGACCATGGCCAACTACGGCCTGCTCAACAGCAAGTGGAGCCTGGTGCTGGCCATGGTGACCATTGCATCGCCGTACTGCATCTGGGTGCTCAAGCAAGCGTCCGACAAGCTGCCCTGGGAACTGGACGAGGCCGCCCGCATGGACGGCGCCACGCCGCTGCAGCTGTTTCGCCTGGTCTACGTGCCGCTGATGGTGCCCAGCCTGGTGGCCGTAGGCACCTACAGCCTGCTGCTGGCCTGGAACGAATATCTCTATGGTTTCTTGCTGCTCAGCAAGGAAACCGACCTGACGCTGGCGGTGGCGCTGGGCAATTTTCTGGCCGCTGACGATTCACCCTGGGAGCTGCTGATGGCCACCGGATTCATTTACGCGCTGCCTCCGGCGGCCATTTATTACGCCTTCAAGCGCTACATGGTGTCGGGCCTGACGGCCGGCGCAGTCAAGAGCTAAAGAGACCCCCACATGGCAGCCGTATCGTTCAAAGACATCCAGAAGTCCTATGGCAAGGTCAAGGTCATCCACGGCCTGGGCTTCGACATCGCCGACGGCGAGTTTGTGGTGCTGGTGGGGCCCAGCGGTTGCGGCAAGAGCACGTTGTTGCGCATGTTGGCCGGGCTGGAAGAGATCACCGGTGGCGAGATCCTGATCGACGGCAAGGTGGTCAACGACCTGGAGAGCAAGGACCGCGACATTGCCATGGTGTTTCAGAGCTACGCGCTGTATCCGCACATGACGGTGCGCGAGAACATGGGCTTCAGCCTGCGCCTGCGCAACGCAAACAAGTCCACCACGGCTGAGCGGGTGGACAAGGCGGCTCGCATCCTGAACCTGGACCCCTTGCTCGACCGCTACCCGCGCGAGTTGTCGGGCGGTCAGCGCCAACGTGTGGCCATGGGCCGCGCCATCGTGCGCGACCCTGCGGTGTTCTTGTTTGACGAGCCGTTGTCCAATCTGGACGCCAAGCTGCGGGTGGCCATGCGCGCCGAAATCAAGGCCTTGCACCAGCGCCTGAAAACCACCACCGTCTACGTCACCCACGACCAGATCGAGGCCATGACCATGGCCGACCGCATCGTGGTCATGCACGACGGCATCGTTGAACAAATCGGCACGCCGCTGGAGCTGTTTGACCGGCCCGGCAATCTGTTTGTGGCCCAGTTCATCGGCAGCCCGTCGATGAACGTGCTGCGCGGCACGCTGCGCTCGGGCAGCGTGGAGGCGCTGGGCGCCCGCTGGCCTGTTGCTGCGGGTCTGGGCCATGAAGGCCAAGACGTGCACTACGGCATCCGCCCCACCGACCTGGTGCTCAGCGCCCAGGGTGTGCCGGCCAAGGTGATCGTCGTCGAACCCACTGGCGCCGAAACCGAGCTGCTGTTGGAGGTGGGGCAGGGCGATGCCGCCCAAAGCCTGGTGGTGGTGATGCACGGCCGCACCCCCGCGCAACCGGACGACATCATCCACCTGAGTCTGGACCCGGCCAAGTCCCACGTTTTCGACGCCAACAGCGGCGCACGGTTGGGCTGACGATGCCTCTCAGCCGAGCCAGCAGCATCGTGGTCATGGGGGTCTGTGGCAGCGGCAAGAGCACGATTGCGCAGCTGCTGGCCACCCGGCTGGGGCTGCCCTTCATTGAAGGCGATGCCTGGCACCCGCCGCGCAATGTCGAGCGCATGGCTGCCGGCCAGCCGCTGACCGATGAAGACCGGCGCGACTGGCTGACCGCGCTGGCCGAGCAGCTGCGGCAGGCCCATGAAACGGGCGGCGTGCTGGCCTGTTCAGCCCTGAAGCGAAGCTACCGCGATCGGCTGCGCCAGGGCGCACCGGGTTTGCGGCTGGTTCACCTGACGGGCTCGCCCAGCGTGCTGGCGCAGCGTGTTCAAGCGCGCCAGGACCACTACATGCCGCCCACGCTTTTGCAGAGCCAGTTGGATACCCTGGAGCCACCGGCCGCTGACGAGCACGCGGTGGTTCTCAACATCGAAGCCCCACCCGCGCAAATGGTCGACACCGTTTGTCGTCACTGGGACTTGGCGACCCGCTGACCACCGGCATCGACATGGAATTCATCAAAGTCATCCTGGAGACGGGCCCCGACGGACGAGCGCGCTTTCGCGAGGAGGCGCTGCCCTTGACCGAGGGCAAGCCGGCAGCACGCCTGTCGGCGCTGATGCCCAGCGGGGGCTTGCAACTGCGCATGAGCCCGGTGGGTTTTCGCAGTGACTTTCACTGCACGGAAAACCCGCAGTGGTTGTTTGTGCTGTCAGGCCAGATGGAGATTGGCTTGCAAGACGGCAGCTCGCGGGTGTTCGGCGCCGGCCAGCATTTCTTCTCGGCCGACACCCTGCCCATGGGCGCCCAGTTCGACCCGCAGCTGCATGGCCACTGGAGCCGGCAGGTGGGCCCCGATGCCCTGGTGACGGCCTTTGTCCGCGCATGAACAAAAACGTCCACGGCAATACGCTGGACCGCCTGGGCGAAGCCATCGTGGCTGGGCACTACCCGGCTGGCCAGTCGGTGCCGCCCGAGCCCACCCTGTGCGAGGAACTGGGTGTCAGTCGCACCGTGGTTCGCGAGGCCGTCAAGTCCTTGGTGGCCAAGGGACTGCTGACCACCGGCCCGAAGGTGGGCACGCGGGTCCAGCCCGAAGCCCAGTGGAACTGGTTTGACCCCGATGTGGTGGCCTGGCAAAGCAAGGCCGGCCTGACACGCGAGTTCTTGCGCGAGGTGCAAGAGCTGCGCCGCATCGTCGAACCTGCTGCCGTGCGCATGGCGGCCGAGCGTGCGACCGCCAACGACATTGCGCAGATCGAAGCCGCCTACGCCGGCATGAAAGACGCCATCGACCACGGCGGCGATTACGTCAAGTTTGACCTGGCCTTTCACCAGGGCCTGCTGCGCGCCTGCCACAACCGCATGTTGATGCAGATGAGCCGCGCCCTGGGGGCCTTGTTGCGTACCGCGTTCGAGATCAGCACCACGCGGCCCGACAGCCCGGCCCTATCATTGCCCATGCACAGGGCGGTGCTGGACGCGGTGATCGCCAGAACCCCAGTCAAGGCCGAGCGCGCCGCGCTGCTGCTGATTGACAGCGCCCGCGACGACATTGAACAGGTGCTGGCGTCGCGCCGCAAGTTGCCATCGGTGGTGGCACCGGCCCAGCAACTCAAGGGCCGCAGCCCTTCCACTGCCCAGGAGCACAGACGATGAAGGTTTTGATCACCGGCGGAGCCGGCTTTGTGGGTGCGCGCCTGGCCCGTGCGCTGTTGGCGCAAGGCAGCCTGGCGGGTCGGCGGCTGGAGCACCTGGTGCTGGCCGATCAGGTGGCAGCGCCAGCCGACCTGTGTGCCGATCCTCGTGTGCAAAGTCGTGTCAGCCCGTTGTTGGCCGCCTGTGAGGGTTTGCGCAGTGAACACTTCGACGGCGTGTTTCACCTGGCCTCGGCGGTGTCGGGTGAATGCGAGTCGGACTTTGACCTGGGACTGCGCAGCAACCTGGACAGCACGCGCGCACTGCTGGACGCGTTGCGCCACCGGGTTCAGGCTGGCCATGCGCCCGCCCGCCTGGTCTTTTCCAGTTCCATTGCGGTCTTTGGTCCGGACCCGGCCTACCCATTTCCGGCCCAGGTGGGCGACGACACCTTGCCCACGCCACAAACCAGCTACGGCGTGCAAAAGCTGATCTGCGAACAGTTGGTGGCCGACTACACGCGCAAGGGCTTCATCGATGGCCGCGCGGCGCGCTTGATGACCGTGACCGTTCGTCCCGGACGCCCCAATGGTGCTGCCAGTTCATTCTTCAGCGGCATCATCCGCGAGCCCTTGGCGGGCGTGGAGGCCATTTGCCCGGTGTCGCTGGACGTGGCCCACCCGGTGTCGTCTCCGCAGCGCACGGTGCAGGGGCTGATCGCGGTTTATGAAGCCAGCCGTGAGGCCTTTGTGGGCCGCACCGCCTTGAACCTGCCGGGGCTGAACGTGACGGTGCAGCAAATGCTCGACGCGCTGGAGGCCGTTGCGGGGCCCCAGGTCAGAGCGCTGGTTCGTTTCGAGCGCGACGAGCGTGTCGCGGGCATCGTGGCCAACTGGCCGCGTGGCGCCCGGCCAGGCCGCGCCGCCGCCTTGGGGTTGCTGCCCGAGCCCGACTTCGAATCCATCATCCGCCAATACATCGCCGACTGCGCGGCCACGCCAGCGGCACTGAAGGGACTGAAACCATGAACCAGATCGATCTGAAGGGCCGGGTGGCGATCGTCACCGGGGGTGCCCAGGGCATCGGCTTTGCCATCAGCCAACGGCTGCTGCAAAGTGGCGCTCGCGTGCTCATTTGGGACATCGACGAGGCCAAGGCCGAAGCGGCTTGCGCGGCCCTGAAATCCGACGGGCCGGTCACCGCCCAGGTGGTGGAACTCACCGACGATGGCGCCGTGGCCGCGGCCACCGCAGCTGCGGTGGCCGCATGCGGGCGCATCGACATCCTGGTCAACAACGCCGGCATCACTGGGGGCAACGCCACCACCTGGGCGCTCGACCCCGAAGTCTGGCGACGTGTGATCGAGGTCAACCTGATTGCGCCCTACCTGACCTGCCGCCATGTGGTGCAGCAGATGATGAAGGCCGATGGCGGCAAGGGCTGGGGGCGCATCGTCAACATCGCGTCGGTGGCCGGCAAGGAAGGCAACCCCAACGCCAGCCACTACAGCGCCAGCAAGGCCGGGCTCATCGCCCTGACCAAGAGCCTGGCCAAGGAAGTGGCCACCAAGGGCATCCTGGTCAACGCCATCACGCCGGCGGTGGCCAGGACGGCCATGTTTGACCAGATGACACAAGCCCACATCGACTACATGCTGGGCAAGATTCCGATGGGGCGCTTCCTGGAAGTGCAAGAAGCCGCGGCCATGGTGGCCTGGCTGTGCAGCGAGGACTGTTCCTTCAGCACTGGCGCGGTGTTTGACCTGACGGGCGGCCGCGCCACCTATTGATCATCGGCAGGCAGACGCTGCAACTCAGCGCGGCTGGCGCCCGGTGACCGGGTAGATGGGATCGGTGTAGCCAAAGGTGGACGCGTGCCCGGGTGGCACACGGGCGTCCACCCAGGCTTCGTCCTCGGCCGTGACCTTCACATCCAAAGCGGCGATGTAGTCCTGCCAATGCAGCAACGTGCGCGGCCCGCCAATCACGCCCGTGACCAAGCGGTTGTTCAGCGCCCACGCGATGGCCAATTGCGCCGGTGCGACGCCGCGCGACTGCGCATGGGCGGTGAAGGCCTGGGCCAGCAGCAAGGACTCGGGCCGCCATTCGGTCTGCATCAGGCGGCGGTCCGCGCGGGCCGCGCGGCTGTCGGCCGGTGGCGCTGCGTCGGGGGCGTATTTGCCGCTCAGCACGCCGCGCGCCAAGGGGCTGTAGGTCAGGGCACCCAGGCCATAGTGGGCGCAGGCGGGCAGCAATTCAACTTCAATGCCGCGCGTCATGGCGCTGTAGGGCGGCTGCAGCGCAATCGGTTGCGGCACGCCCATCTGCCGTGCCACTTCCACCATGCGCGCCAGGCGCCAGGCCCGAAAGTTGGACAAACCCCAGTGCAGGACCTTGCCCTGGTCGATCAACCGAGCCATGGCGGCCACGGTTTCTTCCATCGGCGTGGACTCGTCGTCGCGATGCAGGTAGTACAGGTCGATGAAGTCGGTGTCCAGGCGGCGCAGGCTGTGCTCGACAGCCTGGGTGATCCAGCGCCGCGAGGTGCCGCGGTCGTTGGGTTCATCGCTCATGGGGTTGGCCACCTTGGTGGCCAGCACCCAGCGCTGTCGGTCGCCCTTGATCAGCGCGCCGAGCATGCTTTCCGACGCGCCCTTGGCGTAGATGTCTGCCGTGTCCAGCGCGTTCAGGCCGGCCTCACGGGTGGCGGCCAGGATGTTGGCTGCCTCGGGCGCTTCGGTGCGGTCGCCAAACATCATGGTACCCAGCCACAGCGGCGACACCTTCAGGCCACTGGCGCCCAGGTTGCGATAGGTGGCGCTCATCCGATGCGTCCCAGCAGCAGGTATTCCATCAAGGCCTTTTGCACGTGCAGTCGGTTTTCGGCTTCGTCCCAGACCACGCTTTGCGGTCCGTCGATGACCTCGGCGGTGACTTCTTCGCCGCGGTGTGCAGGCAGGCAGTGCATGAACAGCGCGTCGGGTTGTGCCACGGCCATCATCTCTTCGTCCACGCACCAGTCGATGAAGGCCTTGCGGCGTTCGTCGTTCTGGGCCTCGTAGCCCATGCTGGTCCAGACATCGGTGGTGACCAGGTGCGCACCTTCGCAGGCCTGCATTGGGTGGTTGAAGACCTTGTAGCAGTTGCTGTCACGCACACCGGCCATGTCGGCGTCAACCTCGTAACCGCTGGGCGTGCTGACGTGCACCGTGAAGCCCAGGATTTCAGCCGCCTGCAGCCAGGTGTTGGCCATGTTGTTGCCGTCGCCCACCCAAGCCACCACCTTGCCGGCGATGCTGCCGCGGTGCTCGATGTAGGTGAAGATGTCGGCCAGGATCTGGCACGGGTGGTACTCGTTGGTCAGGCCGTTGATGACCGGCACCCGCGAGTGCGCGGCAAAACGCTCGATCATGCTTTGCTCGTAGGTGCGGATCATGATGACGTCGCACATGCGGCTGATCACGCGGGCGGTGTCCTCGGCTGGCTCGGACCGGCCCAGGTGGCTGTCGCCGGTGGTCAGGTTCACCACCGAGCCGCCCATCTGGTACATGCCGGCTTCAAAGCTGACGCGGGTTCGGGTGCTGGCTTTCTCGAAGATCATGGCCAGCGTGCGGTCTACCAAGGGCTGGTACCTTTCGTAGTTCTTGAAGCGCGTCTTGATGATGCGGGCGCGCTCGAACAGGTAGGTGTACTCCTCAGCGCGGAAGTCCTTGAACTGCAGGTTGTGCTTCATCAGTGTGGAACCTGGTTTCATGTCTCGCTGACGCGCTTCATGCTTCGGCCAGAAAGGCCTTGATCAGTGGGCACAGGATGGCCGCCATCTGGCGTGCTTCGTCGGCGGTCATGATCAGCGGGGGCACCAGCCGGATCACGCTATCTGCCGTCACGCTGAGCATCAGGCCCGCTTCTGCGGCACGGGCCAGCAGCACGCCGCAAGGGCGGTCGAGTTCAATGCCGATCATCAGGCCGGCACCACGAATCTCTTTCACACCGCTCAAGCCCGCCAAGCCGTCTTCCAGCGCCTGTCGCAGCACCGCACCCACCGCAGCGGCGTTGGCCATCACGCCGTCTTCTTCCATGATGCGAAGCGTTTCCACACCCGCACGCATGGCCAGCGGGTTGCCGCCAAAGGTGGTGCCGTGGTTGCCAGGCCCCAACACGTTGACGGCCCGGGGGCCGACCACAATGGCGCCAATGGGAACGCCCGAGCCCAGGCCCTTGGCCAGCGGCATCACATCCGGTTGAATGCCCGCCCACTGGTGCGCAAACCATTTGCCGGTGCGCCCGATGCCGCACTGCACCTCGTCCAGCATCAACAGCCAACCCTGCTGGTCGCACAGCTTGCGCAGCCCCTGCAGGTACTCCCAGCGTGATGGGTTGATGCCGCCTTCACCCTGAATGGTTTCCAGGAACACGGCGACGACGTTGGGGTTGTTGCGTGCCACCGCTTCAACGGCGGCCATGTCGTTGACCGGCACCCGCACGAAGCCCTCCACCAGCGGCTCAAAGCCCTTTTGCACCTTGGGGTTGCCGGTGGCCGACAGCGTGGCGATGGAGCGGCCATGGAAGGCCTTTTCGTAGACGATGATTTCGGGGCGCGAGATGCCCTTGTCGTGTCCATACTTGCGCGCGATCTTCAGCGCGCCTTCGTTGGCTTCCAGGCCCGAGTTGCAGAAGAACGCGGCACTCAGGCCCGAGAGTTCGCACAGCTTGGCCGCCAGTTGCTCCTGCAACGGCACTTCGTAGTAGTTGCTGCTGTGGATCATCTTGCCAATCTGGTCCTGCAGCGCCGGCACCAGCTTGGGGTGGGCGTGGCCCAAGGTGTTGACCGCGATTCCGCCCAGTCCGTCCAGGTACTTGCGACCCTGGGTGTCCCACAGCCAACAGCCTTGGCCATGCGACAACGCGATCGGCAGGCGGCCGTAGGTGTTCATCACATGGGGCATCGGGCCCTGGATGGCGGAGACGGCTGCGGGCTCTGGGGCGTTCATCGGGGCTTTCCTTGCAGGGGCCTAGAAAACAATGCCGGTCGGCGACGCTTCGGTCACAGATCGGCGGAGGTTGATTCTAAAGGGCGTGCGTTGGCGACCGATGAAGCAACGGTCAACGTCCATCTCAGGCACGACTCATGCATGCTGCAACGCAGCAACATCAAAGCACAATACAGGCCGTGCAACCGGCGCTGGGAGTCCTGCGATCTCCGGGTACATCCTTGGCAGGCCCATTGATCGCGCCGCTTGCAATGACCACCCACAAGCCTCGCCAGTACGTTATCCAGGGCGCCACGTTGTCGGGCCAGACTTTTCGCCCCAGCGACTGGGCCGAGCGCTTGGCTGGCGCCATGTCCAGCTTTCGCCCCGGCGGCAGTGCGGGCGGCATAGGGGCCTACATCGGTTACTCGCCCTATTGCGTGCCGCAGGTGGTGGACGGCATCAAGTGCGTACTGGTGAACGAAGCGCTGCGTGGGATTGAGCCCATGGCCTGGGACTTTGTGATGAACTTTGCCCGCGACAACCAGTTGCAGGTGGCCGAGATCTGTGTCTTGCCCGATCGTCCAGGCTCGCTCAAGCAGTAGGCCCGGTTCCATTGGTTTCGGCAGAGACTTGGCGGTCAGCCCCTGCAGAGTCGGCGTTTGGTTGGCAAACCTGGAAAGACAGAGCAGAGGTGATCAGCCACAACCGACCTGACGAACTGGAAGTGTTCATCCAGAAATAACAAAAGGCCCGCTGAGCGGACCTTTTTGCGGGGAACACCAATGGCTCTCAGGCGGCCAGTGCGAGCGCCTTGACTTTGGCAGACAGGCGGCTCTTGAGTCGGGCGGCCTTGTTCTTGTGAAAGATGCCTTTGTCGGCCACCGAGTCAATCACGCTTTGCGCCGACTTGAAGACTTCTGCAGCCTTCACCTTGTCGCCGCCGGTCACGGCTTTTTGCACGTTCTTGACGACGGTGCGAAAGCGCGAGCGCAGCGCGGTGTTGGCGGAGTTCAAGGCCACGTCTTGACGGGCGCGCTTGAGGCCCGAGGCGAGGCGAACGGTCTTCTTCTTGGCTTTGGACGAGGTGGCCATGCGGTTAAGTTGGTTGGAAATGAAAGTGCAAAGAGCGTCGAGTCTAGCACGCTTGTGACCACCTTGCCAAGTGCCTGAGCCCGGCTGACATAATGCGGCGCTTCCTGGCTGGGCCTTGGCGACGGCCGCCCAGCCAGGGAGCGCGGTTGTTCCCCGCTGCAAGATGCGTATGGCCTGCAGCCACCGCACCGCTTTCTCAGTCGCAGCCAACAACGTCTCATACGCTGCGACGTTCCGTCCGGTTTCCAACCCCCGTTTCTGTGAATCTTCTCAAGGCCGCGTCTACCGTTTCTCTGCTGACCCTGCTTTCACGGGTCACGGGTCTGGTGCGCGAGCAGCTGATCGCGGCCAACTTTGGAGCCAGCGCTGCCACCGACGCCTTCAACGTCGCGTTTCGCATTCCCAATCTCTTTCGCCGCTTGTTCGCCGAAGGTGCCTTCTCACAGGCCTTCGTGCCACTCCTGGCGGCGACGCGCAGCCAGAACGGTGACGACGCAACGCACGATTTGATCAGCGCCGTGGCCACGGTCCTGGCCTGGGCCCTGTTGGCGACCTGCGTCGTTGGCGTGGCCGCGGCCCCGGTGTTGGTGTGGGCCATGGGGTCTGGCCTGGAACGGTTTGACACCGCGGTGGTCATGACGCGCTGGATGTTTCCCTACATCGGTTTCATGTCGCTGGTGGCGTTGGCAGCGGGTGTGCTCAACACCTGGAAGCGGTTTGCGGTACCCGCCGTCGCGCCGGTGCTGTTGAACCTGTCGGTCATTGCGGCAGCGTGGTGGGGCGCACCGCTGCTGCAAACGAAAGGCATCGAACCCATCTACGCATTGGCCGGAGGTGTGATGCTGGGGGGCGTGCTGCAGCTGGCTGCGATGCTGCCGGCTTTGGCCGCCGTGGGTTGCCTGCCGCGAATCGCTTTGGCGCCGGCCGCCATCGCCCGGGCTTGGCGCCACCCCGGTGTGGGGCTGATCCTGCGCAACATGGCACCGGCACTGCTGGGTGTTTCGGTGGCCCAGATCTCGTTGCTCATCAACACCCAGATCGCCACCCACGTTGCGGTGGGAGCGGTGTCCTGGCTGACCTATGCCGACCGCCTAATGGAGTTTCCGACGGCCCTGCTCGGCGTGGCGCTGGGGGTGGTGCTGCTGCCGCAGCTGTCGGCGGCGCAAGCGCGGCAGGACGCGGCCGACTTCTCAGGCATGCTCGACTGGGGTCTGCGCCTGGTGGTGCTGCTGGCCGCGCCCTGTGCCCTGGCGCTGCTGGTCTTTCCGCAAGCCTTGGTCAGCGTGCTCTATCACTACGGCGCCTTTCGCGCGCAAGACGTGGCCATGACGGTGCTGGCCCTGCGCGGCTACGGTGTGGGGCTGTTGGGCTTGGTGGCCATCAAGGTTCTGGCCCCGGCCTTCTATGCGCGGCAGGACATTCGCACGCCGGTGAAGATTGCGGTGGGCGTTTTGCTGGCCACCCAGGCCCTCAATCTGGTTCTGGTGCCCTACCTGGGGCATGCGGGGCTGGCACTGTCGATCGGGCTGGGCGCCTTGGTCAACGCAGGCCTGCTGCTGGGCGGTTTGCTCCAGCGGGGTGTCTTCAAACCACAGCCAGGCTGGCTGAAGTTTGGCTTGCAGGTTGCCGTGGCCAACGTGGCGCTGGGCTTGGCCCTGGCCTGGGCTGCACACAGCATCAATTGGCTGGGTCTGCAAGCCCAATGGGGCCAGCGCGCGGGCGCCATGGCCTTGGTTCTGGCGGGTGTGGCGCTGCTCTACTTTGCTGTCTTGATGGCCTGCGGTCTGCGCCCGCGCCAGTTCATGCGCCGCGGCTGACCTACACTGGTGCGAATGGCTGGACACCTGCACTTTGAAGCGCCCAGTGCGCTGGACTATTTCGCTGCCTTGGTGGCTCAGGATCAAGGCTTCCCTTTGCTGGAGGCTGCTGCGGTGATCGCCCAAGACGACGACCCGGGCCTGGACGTTCAGGCGGTGCTGGCACGGGTGGATGAACTGGCCCAGCGCCTGAAAACCCGCATGACCGGCGACGCCCCCGCGCTGCAGCGGCTGCGCCTGCTCAACCGCTTCTTTTTCCAGGAGTTGGGCTTTGCCGGCAACGTCAACAACTATTACGACCGCCGCAACAGCCTGCTGCCGGCGGTGCTGGAGAGCCGCCGCGGCATCCCCATCACACTGGCCGTGCTCTACATCGAGATGGCCGGCCAAGCAGGGCTGAAGGCTCACGGCATTTCTTTTCCGGGCCATTTTTTGGTCAAGGTGACGATGCCACGGGGCGAGGTTGTGATCGACCCGTTCAGCGGGGTCTCGCTGTCACGCGAAGACCTGGAAGAGCGCTTGCAACCCTACCGCGAACAACGCGGCGCCGTCGGTGAGGACGAGGTTCCCTTGGGTTTGTTTCTTCAGGCTTGTTCCGAGCGCGACCTGATCGCCCGCATGCTGAACAACCTGAAGGAAATCCACCGCAGCCACGGCGACTGGTTGCGGCTGGAGCGGGTGCAGGCCCGGTTGGTGGTCTTGCTGCCTACAGCGTGGGAAGAGCGCCGCGACCACGCCATGGTGCTGGCCGAACTGGGCGCGCATGAAAAGGCATCCCGGGCCTTGACGGTTTACCTCCAGATGTGCCCCAAGGCCTGGGATGCCGAGGTTTTGCGCCGCCACCTGGTGGCCTGGCAGAAGGCCCACTAGCGCATGAAGCAGATTCCCTTGGCCATCGGCCCACAAAACCAGGCCAGCTTTGACAACTTTCTGGTTGGGCCCAACGGCGCTGCAGTGGCCCACTTGATGGCCCTGAACCCTGCGGCTCCGCCGGTTTACCTGTGGGGCCCGGGTGGCTGCGGCAAGACCCACCTGCTGCAGGCGTTGGCGGGTCGGGTGCAGGCAGCCGGCCAGCGCGTGGCCTGGTTCGACGCGCAAGATCACCAGCCCTGGGAGGTTGAGCCGGGCTGGTCCTTGGTGGTGGTGGACCGCTGCGAGATGCTGGACGAGGTCAACCAGCGCGCAGCCTTTGCGCTTTTTGAAGACGCCAGCCTGCATGGCGTGCAGTGGGCTGCCGCAGGCCGCCTGCCGCCAGTGGACCTGCCCATCCGCGACGATCTGCGCACCCGGTTGGCCTGGGGTCATGTGTTTGCACTGCAGGCCTTGCCCGATGCCGAAACCCGTGCCGTGCTGCGCCGGGAAGCCGACCTTCGCGGCATTTTTCTAAGCGACGAGGTGATGGGATTTCTGCTCACCCGGTTTGAGCGCGACCTGGCTCACCTGATGCGTCTGTTGGACCGCCTGGATGACTTTGGCCTGGCACAGGGCCGCCGCATCACCGTGCCCCTGGTGCGCCAGATGCTGGCCGAAGAGGGGGTTGACGAGGTGCCGGGCACATGAACCTGACGCTGTTTGACCTGGATGGCACGTTGCTGGAAGGCGACTCGGACCATGCCTTTGGCGAATGGGTCATGGCCCAAGGCTGGGCGGACCGCCAAGCCTACCGGGCGCGCAACGACGCCTTCTTCGCCGACTATCTGGCTGGACAGCTGGACATCCACGCCTACATCGAGTTTGCGACCCGGGCTTGGCGTGACCGTCCCCTCGCGGTTCTGGCGCTCGCGCAGCAAGGATTCCTTGACCAGGTGATCCAACCGCAGCTGCAGCCGGCCGCGCTGAGTCTGGTGCAACGTCATTTGCAAGCGGGCGACTGCGTGGCCTTGGTGACCGCCACCAACGACTTCATCACCCGTCCGATCGCTCAGAGACTGGGCATCGATCATTTGTTGGCCACCGAACTGGCGCGCGACCCTTCGGGCCGGGTGCTCGGGACCATCGCCGGGACGCCCTGCTTCCGAGAGGGCAAAATCCGCCGTGTTGAGCAGTGGCTGGCCGAACGCGGCCAGCAGCTGACCGACTTTGATCGCTGTACGTTCTACAGCGACTCCACCAACGACCTGCCGCTGCTTGAGCGCGTCAGCCACCCCGTGGCCACCAATCCCAGCC
This sequence comes from Rubrivivax sp., assembly GCA_043774975.1. Taxonomy (GTDB): domain Bacteria; phylum Pseudomonadota; class Gammaproteobacteria; order Burkholderiales; family Burkholderiaceae_C; genus Rubrivivax. The sequence goes on from JAYVSX010000022.1 coordinate 24,044, forward strand.
CTGCGCTGGAGCGCATCGCACACGAGCGCGCTTGGCCCGTATTGAAGCTGTTCACATGATCAAAAAATTCATCAGGCGCTTGCTGGGCAAGGGCGAGAGTTCGGTTGCGGCGCCGGCCGTTCCAGTCATTCCTTTGGGCCAGCGCGTCGACGTGCCGGCCACCGAGCACCAGATCAACCCGGCGCTGTTGGACGCCAACGCGGTGCGCGTGGTCAAAACGCTCAAGGACGCGGGCTTTGAGGCCTACATCGTGGGTGGCGCGGTGCGCGACCTGCTGGTGGGCTTGCGACCCAAGGACTTCGATGTGGCCACCAACGCCACACCCGAGCAGGTCAAGGCGCTCTTTCGCCGTGCTTTCATCATCGGGCGACGCTTCCGATTGGTCCACGTGATCTTCGGCCGTGGCCGTGAGCACGAGGTCATCGAAGTGTCGACGTTCCGTGCCTACCTGGACGCCGCTGCCGCCGAGCAAGTGGCCGGCAACGAAAAGACCAGCAAGTCGCAGATGGCCGACAAGACCCATGTAGTGGACGCCGAAGGGCGGGTCCTGCGCGACAACGTCTGGGGCCCGCAGATTGAAGACGCGGCGCGGCGTGACTTCACCATCAACGCCATGTACTACGACCCCATCACCCAGGTGGTGGTGGACTACCACGGCGGCCTGGCCGACGCCAGGGCACGCCTGCTGCGCATGATCGGTGACCCCGAGCTGCGATATCGCGAAGACCCGGTGCGCATCATCCGCGTGGTGCGCTTTGCGGCCAAGCTGGGCTTTGCGCTGGAAGCTGGAACCTTGAAGCCGGTGCGCGCCATGTCGGCGCTGCTGGCCAATGTGCCCATCTCGCGACTTTTTGACGAGATGATCAAGCTGATGCAGACCGGCCACGCACTGGCCAGCATCGAACAGCTGCGCAAGTTTGGGTTGGTGGAGCAGGGCGGCGGCGTGTTCCCCGTTCTGGATGCGGCATTGGCCGGCGGCCCCAGCGGAGCGGCACGCGAGAAGTTCGTGCGCTTGGCCTTGCAAGACACCGATCTTCGCGTGCAAGAAGGGCGCGCTGTCGCCCCCAGTTTCATGCTGGCCTGCATGCTGTGGCACGACGTGCAAGAGCGCTGGACCACCATCCGGGCTGCGGGCGAAGCACCGTTCCCTGCATTGCAGCAAGCGGTGGATGCGGTGTTTGAGGCCCGCATCGGTGACATCTCGGGGCGCGGCAAACTGGCCGGCGACATGCGCGAAATCTGGTTGATGCAACCGCGTTTCGAGCGCCGCACCGTGAGCTCGGCGCAGTCTTTGGTGCAGCAGGCACGTTTTCGTGCCGGCTACGACTTTTTGCGCTTGCGCGCCGACTGCGGCGAGCTGGACACCGAGTTGGCCGATTGGTGGGAAGACTTTCACCTGGGCAACGACGAAGACCGCGAGGCCATGTTGGCCGACCTGCGTGCGCACGCGCCCGCGCGCAGCGCTGCGCCGGCCAAGCCCAAGCGTGTCGTGGCCCAAGTCCAGGGCGCCGCACCTGCCGTCGATGAGGACGCTGCAGAAGGGGCAGAAGGGGCAGAAGAGCAAAGTACCAGTGAAGGCAGCACCAGCGGCCCTCGCAAACGTCGCCGCCGCCGGCGCAAGCCTGCTGCCCGCGAGGGTGCCTCGCCAGCCTCTGAATGACGCTGGAACGGGTCTTCGTCGGCCTGGGCGCCAACCTGGGCGACGCGCAGGGCACTGTGCTGAAGGCCATTCAAGATCTCTCCCAGTTGCCCTTCACGGTAGGGGTGGCCAGGTCGGCTCTGTACCGCAGCAGTCCCGTGCAAGCGCAGGGGCCCGACTTCATCAACGCGGTGGCTGAATTGCGCACCGACCTGTCGCCGCTGCAGCTGCTGCGCCAGCTGCAGGCACTTGAAGCAGCCCAAGGCCGTCAGCGTCCTTTTCACCACGCTCCGCGCACGCTGGACCTGGACTTGCTGCTGATGGGCGGGCAGCAAGTGGCCAGCACCGAGCTGATCGTGCCCCACCCGCGCTTGCACCAGCGTGCCTTTGTGCTGCTGCCTTTGCTGGAGCTGGCGCCTGACATCGTCCACCCCACATTGGGCGCATTGCAGCAGTACTTACCGGCGGTGGCCAACCAAGCGATCGAAAGGCTGCCGTGAACGATCGGTACCGACCCGCCCGCGCTAAAATCGGTTTGTGACAGTTTGATGACATGTGTTTGTTGACATGTGTCAGACCCAGCGGCGGACCGATCGGAGGGACCATGGTTTTTGGCAGGCTGTTGCCGCGTGAAGGCAATTTTTTTGAGCTCTTCAACGAACATGGCACCTACATCGCGCAAGGTGCCGAAGCCTTCATGGCCATGGTGCGGAACTACGACCACTTGGAGCTGCGCGAAAAGCATGCCCGAGAAGTAGTCGCTGCCGAGCAGGCCGCCGACAAGATCACCGCCGAGGTCCATCGGCTGTTGCACCGCACCTTCATCACGCCTCTGGATCGCGACCAGATTCACCGCCTGATCAACGCCATGGACGATGTGCTGGACCTGCTGCAGGACTCCAGCGAAGTGATGTCGCTGTACGACTTGCAGCACCTGTCCATCGATGTGGTGCGGCTGTCCGAAATTTCGGTGCGCTGCTGCTCCAGGGTTCAGCACGTGCTGACGCTGCTGCCCAAGCTCAAGAATGCCGATGTGGCCGAGTCGGTGCTGAAAACCTGCGAAGAGATCGATCAGCTCGAATCCGACGCCGACCGTGTGATGCGAGGTGCCATGTCCGCCCTGTTTCGCGAAGAGCCCGACACCCGCCAGCTGATCAAGCTCAAGGCGGTGTACGAGCACCTTGAATCCATTTCCGACCGATGCGAAGACGTGGCCAATCTCGTCGAAGGCATCGTGCTCGAGAACTCCTGACCCTCCCAACAGGCGGTTCCTGATGCAGATGGCCCTGTGGGTGGTGGTGATGCTGGTCGTGCTGGCCTTGCTGTTCGACTTCATGAATGGCTTCCACGACGCGGCCAATTCCATCGCGACGGTGGTGTCCACTGGCGTGCTCAAGCCGGCCCAGGCGGTGGCCTTCGCTGCCTTTTTCAACGTGGTGGCCATCTTTGTTTTTCAGCTGAAGGTGGCTGCCACGGTTGGCAAGGGCATCGTGGACCCCACGGTGGTGGATCAGTACGTGGTTTTTGGCGCGCTGATTGGCGCCATCGCCTGGAACGTCATCACCTGGTGGTACGGCATTCCGTCGAGCAGTTCGCACGCCTTGATAGGGGGCATCGTGGGCGCCACGGTCGCCAAGGCCGGTGCCGGTCCGCTGGTGACTTCGGGTGTCTTGAAGACGGTGGCGTTCATTTTTGTTTCACCGTTTTTGGGATTTTTGTTTGGCTCCTTGTTGATGGTCGCCGTGGCTTGGATCTGCAGGCGGGCTTCGCCGTCACGGGTGGACAATGTTTTCCGCCGCCTGCAGCTGGTATCAGCGGGCCTGTACTCGCTGGGTCACGGTGGCAACGATGCGCAAAAAACCATCGGCATCATCTGGTTGCTGCTCATTGCTGCGGGCATCACCAACCAGGCCGACAAGATGCCGCCCGGTTGGGTGATCTGGAGCTGCTACATCGCCATCGGCCTGGGCACGCTCTTTGGGGGCTGGCGCATCGTCAAGACCATGGGTCAGCGCATCACCAAGCTCAAGCCGGTGGGTGGTTTTTGTGCAGAAGCAGGTGGCGCGGCTACGCTCTTTTTAGCCACCGGTTTGGGTGTTCCCGTGTCCACCACGCACACCATCACTGGCGCCATTTTTGGCGTGGGCTCGGTGCGCAACGCGTCGGCCGTGCGCTGGGGCGTGGCAGGCCACATCGTGCTGGCCTGGGTGGTGACGATTCCCGCCACTGCCTTCATCGCAGCCCTGTTCTACGGAATCGGTCGGCTGCTGTTCTGAGCCCGTTCGCTTTCCAACTGCCACTCAAAAAACTTCTGTCCGCCAAAGGCCACGGTGCCCACCAGGGCTGACCCGCCCAGCAGCAAGGCTGTGACAGCAGCCAACACCGGGCCCCAGCCTGTGGCGGTGGTGGGGCGACCGGGGTTGTGCCGCTGGTCCCAGCGTTCATCGGGCGTCAAGGCGTAAATGATGGCGGTGAGCATGGCAACACTGACCATCAAGCCCAGAAAGGGAATCAGAAACCAGGCCAGCTGATCGTCCTGGCCCAGCTCACGCATGCGCAGCACGCCCACGAAGCCAGCCGCACTGGGCCATGGGTGGAGCCAGGCCCAACGATCTGTCAGGCCGTACACGTACATGCGGTGCAGGCCCAGCACACCCAACAAGAGTGCCAACCAGGCGGCCAAGGTTTTGGAACGGTAGTGGGTGTTTTCAGCCATGGGCGGAGGGGTGGATGTTCACGCCGGTGTGCGGTCGGATTACAATGCGAGGTTTTCGACGCCGGCTTTGGTGCGACAGCATGGTTGTGGTGACACGACTGTGAAATCACCCAGGGCGTATCTACGGTGTTGACAGTGGTAAAAAACAGCGGTCGACAGTGATTTTGCGGGCTCTTTGGGCAGGCAAAGCACCGTCGGCCACCACGATAGCCTGTCCGGTGTGTCCCCGCGGCAAGGCCATCACCCCATCGATTTCCAAGGAATTCCATCATGGTCGTGATCCGACTGGCTCGTGGCGGCGCTAAGAAGCGCCCGTTTTACAACATCGTAGTGGCCGATTCGCGTGAGCGTCGCGACGGCCGTTTCATCGAACGCGTGGGCTTTTACAACCCGGTCGCCGCCGGCGCCGAGCAGCCGCTGCGCGTGGCGCTGGACCGGGTGACGCACTGGGCCGGTCTGGGTGCCCAGATGTCGCCCACCGTGGCGCGTTTGGTCGACCAGGCCAAGAAGGCGGCCTGAGCCTGGCCACTGGATTGCAGCGGACTTTTCTGCAATGAATCCGGCAGAAATTTTGCCGGAAGACGCGGTTGAAGTAGGCCGCGTCTTGGGCGCCTGGGGGGTCAAGGGCGGCATCAAGGTGAAAGCCTTTGCCGCCGATCCGCAGGCGCTCTTTTCCACCAAGCGCTGGTTCGTCCAGGCGCCTGATGTGGCCGGCCCGATGCTGAAAGGTGCCGCTGCCTGGCCCACGCTTTTGCGCGTGGTGCAAGCGCGCGAGCAAGGCGACGGCATCGTCGCCACCGTTCAAGAAATCGAAGACCGCGACGCAGCTGAAGCGCTTAAGGGTGCTCGCTTGTTTGTGGCACGAACCAGCTTCCCCACGCCTTTGGATGGCGAGTACTACTGGGTCGACCTGATCGGCCTGGCGGTGTTCAACCGCACCGGCCTGGCCCTGGGTAGCGTGGTGGGTTTGATCGAGACCGGGCCACACTGTGTTTTGCGCGTCCAGAGCGCAGAGGCCACCGCGCCAGAATGCCTGGTGCCTTTTGTGTCGGCCTACGTTGACGCGGTTGACATGCCCGGACGGCGCATCAACGTCGACTGGGAAGCAGACTACTGACTTTGGCGTGATCGATGCGCTTTGACGTGGTCACGCTCTTCCCGGAGCTGTTCACCCCCCACCTGTCGCAAGGCATCACGCGCCGCGCCTTTGAATCACGCCAGGTTGACGTGCGCCTGTGGTCGCCGCGCGACTACACCGACGACACCTACCGCCGCGTCGATGATCGCCCGTACGGCGGCGGCCCCGGCATGGTGATGCTGGCTGAACCTTTGATGCGAACCCTCAGCGCGGTGGCCAACGACCGCGGCGAACCCCAACCCGACGTCATTCACTTCACGCCAACCGGCCAGCTGCTGAGCCAAACCATGTTGCAGCGCTTGGCGCAAGGCGCCGGTGCGGTGCTGCTGTGTGGCCGCTACGAAGGCATCGACCAACGCTTCATCGATGCCCACGTGACCCAAGAAGTCAGCCTGGGCGACTTTGTGCTGTCGGGCGGTGAGTTACCTGCGCTGGTGCTGCTGGACGGCGTGGCGCGCTTGCAGCCCGGTGTGCTGACCGCGCCTTCGCACGAACAGGACAGCTTTTCGGACGGCTTGCTTGATTGCCCGCACTTCAGCAGGCCCGAAAAGCTGTCCGTCGACGGCCGCAGCGTCGATGTGCCGACGATTCTGCTCTCCGGTCACCACGCCGACATTGCCCGCTGGCGGCGCGACCAGTCGCTGGCCATCACCGCCCAACGCCGCCCCGACCTCATCGTGGCGGCGCGCCAGGCGGGTCGGCTGAGCAAGTACGACGAACAGACGTTGGCGCGGCTCGGGCTATAATCAAAGGCTTTTCGATCCTCTGCCGGGCGGCACAGATTCCTGTTCCAACAACAACAGCCCGCGACACGATCGCTCGGAGAACCTTTTGAACCTGATTGCCACCCTCGAGCAGGAAGAGATCACCCGTCTCAACCGCACCATTCCGGCCTTCGCGCCGGGTGACACCGTCATCGTCAGCGTCAACGTGGTTGAAGGCACGCGTAAGCGCGTGCAGGCCTACGAAGGCGTGGTCATCGCCAAGCGCAACCGCGGTCTCAACAGCAGCTTCATCGTGCGCAAGATCTCCAACGGCGAAGGCGTGGAACGCACGTTCCAGTCTTACAGCCCGCTGATCGCCAGCATCGAAGTCAAGCGCCGCGGCGACGTTCGCCGCGCCAAGCTGTACTACCTTCGCCAGCGCAGCGGCAAGTCAGCCCGAATTAAAGAGAAGCTGGCCTGACGCAGTCAGGCAACCGGCGGTAGCCGGTCTGCGCGCAGCGCAGAAACAGCGAACGGCGACAGCCAGAAGCTGGCCTGACGCAGTC
>JAYVSX010000023.1:0-11070 GCA_043774975.1 Rubrivivax sp.
CAGTCTTTTCATCGTGAGGGCCCGCTTGTGGACCTGAAAGTACCGATCACCATCACCGACGAGCTGACCGAAGAGGTGATCAGCGCCACCGCGTTGCTCAACTTGGCCAGTGGTGAGATCCACCGTGTTGAATACGTGGACTACGACGCTGACACCCTGGGCGCGCCCTGGGAAAGTGAAGACTATGAATTCACCAGTGGCGTGTTGTCCAACAACGGCAAGGACGTGGAGTTCAAGGTCGACGTCAACCGCACCACCGGACAGTATTCGGTGAGCGCCAGCGAACTGCTGGAGATCAAGGTGCGTGCAGCGGCGCTGTTTGCGGGTGTCAGCGGCAAAGACCTGGCCATTGGTGGTGGCCGCGCTGGGCCTGTGCACTGAACTTGAATCGACAGTGCCCAGCGGACCACGCTCTGGATGCGGGCGTGGACCTTGGCGGCCTCTCGCGCTTTCAGCTGGGTGTGTAGGCCAGCCGCACGTAGATGGGCGCAAAGGCTTCGGCCTGCGTCACCTCCAGCAGCCGTTCGCGTGACAGCTCCAGCATCGCGATGAAGGTCACCACCAACACGGGCGTGCCGCGGCGGGTGTCAAAGAGGTCGTGAAACTCGACAAAACGCCGGCCCGCCAGGCGCCTCAGCACGATGCTCATGTGCTCGCGCACCGAGAGCTGTTCGCGCGTGATGGTGTGGTGCGTGGTCAGTTTGGCGCGCTGCAGGATCTCCAGCCAAGCCTGCCGCAGGTCGTCTGAGTTGACCTCGGGCCAGCGCGGCTGCAGGCTTTGTTCAATGTGCACCTGCGCGCGCAAGAAGTCGCGCCCCAGCATCGGCAGCTGGTCCAGCTTGGCGGCGCCCAGCTTGATCTGTTCGTATTCCACCAGGCGTCGCACCAGTTCGGCTCGTGGGTCCTCGGGTTCACCGCCATCCGGGCTCTTCTTGGGCGGCAACAGCATGCGGCTCTTGATCTCGATCAGCATGGCGGCCATCAACAGGTATTCGCTGGCCAGCTCCAGGTTGTGGTGGCGGATCTGGTCCACGTAGTCCAGGTACTGGCGCGTCACGCTGGCCAGCGGGATGTCCAGGATGTTGAAGTTCTGCTTGCGGATCAGGTACAGCAGCAGGTCCAGCGGGCCTTCAAAGGCTTCCAGGAAGATTTCCAACGCGTCCGGCGGGATGTACAGGTCCTGCGGCATGCGAAACAGCGGTTCGCCATACAGGCGAGCCACCGCCACCTGGTCCACCACCTGGGGGCTGGTGTCGTCGCTCTGCGTGGCCAGCTCGCTGACCAGGGTGTCGGTGTTCATGCCCAGGGCCGGCTGGGCGTCAGGTCTGGGTCTTGGTCTGGTAGACGTAGGCTTGCTGTGGCACCTTGGCGTCTTGCCAGTCGGCCTGGGCCGTGCGGTCCAGCGACTTGTCCCACAGCAGGGCCCGGCCGGCGCGCTGCTCGGCTTCCAGCGTGGGTTTCAGGGCCCTGAGCTCGTCAATGAAGCTGGTGACGTCGGACTTGTAGGGCTTCCAGAACAAAGGCATGGATCGAACCGGTTGGGTGCAGGGGCAAAATACAAGTCCATTTTAGCGGGGGAGTGCGATGCGCTGGACTGACAGACTTTTGGCCGTGCTGACGGCTTGTGCAGCCTTGGGCGCTTGCGACCCGCAGCGCATTGAAAAGCTCGAAGAAGGCGTGGCCACCGAAGTCGACGTGCGCAAGCAGTTTGGCGACCCGGTGACCGTCACCGTCGAGGCCGATGGCAGCCGCACCATGGACTACCCGCGCCAACCCGAGGGCTGGACCAACTACGTCATCCAGATCGGCGCCGACGGCAAGATGACTTCCCTGCGTCAGCTGCTCAACCTGGACAACTTTGCCAAGGTCTTGCCGGGGCTCAGCCAACACGAGGTGCGCAAGCTCCTGGGCAGGCCCGCCAAGACCATGCCATTTGCTTTGAAAAAGGAAGAGGTCTGGGACTGGCGCTTCAAGCAACACGGCCAGGAGTCCAAGATGTTCAGCGTGACCTTCGACGCCGCCGGCAAGGTGGTGGGCACGGCCATCGGTGACGACCCCCGGGAGACCATGGCGGGCACGCGTTGAGCGCTTAGACTCGGCACGATGTTCTGTTGGCCCGGGTTGCACCCGCAAGGCGCAGGCCGCAAGCACTTGTCACGTCGGGCGCAGCATCTTGTTTGAAACCGAACTTAAGTTTCAGGTACCACCGGCGCAGCGCGCAGCGTTGCTGAAGGCCATGGCCACCACCACCGCCGTGACCATCCGGCTGCAGGCGGTGTACGCCGACACGGCAGACCGTCGGCTGGCGGCCGCCGGGCTTGCCCTGCGCTTGCGCAAAGAGGGTCGGCAATGGGTGCAGACGCTCAAGGGGCGCGGCGAAGGCCCGATGCAGCGGCTCGAGCACGAAGTACCGCTGCCAGCTCGTGTAGGCAGACCGGCTTTGGATGCCTCCCGCCACGCGGGCACGCCGGTTGGCGATCGCCTGCTGGCCTTGCTGGCCGACGGTGCAGACTTGATTCCCGTTTATGGCACCGACATCCGCCGTTTGCAGCGCCAGGTTCGCCACCAAGGCGCCGTCGTCGAACTGGCTTACGACCGTGGGCACATCTTCGCCGGCCAACAGCGGCAGCAGGTCGATGAACTTGAGCTGGAACTGCTGCGTGGGCCGAGCAGCGCGCTGGTGTCGCTGGCGCGGCGCTGGGCTCAGCGTCATGGCTTGTGGTGGGATGTGCGGTCCAAGGCCGAACGTGGCCATCGGCTGGCGCTGGGTGAACAGCAGGTGCCGGCCGTCACGGCAACGGCGCTGGCCATGCCCACGGGCAGCTCGCCCGAACAGGCGCTGGCGCTGTGGTTGGGGCAGGCCTTGATGCAGGCCTTGCCCAACGCCGCCGAGATCGCCGACGGCTCGAGCAGCCCGGAACACCTGCATCAGCTGCGCGTGGCGCTGCGCCGCCTGCGCGCCACCCTGCAGGTGTTTGCGTCCTGGGCCAGCGCGCCCGAAGAAGCCGCGGCGTTGGAACGGGCTTGGCGCCCGCCTTTTGCGCTGCTGGGCGCGGCGCGCGACCAAGACGTGCTGGCCGAGTCCTTGTGGCCGGCCCTGGCTGCGGCGGGAGCGCCCACGCTGGCGCCAGTGAGCGCAGCCGCGCACCTGGCGCCCCAGCAAGTTGTCTGCGCGCCCGACTTTGCCGATTTGATGTTGCGCACCTTGAGCCTCAGCGTCACGCCACCCAAGCCCGACGCAGCGATGACGTCACCGCCGGCGCAGGACGTGGTGTCTGCGGCGCAAGCGCAGCTGGACCCGCTGTGGCGCCAGGTGCGCAAGCAGGCCGCGCGGTTTGCGCAGGCCAGCCCGAGCCAGCAGCACCGCTTGAGAAAGCGCATCAAACGACTGCGCTACGTGCTGGAGGGCGCCCAGTCCCTGTTCAAACGACGTGCCACCCGGTCCTGCCTGCGTGGCTTGCGGCAAGCGCTGCAGGCCTTGGGTGAACTGCACGATCTGCAGGTGGCGCAAGCGCTGTACCGTGAGCGGGCCGCGCAGGACCCGCGGGCGTGGTTTGCGGTGGGTTACCTCGCCGGGCGGGAAACAGAACTGCACAGGGCAGCCGTGCAAGCGCTGGCGAAGCTGAGAAAAACCCCGCCGCGGTGGCGCGGCATCTCCGTCAGCCCGGCCAGCGGCTGACAGGCGTGGTCAGCGCACTCGCAGGCCCGGCACCGCACCTTCAAAAGGCTCCAGCACATAAACACCCGGGTGAGCCTTTTCATCGGCGTGGCTGGCCGCCAACACCATGCCTTCGCTGACGCCAAACTTCATCTTGCGCGGCGCCAGGTTGGCCACCACCACCGTGAGCTTGCCGATCAGTTGCTGGGGCTGGTAGTTGGCGGCAATGCCGCTGAACACGTTGCGCTGCCGGCCTTCGCCCAGGTCCAGGGTCAAGCGCAGCAATTTGGTGCTGCCTTCCACCGCTTCGGCGTGCAGAATTTTGGCGATGCGCAAGTCAATCTTGGCAAAGTCGGTGATGCCGATTTCTTCGGCCAGGGCCTCGCCACCGGGCGGCGGTGCCTGGGCTGGTTCTTGGGAAGATGCCGGGGCTTCAAACAGCGCCTGCAGCTTGGCCGGGTCGACACGCTGCATCAGGTGCTTGTATTCGCCGATGGGGTGATGGCCCAGCGCGCGCTGGGCGTCGGCCCACATCAGGGGCTTGACTCGCAGGAAGGCTTCGACCTGCGCGGCCAGCGCCGGCAGTACGGGTTTGAGGTAGATGGTCAACACGCGGAAGGCTTCGATGCAGACGCTGCACACGTCGTGCAAGGCCGCGTCCATTCCTTCTTTCTTGGCCAACTCCCAGGGCTTGTGCTGGTCCACGTATTCGTTGACGCGGTCGGCCAGCAGCATCACTTCGCGCAGTGCCTTGCCAAAGTCGCGCTCGTCAAAATGGGTGCGCACGGTGTCGCTGTGGGCGCGCAGGCCGTCGAGCAGAATGCGGCCCTCCACGCCCAGATCGGCGCTGAGCAGGCCGCCAAAGCGCTTGCTCAAGAAGCCGGCAGCGCGGCTGGCGATGTTGATGTACTTGCCCACCAGGTCGCTGTTGACGCGGGCCACAAAGTCTTGCGCGTTGAAGTCGATGTCTTCGACGCGGGCGCTGAGCTTGGCGGCAATGTAGTAGCGCAACCACTCGGCGTTGAAGCCCAGTTCCAGGTACTTCAGCGGGCTGATCCCGGTGCCCCGGCTTTTGCTCATCTTCTCGCCGTTGTTGACGGTGAGAAAGCCGTGCACGTAGATGTTGTCGGGCACCTTGCGGCCGCTGAACTTCAGCATCGCCGGCCAGAACAGCGTGTGGAAGGTGACGATGTCTTTGCCGATGAAGTGGATCTGCTCCAGGTCCGGCTGTGCCAAGTAGCCATCAAAGTCGACGCTGATGTTTTGCAAGCGGCGCTGCAACGAGGCCAGGTAGCCCACCGGTGCGTCGAGCCAGACGTAGAAATACTTGCCCGGCGCACCGGGAATCTGGATGCCGAAGTAGGGCGCGTCGCGGCTGATGTCCCAGTCACCCAGGCCCGCCTTGCCACTGTCGTCGCGCTTGAACCACTCCTTGACCTTGTTGGCCACTTCGGGTTGCAGCCGTCCGTCCTGGGTCCAGGATTCGAGGAATTCCACGCAGCGCGGGTCGCTGAGCTTGAAGAAAAGATGCTCGCTGGTCTTGAGCACGGGTGTGGCACCGGTCAAGGCCGAGACCGGGTTCTTCAAGTCGGTGGGGGCGTAAACCGCGCCGCAGACTTCGCAGTTGTCACCGTACTGGTCTTTGGCGCCGCAGTTGGGGCATTCGCCCTGGATGAAACGATCGGGCAGGAACATGCCCTTTTGCGGGTCATAGAACTGCTCGACCACGCGCGTTTCGATCAAGTCGTTTTGCTTCAGCGCCAGGTAGATGCTTTGCGACAGCCGGTGGTTTTCAGGCGCGTCGGTGCTGCCCCAGTGGTCAAACGCGATGTGAAAACCGTCCAGGTAACGCTGGCGACCGGCGGCGATGCCGGCCACAAACTGCTGCGGCGTCTGGCCGGCCTTTTCGGCCGCAATCATGATCGGGGCGCCATGCGCGTCGTCGGCGCAGACGAAGTGCACCTCGTGCCCCAGCATGCGCTGCAGGCGCACCCAGGTGTCGGCCTGGATGTACTCCATCATGTGGCCGATGTGGAAAGCGGCGTTGGCGTAGGGCAGGGCGGTGGTGACAAACAGCTTTCGGCTCATGGGCGGGATTCTAGGATCGGGCAACGCCGGTCTGGGCATGGCCGTTGGGCATATCCAGGCCGCTGTGGGCGGTCTGGTCCAATGGCGGCATGAACAAGCTCTTCTTGACGCTGGTCTTGCTGGCGGCCAGCCCCATGCTGGGGGCCACCGAAGCCGGTCTGCGCAGCTGCCGTGCGGTGCCCGAGGCTGGCGCCCGACTGGCCTGCTACGACGCCTTGCCTTTGCCAAGCGTGGCCCCTTCGGCCCTTTCGGCCCGTACGGGTGTGGCGAGCGCGGCTGCCCAGGACCCTGGCAAGCCCGTCACCGCAGCAACCGCCACCGCACCGGCGACCGCCGCGCAAGCCGTGGCCAGTTTTGGGCTGGAAGCCGCGGGCGAGAAGTTGCAGGAAGTCCGCTCCCACATCCCCGGCCTGTTTGACGGCTGGCGCGCAGGCGACCGCATCCGCTTGGCCAATGGACAGGTCTGGCGCGTGGTCGACGACAGCCGCGCAGACTACGATTTGCGCGACCCCAGGGTCACCGTGCGCCGGGGGGCTTTGGGCAGTTACCTGCTGGACATCGAAGGCGCCAAGCAGCTGCCCCGGGTGCGCCGCGTGGAGTGAACAGCCCGACCCTGATCACAGCCAGGCCGCGGACAAGCCGCTAGACTGCGGCGCCCTGTCCCAACCCCCCGGTTCGTCGAGGGGGGCAACCGAACTGCTCCTGGAGCCCCCATTCCCATGTCCCAAGCCATCGCTGAAAGCGCGCTGCTCGACGCGCTCAAGACCGTAACCGACCCGCACACGGGCAAGGACTTCGTGTCCACCAAGGCGCTGAAGAACCTGCGCATCGACGCTGGCGACGTGGCCTTCCAGGTCGAGATGGGCTACCCGGCCAAGAGCCAGCATGCGGCGTTGCGCAAGGCTTTGATCGCGGCTTCGCGCAGCGTGGCCGGTGTGGGCAATGTCAGCGTCGAGATCACCACCAAGGTGGTCAGCCACGCCGTGCAGCGTGGCGTGCAGCTGCTGCCGAAGGTGAAAAACGTGATCGCGGTGGCCAGCGGCAAGGGTGGTGTGGGCAAGAGCACCACCACCGTCAACCTGGCCTTGGCGTTGGCTTCCGAAGGGGCCAGCGTGGGCATTCTCGACGCCGACATCTACGGGCCCAGCCAGCCCATGATGATGGGCTTGAGCGGCCGGCCCGAGAGCGAAGACGGCAAGACCATCCAGCCGATGGAAAACTACGGTGTGCAGGTCATGAGCATCGGCTTCATGATCGAACCCGACCAGGCCATGATCTGGCGCGGCCCGATGGCCACGCAGGCGCTCGACCAACTGCTGCACCAGACCGCCTGGCGTGAACTCGACTACCTGTTGATCGACATGCCGCCCGGCACCGGCGACATCGCGCTGACCTTGAGCCAGCGGGTGCCGCTGACCGGCGCCATCATCGTCACCACGCCACAAGACATCGCCCTGCTCGACGCCAAGAAGGGTTTGAAGATGTTTGAGAAAGTTGGCGTGCCGATCCTGGGCATCGTTGAAAACATGGCCGTGTACAGCTGCCCCAACTGCGGCCACACCGAGCACATCTTTGGCGCCGACGGCGGCAAGAAGATGGCTGCCGAGTACCAGGTGGACTACCTGGGTGCACTGCCCTTGAACCTGAGCATCCGCGAGCAGGCCGACAGCGGCCGACCCACCGTGGTGTCGGACCCGGATGGCGAGATTGCCGCCACCTACAAGGCCGTGGCGCGCCAGGTGGCGGTGAAGATCGCGCTCAAGGCCAAGGACTTTTCGTCCAAGTTCCCCACCATCAGCGTGTCCAAGGGCACCTGAGGGGCGCAGCCCTGCAGGCGCGCTGCCGCTGACGACGGCGGCGTCGCAGGCGCACCGGTTCGGCTGTCTCAGCTGGTGCCGCTCAGGCGCAGCACCACGGTGAAAAGCGCACCCGGCTCGTCAGGGCGGTTGGCCGCGCGGATGTCGCCGCCATAACGTTCGACCAGGCCGCGGCTGATCCACAAGCCCAGCCCGGTGCCGTCGGGGCGGCGCGTCACAAAGGGCTGGAACAGCTTGGCCAGCAGTTCTTCAGACAGGCCCGTGCCGGTGTCAGCCACCTCGATCTCCACGGCGTCAGCGCCGCAGTCGCGCGTGCGCAGCAGCAGCGTGCCGCCCTGCGGCATGGCGTGTACGGCGTTGACCATCAGGTTGACCAGCACCTGGTGCAGTTCGTGCCGGTTCAGCGCGGGCTGGCCGGTGGCGCGGTAGTCGCGCTGCACCTGGATGCCGGTGCTAACGATCTGGTGACCCGCGAGCACCAGGCAGTCTTCCAGGGCCTTGGCGGTGTCGACAGCGTCAATGTAGCCGGCGTATTCGGTGGGCCGCGCAAACTGCAGCAATTGGGTCACGATGAGCCGCATGCGCTCGATCTGTTCGTCCACCAGCTTGAGTTCGGGCGCCACCTGGGCGCACGCTGCCGGCCCCAGCAGTTCGCGCAGCAGGTCCAGGTTGCCTTGAATCACTGCAATGGGGTTGTTGACCTCGTGTGCGATGCTGGCGGTGAGTTGGCCCACCGTGGCCAGTTTTTCGCTGCGCACCAGCTGCTGTTGCGCGGCTTCCAGCGCTTGGGTGCGCTCGGCCACCTTGGCGTCAAGTTCACGCGTGTTCTGGGCGATCACGCCCAAGAGATGGTCCAGGTGGCCTGCCAGACGCCCGATCTCGTCGGTGTTGGCCACCGCGCCGACCCGCGCGTCCAGCGCACCCGACTCGACGCGGCGCATGGTGTGCTCCATCTGCTCCAGCGGCCTGAAGATGCCGCGGGCCCAGCGCAGCGACACCGTGGCGGCCACGATCATGACGCCAAAAAACAGCACCCCAATGCTGAGCAGCGCCATGTACTTCAGGCGCGTGAAGGGCTGCTCCAGGATGCCCACGTAGAGCATGCCCACCCGCCGCCCGCTGCTGTCGGCCAGCGGTTGATAGGCCGAAACATACCAATCGTTGACGACAAAGGCACGGTCCAGCCAGGTGACGCCGCGGCCCAGCACGGTGTCGCGCACGGTTTGCGAGACCCGCGTACCAATGGCGCGCTGGTCTCGCTCGGCACCGAACAGCCGCACATTGGTGCTGATGCGCACGTCGTCCAGAAACAGCGTGGCTGTGCCGCGGCTGCCAAACGGCACCGAGCCTTCTGGGTAGACGATTTCATTGATGTGGTCGATCAGCGGCAGGTTGCGGTTGAGCAGCAAACCGGCCTGCACATGGCCCAGCAGCTGACCCTGTGGGTTGCGCACAGCCCGTGTGGCCAGCAGCACCATGGCCCGGTCTTCCACCGTGCGCTCGGTGGCGCTGGCGTTGCGTGTGGTCACCAGCGGCACGGCCACCCGCGCGCGCAGTTCGCTGCTGAGCCAGCTTTGCTGCGCGCTTTGCAGCACCTCCACCCCCGTGCGGTCGGGCAGCAAGGGGTCGGCGGGCAAGAAGCGAATGAAGTCCAGCCGTTCGCGCTCGGCCAGTGGGTCCAGCAGCTTGGCCATCGCCGCCGTGTCGGTGGCCGCTGCCAGGGCTTGCTGCAGCCTGGCCGATTCCGCCACACCGGTGGCACTGGCGCCGACTTCGCCCAGCACCCGTTCAAAGTAGCCTTGTGCCACCGCCAGGTCAGAGCGCACCTTGGTCAGCAGCAGGCGGTCAATGGCCTCGCTGCCCCACCACAACAAAAACGCGCCCAGCAAAGGCAGCACGCCCACCAAGGGCAGCAGCACCATCGCCAACAGCTTGTTGCGGATGGACAGCCGCGCAAAGCGGCCGACCGGGACGGGCACGGGCGTCTTCGGGGTCAAGCCGGGGCCCAATCGGCACAACGGCGTTCCAGGGTTCGCCGTGAGATGCCCAGCAGCTGAGCCGCACGCGTCTTGTCGCCGTCAACCGACTCCAGCACGCTCAGGATGTGGCGTTTTTCCAGCGTGTGCAGGTCGGTGGTGGCATCGGCCAGCACCGCGCTGGGCGCCGGTGTGGCCACCACGTTGACGGCGCGCGAAAGCCCTTGGTACAGCGCCGAAACGTTCAAGGCGCCCACGATCAGCGAGCGTTCGATCAGGTTGCGCAGCTCGCGCACGTTGCCCGGCCAGTGGTACTGCTGCAGGAAACCCATTTCCTGCGCCGAGACCTCGATCGTGTCCACGCCCAGCTGCGGCGCCAGCGTGGTGATGAAGTGGTTCACCAGGTCGGGAATGTCCTCTTTGTGCTTGGCCAGCGGCGGCAGGTTGATTTCAACCACCTGCAGCCGGTAGAACAGGTCGGCGCGGAAACGCCCGCTGTCCACTTCAGGCCGCAGCGGCCGGTTGCTGGCCGCCACGATGCGCACATTGATGGCCATCTCTTGTTCACTGCCCACCGGCCGCATGCGCCGGGTTTCCAGCACGCGCAGCAAGGTGGCTTGCAGGGGCAGTGGCATTTCGGCCACTTCGTCCAAGAACAGGGTGCCGCCTTGCGCATAGACAAACAGCCCGTCACGCCCGGCTTGCCCAAAGAGCTCGGCTTCCATCGAGGCCTGCGACACCGTGGCGCAGTTGACTGGCACAAACGGAGCCGCCGACCGGGGGCTGAGCCGGTGCAGCGCCAGCGCCGCCAACTCCTTGCCGGTGCCGGACTCGCCAGTCAGCAGCACCGTGCTGTCAACCGCGGCCACTTGGTGCAGCGCCGCTTGCAGGCCCTTGATGACGATGGAGCGCCCGACCAGCCCGTCGGCCTGCGCCGTGCGCTGGTGCAACGTGCGTTTGAGGACCCAGTTCTCGCGCTTCAAGCGCGCTCGTTCCAGCCCGTGTTTGCAAGCCCCCAGCACCTGGGCCACCCGAAACGGCTTGAGCAGGAAGTCGCCCGCGCCAGCACGCAGCGCCTCGATGGCGGTGTCCAGGTCGGCAAACGCGGTGATCAGCACCACCTCGCAGCCGTTGCCCTGCGCGCGCATGTCCCGCAACAGCGTGATGCCACTCTTGCCCGGCAGGGTGATGTCCAGGATCACCAGGTCAAAGCGGTGTCGCTGCAGCAGTTCTTCGGCTGCTTCGGCGGTGCCCGCCGCCAACACCTGGCCTGCGCGCGGCGCCAAGGTCTTGACCAGGAAGTTGCGCATGCCGGGCTCGTCGTCCACCACCAGGATGGACGCGTTGGGCCAGTGTTCGGCGCGGTGGGAATCGGTCGGCGGCATGGTGCTGGCGATGGTAGCGGGCAAGCCCTGGTTTGCGCCGGCGTGGGAGCTAGTGCAGTGTTCCGTTCTGTTTGGAACTTAAGCGCGAGTTGGCCCGAATGACCTTCTGCAAGATGTCGCGCGCACTCTTGGTCCAGATGAACGGC
>JAYVSX010000024.1:0-17871 GCA_043774975.1 Rubrivivax sp.
GGTGGGCGTCAGCACCACCCGGGTGCCCTGCGCGTCCGCATGCACTTCGCGCACGAGCCCCAAGTCACACACCGACAGCACCGGCACTTCGGGGTCGAGCACGGTGGCCAGCGCGGCCCAGGCGGCGTGCTCCAGGTTCAGCGCTTCGGGCACGACGTTCACCAGCGTCCCCCGGGAAACTGGCGTTGCAGGCTTTGCATTTCGGCCAGCATGAAGCCCAGGTGCTCGCTGTGGCGACCCAAGGTGCCGGTGCTGATGAAGGCGGTGTTGGCTGGTTGCGCCAACTGCGCCTCTTGCAGCACGGCAGTGACCCGTGCCAGCCAGCGGCCGCGCAAAGAAGCACGCGATGGGCCCAGGCCGCTGGTCTGGGCGTCAAGGTCCACCTCGTCCGCAACAAACAGCTCGTGCGTGTAGGGCCAGATGCGATCCAGAGCCGCCTGCATGCGGCGGGCTGATTCGGCTGTGCCGTCGCCCAGCCGCACCACCCAATCGCCGGTGTGCTGCACGTGGTAGCGCGACTCCTTGTGGGCCTTGCCGGCGATGGCCGCCAGTTCAGCATCCGCGGATGCGGTCAAGTCAGACCACAGTTCTTGCAACCACACCGCCAGCAGGTGGTTGCGCACCACCGTGTCGGCAAAGTCGCCGCCCGGCGAATGGGCACTGCTGCGACGCAGCGGCTGCTCAACCAGCGTCAGGTTCAGGTAGTCGCGCTCAGTTCGTCCAAAGGCCAGCTGGTCTTCGTCCAGACCCTGCCCTTCCAGGCGGGCGGCGTGGGTCAGCAGGGATCGGCTTTGGCCGATCAGGTCCAGCGCCATATTGGTCAGCGCGATGTCCTCTTCCAGCACCGGCCCATGGCCGCACCACTCGGCCAGCCGCTGGGCGTGGACCAGGCAGGTGTCGGCAATGCGCAGCACGTAGCGCACCGGTGGGGTCAGGTTCAACTGCAGCATGTTCACATGTGGTTCACGGATTCGGGCAGCTCATAGAAGGTGGGGTGGCGGTAGACCTTGTCTTCGGCCGGGTCGAAGTAGATGTCTTTGTCGCCCGGGTCGCTGGCGGTGATGTCGCTGCTGCGCACCACCCACAGGCTCACGCCCTCCTGGCGCCGGGTGTAGACCTCGCGGGCCAGCTGCACGGCCATCTTGGCGTCACTGGCGTGCAGGCTGCCGCAGTGTTTGTGGTCCAGCCCCGCTTTGGCGCGCACGAACACTTCCCACAAGGGCCATTCGGCAGCCGTGCTCGGTGAGCCTGCGCTTGTCAATCCACTCATGCTGCCTGCTCCCGGGTGGCCTGCTTGCGCGCGTGGGCCATGGCCGCTTCACGAACCCAGGCGCCGTCATCCCAGGCCTTGACACGGGCCGCCAGCCGTTCCTGGTTGCAAGGCCCGTGGCCACCCACGACGCGCCAGAACTCGTCCCAGTCGATCGGACCCAAGTCGAAATGGCCGCGCGACTCGTTCCATTTCAGCAGCGGGTCGGGCATCGCCACACCCAGCACCCGCGCCTGCTCCACCGTGGCGTCGACAAACTTCTGCCGCAGGTCGTCGTTGCTGATGCGCTTGATGCCCCAACGGGCACTCTGTGCGCCGTGCACACTTTCGCCGTCGGGCGGGCCAAACATCATCAGGCTGGGCCACCACCAGCGGTTGACCGCGTCTTGCACCATCGCGCGCTGTTCATCAGTGCCTTCTTTCATCATCACCATCAAGGCGTCAAAGCCCTGGCGTTGGTGGAAACTCTCTTCGCGGCAGATGCGCACCATGGCGCGTGCATAGGGGCCGTAACTGCAGCGGGTCAGCGGCACCTGGTTCATGATCGCTGCACCGTCCACCAGCCAGCCGATCACGCCGATGTCTGCCCAGCTCAAGGTGGGGTAGTTGAAGATGCTGCTGTACTTGGCCTTGCCGGTGTGCAGTGCATTCAACAGCTGATCGCGGCTGGTGCCCAGGGTCTCGGCAGCGGCGTACAGGTACAGGCCATGGCCGGCCTCGTCCTGGATCTTGGCCAGCAAGATCGCCTTGCGCTTGAGCGTGGGCGCCCGGGTGACCCAGTTGGCTTCGGGCAGCATGCCCACAAATTCGCTGTGCGCGTGCTGGCTGATCTGGCGCACCAAGGTCTTGCGGTAGTGATCGGGCATCCAGTCCTTGGCTTCAATGAATTGGCCGTCATCGATGCGGGCCTCAAATCGCGCTTCCAGCTGCGCCTCCTGCAGTGAGCGCACCGCCTGGCGCTCTTCCTTTGGCGCGGTGTCCATGGCTTGGGTGTACATCTGGCTCTCCTTACTTGGGGCGTTGATCGAGCACGCGCCGCGCCTTGCCCACCAGGGTGCGTTCGATGGAATCGGGCAAGCCCACGTCAACCTGGGTGCTCACGCCCATCAGGGTCTTGATGCGGCTTTGCAGCTCATGGGCGATGGCCAGGCGGTCGGCGCTCTGGTGCGCGACCGTCAGTTCGCAGCGCACCATCACGTTGTCGAGCAGGGCCTCGCGGGTCACGACCAGCTGGTACTGGCCGGACAGCTGCCCGTGCTGCAACACCAGTTCCTCGATCTGGGTGGGGAAGAGGTTGACGCCGCGGATGATCAGCATGTCGTCGCTGCGGCCCACGATCTTGCCCATGCGGCGCATGCTGCGCGCGGTGGGCGGCAGCAGTCGGGTCAGGTCGCGTGTGCGGTAGCGAATGACCGGCAGCGCTTCTTTGCTCAGGGTGGTGAAGACCAACTCGCCTTCGGCCGTCCCCGTGGCCTCGTCGTAGGGCAGAACTTCGCCCGTGACCGGGTTGATGATCTCGGGGTAGAAGTGGTCTTCCCACACCACCGGGCCGTCCTGGGTTTCGACACACTCGCTGGCCACGCCGGGGCCCATCACTTCGCTCAGCCCATAAATGTCGACGGCGCGCAGGTCGGCGCTTTGTTCGATGTCGCGCCGCATCGCCTCGGTCCACGGCTCGGCGCCAAAGATGCCCACGCTGAGCGACATGGCGCGCGGGTCCTTGCCCTGGCGCCGAAACTCTTCGACGATGACCTGCATGTAGCTGGGGGTGACCATGATGATGTCGGGCTTGAAATCCTCGATCAACTGCACCTGCTTTTCGGTCTGCCCGCCACCCATGGGGATGACGGTGCAGCCCAGGCGTTCGGCGCCGTAGTGCGCGCCCAGGCCCCCCGTGAACAGGCCGTAGCCATAGGCCACATGGACCATGTCCCCGGCCCGCCCGCCCGCAGCGCGGATGCTGCGCGCCACCAGGTCGGCCCAGCGGTCGATGTCACCTTGGGTGTAGGCCACCACCGTGGGCTTGCCGGTGGTGCCGCTGCTGGCGTGCACGCGCACCGCCTGCTGGCGCGGCACGGCCAACAAACCAAAGGGGTAGTTGTCGCGCAGCACCGCCTTGTGGGTGAACGGGAACCGGGCCAGGTCAGCCAGCGTCTTGCAGTCGGTTGGGTGCACGCCTTTTTCATCAAAGGCCTGTCGGTAGTGCGGCACGTGGTCGTAGGCGTGCTGCAAGGTCCACTGCAGGCGCTTCAACTGCAGCGCCTGCAACTCGTCGCGGCTGGCGCGTTCGATGGGCTCCAGGTCGCCCGAGGTGGGCTGTATCACGGTCATGCAGGTATCTCCATCAGGCCAGCTTGCCGGCGGCTTTGCCAACCGGCTGGCCTTCGATCATCGCTTTGCCCTTGATGCTGTACGACCGGCCCCGGAAGGCGGCCACGGGCTCTTGGCGTTGGTTGCGTACGTTGATGTCGTAGACCCCCGTGCGGCCGGCTTTGCTGACCTCCACAGCGGTGGCCGTCAGCACATCGCCCAGCCGTGCGGCGGCGATCAGGTTGACGTCGAACCCGGACGCCACGGTGACTTCGTTGTAGGCGTTGCAGGCAAACGCAAAGGTGCTGTCGGCCAGGGTCGTGATGAATCCGCCATGGCAGATGTCGTGCCCATTGAGCATGTCTTCGCGAACCGCCATGCTCAGGGTCGCACCGCCCGGGCTGACGGCCAGCACCTGCATGCCCAGGCCTTTTGAGGCGCGGTCGTTGCGCCACATCCAGTCGCGGCAGGCCTCGGCCAGCGCTTGCGGGGTCATTGGGGTACCTTCGTGCTGCGCACTTCGGAATTCGCTCTTGGGGCGGCCCGGCGCGCTCATGGCTCAGCGCTCCTTGAAGACCGGCGCGCGTTTGGCAAAAAAAGCGCTCACACCCTCGGCAAAGTCGGCGCCTCGCCCCAGTTCGCGCTGGGCCTTGGCCTCCTGGGTGATGGCGTCAGCAAAGTCCATCGCCATGGCGCTGTCGAGCACGCGGCGCGTTTCAACCAGGGCCTTGGTTGGCATCAGCGCCAGTTTCTGCGCCAGGGCCTGCACGCTGTCGGCCAGTGCGGCGTCATCGACACAGCGCCAGATCAGCCCGATGCGTTCGGCTTCTTCGGCGGGCAGTTTGTCACCGGTCATGGCCAGCCCCAGCGCGCGGGCGCGACCGACCAGGCGCGGCAGCAGCCAGGTGCCACCACAGTCGGGCACCAGACCGATCTTGCTGAAGGCCTGTATGAACGATGCACTGCGCGCCGCCAGCACCAAGTCGCAGCACAGTGCCAGGTTGGCGCCCGCTCCAGCGGCCACGCCATTGACGGCAGCGATCACCGGCACGGGCATCGCGCGCACCTGGGTTGCCAAGGGGCGGTAGAAGCGCTCGATCACGGCCCCCACGTCCACATCGCCGGTCATGGCCGGATCCGACAGGTCTTGCCCGGCACAGAAACCCCGGCCCGCCCCGGTGATGACGACCACCCTGATGGTGGTGTCTGCAGCGGCCTGCCGCAGTGCCGGCAGCAACTCGCCGTGCATGGCGGCCGTGAAGCTGTTTAGCGCCGCTGGCCGGTTCAGCGTCAAGGTGCGGACGGGCCCGGTGGTGCTGACCAGGACAGTAGGTTCCGACATGAATCACCTGTGGCGGCTGCTGGCCGCGTTGATGGCATCTGGAGTCGGGTTCGCAACGATTACCCGACCGCTTGGTCGACGAATTCTAGAGCCCACCACGCCCTCGATCAACCGACGGCGGTTAACAGCCTTCAGGTCAACAGCCTTCAATCAGCAGCCCTCGATCAGCAGCCCGCAGCCAACGACCCTGGACCCGGGCAAACCCAGGACTGCCCGAGGTCGAAATCCTCCCATGCAAAATCCGTCCACGGTCTTCTGCAAGCTTGAGTCTGCAACCACCCCCCCTTTCCACTCCCCGTGACCCCTCCCCACCCCCGCCTGATCCTGCTCGCACCGATGGAAGGCGTGCTCGACCACAGCCTGCGCGACATCCTGACCCGTGTCGGTGGCATCGACCGTTGTGTGTCGGAGTTCATCCGCATCACCGACCAGCTGTTGCCGCGCCGCGTCTACCTGCGGCTGATGCCCGAGTTGCTGAACGGCAGCCGAACCCCAGCGGGCACCCCCGTGCGGGCCCAGCTGCTGGGATCGGACCCGCACTGCCTGGCGGAAAACGCGGCCCTGCTGGCTGAACTTCACCCGGCCGGCATTGACCTGAACTTCGGCTGCCCGGCCAAGATCGTCAACCGCCACCGTGGCGGTGCGGTGTTGCTGGACGAGCCGGAACTGGTGCACCGCATCGTGGCCGCGGTGCGTCGGGCGGTGCCTGCCAGCGTGCCGATATCGGCCAAGATGCGGCTGGGCCACCAGGACGACAGCCGGATGGTCGAAAACGCCCTGGCCATCGACAGCGCCGGGGCCAGCGAATTGGTCGTGCATGCGCGCACCAAACTCCACGGCTACCGGCCGCCGGCCTATTGGGACCGGATCTCGGCCATCCGCCAGGCCGTGCGCCTGCCCGTGGTGGCCAATGGCGAGGTCTGGACCGTTGCCGACGCCCAACGCTGCCTGCAGCAGTCGGGTTGTGATGCGCTGATGCTGGGCCGAGGCCTGGTCTCGGACCCCGGGCTGGCGCTGGCGCTGCGTGGTGCGGCCAGTCCCAGCTGGGAGGAGCTGGCACCGCTGCTGCCGCTCTACAGCCAACTGATCGCGCCGCGGGTGGCCGCCAAACACCGCGGCGGTCGCATCAAACAGTGGCTGAACATGCTTCGCCGGCGCCACCCGCAAGCCCAGCAAGCCTATGAGGCCGTGCGCGAACTGCAGGCGGCAGACGCCATCGATGCCTGCCTGACCGCCTTGAGCTTGCCAGCAGCAACGCGGGCCGTGGCCGCATGACGCCGACATCACGGCGGGCTCGTCCCAAGGCCGGGCCCGGGGCAAGCTCGCCGTGCCCGGCTCAAAAATGGCTTGGCCGGCAGCGTCACCCCGTTTGACGTCGCCCCACGTACAAAGGCCATGGCAGCCGCTTCGTCCGCCCCTTCCGCCCCTTCCGCCTCTTCAGCCACGTCAGCCGGGTCAACCGGGTCAGCCAGCGACGACGAGCTGATGCGCGCCTTTGCAGCGCGGGCCTGGCGTGCCAGCGCGCGCCTTTGGCGACCCGGCAGCGTCAAGCGCTGCTGGATGAGTTGGCTCGGTGATAGCAAGCCCTGAAGCAAGCCCTGAAGCAAGCCCTGGGTGTCAAGACGTCAGGCGACGGGCACGGGTTCCGAGGTTCCGCCCATTCTTGCGGCCGGTTTTCGCCTGAGGTGACGCTACTGTGCCAGTGCCTGGCCGAATGAAAGCCCGAATAAGCGGGGTGCCAGGCCGGCAGTTCGGGGCCACCGGCCTTTCAGCCCTTGAAGCGCTGCTGCAGATAGGCCAACAGCGTTCGGATGGTCTGCGCTTCGCCACCCGGCGGGCGGCCCGGCCGGTGGCCTTCGTTCCAGGCAAACAGGTCGATGTGCAACCAGTCCTGTTCGGCCGGCACAAAGTCTTCCAGAAACAGCGCTGCGTTGATGGCTCCGCCCAGGCTGCTGCGCCCGGTGTTGACGATGTCGGCGATGTCGCTCTCGATGCCGCCGTGGTAGGGCGCCCACAGCGGCAGGTGCCACATCGGATCTTGCACCTGCATGCTCAGGTCGACCAGTTCGCGCGCTTGCGCCATGCGGCGGCAAAACAGGGCCGGCAGCTGTGAACCCAAAGCCACCCGGGCTGCGCCGGTGAGCGTGGCCATGTCGATCAACAGCTCGGGCTTGCCTTCCGCGCCGTAGGTCAGGACGTCGCACAGGATCACGCGGCCCTCGGCATCGGTGTTGCCGATTTCGATGTGCAGCCCCTGGCGCGTCTTGAAGACGTCGCCGGGGCGAAAGGCGTTGGCCGAGATCGAATTTTCAACCGCTGGAATCAGCAGCTGCAGCCGCACCGGCAGCTTCATGGCCATCACCAACTGCGCCAAACCCAGCGCATTGGCCGCACCGCCCATGTCCTTCTTCATCAAGCGCATGCCGTCGGCGCCCTTGATGTCCAGGCCACCGGTGTCAAAACAGACGCCTTTGCCGACCAGGGTCAGGCGCGGCGCCTTGGGGTTGCCCCAGTTCATCTCGATCAGGCGTGGCGCGCGGCCGCTGGCCGTG
Organism: Rubrivivax sp.; assembly: GCA_043774975.1. Lineage (GTDB taxonomy): Bacteria > Pseudomonadota > Gammaproteobacteria > Burkholderiales > Burkholderiaceae_C > Rubrivivax. The sequence goes on from JAYVSX010000024.1 coordinate 7,475, forward strand.
TCGGCCGCCCGGCCCACCGCGTGCACGGCGGGGAAATTGGCCTTCAGCAGTGCGTCGCCCACCACCTGCTTGAAGCTGGCGCCGTGCTGGGCGGCCACCAGCCGCACGGCCTCGGCCAGGGCCGCCGGGCTCATGTGCTCGGCCGGCGTGTTGACGAGGTCGCGGGTGCTGGAAATGGCGGCCGCCACGATCAAGCCGCGCTGGGCTGCTTCGCCATCGGGCAGGCTCAACTCGGCCGGTTCACGGCGGGCCGGCTTGTACAGGTCAAAGGTGTAGCCGCCGAGTTCCCACGACTGCGCCGCTGCAGCGGCGTCCAGCTCCAGCCCTTGGTCGCCCAGGTGGTAGGCGCCAGCCGGCAAGGCCTTGGGCAGCAAAGACAAGACCCAGGGGTCGCTGGCGCTGCGCACACCAGCCCACACCGCCTGGATGCTGCCGTCGCGGCCCGGCACCAGGACATGGGTGTCTGGCGCGCCCGCAAAACCCAGCGTCTTCATCCAACGGCTGGCCGCGGCGTCCTGCCGCTTGCTCAAACCGGCAAAGCCAGCCCGGTCGGTGGTGTGGATCGGGATGCTTTGCTTGCGGGGCTTGCCCAGTCGGACGGTCATGGTGAATGGCTTTCTTTCAATAATGTTGGAAACAAGCTGGCGCCATGGAATGACGCGCTGATCGTGCCCTTCAAAGCCATCTTCGTGGTGAGCTTGCCCGCAAGACCTTTGACGACTGGGTGGCCAGGCCCCAGCCGCAAACAGCCCAGGTTTTGCAGGCGCTGCGTTCACCGGCCGCGCCCAGCGCCAACCCAGGCCCGGGCACCGCCTCAGGTTGAAGCTGCGGCAGGGTTTGCGGCTGCCGCGCCGCGCTCGACATGCCAGTCCACCAAGCGGCGCATGTTGCCCATCGACACCCAGTGCAGGTGCATCAGGCCCAGCACGCCCGAGCGGTGCAGTTCGGCCACCACGTCGTCGGGCAGGTCGGTGGCCTTTTTTTCGTCGATGGTCAGGAAGCCGTCCACGGTGTGCTGGCGGCCACCCGGCAGCGTGACGTCAAAGCGCATGTCGACCAGCAGGCCCAGGTCCATCAAACGCCGACCCACCAGGCGCGTGCGCTGGATTTCGCCTTCCAGGGTTTCCAGTTCCTTCTGCATCGTCGTCAGCAGTTCGGCCGGCTTGCCTTCGGCGTCGAACACCGACTGGCCTTTTTCGTTGCCGGCGCCCGGGAAGGCCATGTCGACGCAGATTGCAAAGCGCTCATCGTCAACCCGGGCAATGCAGAACGGGTACATGCGCAAAATTGCCGGCATGTACTGGGCGCGCCAGCGCTCACCGCTGACGTAGAGGTTCTCTTGCTGTGTCAGCCCCAGCACGGCAATCGGTGCGATGGCATCTTTGCCATCGGCTTCCTGGCCGGCCTTGACGAAGACGATCGGGAATTCGCGGCAGACGTCGGCAAACTCGGTGGCCGCCACAAACAGGGCGTTGAGGTCCTTGGCCACACCCCAGTCGGTGATGGGCACCTGCAATTTGAGGTTCTTGTGCTCGACGAGGTCCAGCGCGGCGGGCTTCTTGTGCAGGTTCTGATTGATCAAGAGTCTTCTCCAGGGGTTTCTGTGCGGGTGACCAGCACTTTGTCTACTCGTTTGCCGTCCAGGTCGACGACCTCGAAGCGCCAGCCCTCCCACATCACCGCATCGGTGGTGCGCGGCAGCCGGCCGAGCAAAAGCATGATCATGCCAGCCAGCGTGTTGTACCGGCCGCGTTCCTCCTCAGGGAGTTCCTTGATTTCCAGCCGATCCTTGAATTCCGGCACCGGTATCAGGCCGTCCATCAGCCAACCGCCGTCGGGGCGGCGAACCGCCCAGGCGTCTTCGCCGGTGGCCGCGCCAAACTCGCCGGTGATGGCCTCCAGCAGGTCACGTTCGGTCACCACGCCTTGCACGGCGCCATACTCGTCGACGACAAACACGATGCTGGTGCCCGCAGCGCGAAAGTGCTCGAGCAGTTCCATGCCAGACAGGGTCTCGGGCACAAACACCGCCGGTGCCAGGTGTGACGACAGGCTGAGCAGTTCACCGCGCGCCAACGGTGGCAACAGGCTGGCCACGGCCAGGACGCCGCGCACGTCATCGAGTGAGCCGCGGCAAACCGGAAACCGGGTGTGCCCGCTGTCGGCCACGATTTTCAGCAAACGGTCCAGCGGCTCTTCTTCGTCGAGCCAGACGATTTCGGCGCGCGGGATCATCATGCTGCCGATCTGGCGGTCGTCCAGCCGAAACACATTGCGCACCATCTGGTGCTCCTGGGCTTCGATCACGCCCGCGTCGACGCCCTCTTCCAGGCTGGCCGCGATTTCTTCTTCGGTCACCGAGCGCGAAGGCGCGCCACGGATGCCCATCAGCCGCAGCACGGCTTCGGTGCACAAGCTGAGCAGGGCCACCAAGGGGCGCGTGGCGGTGGACAGCCAGTTCATCGGCCGGGCCACCAAGCGCGCCAGCGTCTCAGGAAACATCTGACCCAGGCGTTTGGGCACCAGTTCACCAAAGATGATGGTCAAGATGGTGATGGTCACCACCACCAAAGCCGTGGCACCGACCGCCGCCGTTTGTTGCGCCAGGCCAAAGGCAGCGACCAACCAGGTCGCAAAGGGTGCCGCGAAGGCCGCTTCGCCGACGATGCCGTTGAGTACACCAATTGAGGTGATGCCAATCTGCACCGTGGACAAAAACTTGGTCGGGTTGTCATGCAGGTCCATCGCGGCCTGTGCCCCGGCTTCACCGCTTTCGACCATGACCTGCAGGCGCGCCTTGCGGCTGGCCGTGAGCGCCATTTCAGACATGGCAAACAGGCCGTTGAGCAGGATCAAAAAAATGAGCAGCGATAGGTCCATGTGCGCCGCTGGCCATGTGCAGCGGGAGCGGTGAAAACGGGCCGGAGCGTAGCAGAATCAAGTCATGATCTATTTGATGGGTGACGTGCAGGGCTGCGACGAAGAATTGGGCCGGCTGTTGGCGCGCCTGGACTTTTCACCGTCACGCGACCGACTGGTCGTGTTGGGCGACCTGGTCAACCGCGGCCCCGCGTCGCTGGCCGTGCTGCAGCGCCTGGTGGCTTTGGGCAACGCTGCCGTGTGCCTGCTGGGCAACCACGACCTGCACCTGCTGGCGGTGGCCCACGGTGCGCGCGGTCTGCACCGTGGCGACACCTTTGCCGATGTGCTGCAGGCACCCGATGCGCCGCGCTGGCTGTCGTGGTTGGCGCACCAACCTTTGGCCCACCTTGAAGCAGGCTGGCTGTGTGTGCATGCCGGTGTCGTGCCGCAGTGGACTGTTCAGGACGTGCTGCAGCTGGCGCGAGAAGTCCAAGGCCTGCTGCAAAGCGCGGAGCTGGGGCGCTTCATGCACCAGATGTACGGCAACGAGCCTGCACAGTGGTCGGCCGACTTGGCCGGTGACGCGCGGGCCCGCTTCGTCATCAACACCCTGACCCGGATGCGCTTTTGCACCGACCAAGGCGTGCTGGACTTCAAGACCAAGGACGGCGCTGGCGCAGCACCGGAAGGCTACTGGCCTTGGTTCGCGGTGCCAGGTCGCGCCACCGCCAGCCACCCGATGGCGTTTGGGCACTGGAGCATGCTGGGCCTGATCAACGAACCCCACTTGCTGGCCACCGACACCGGCTGCGTCTGGGGCGGCAGCCTCACTGCTGTGCGGGTCGATGGTGGACGCCGGGAAGTGATTCAAGTGCCCTGCGCACAGGCGCTGGCGCCTGGCCTCGCGAGCGGTTGATCCAGCCCCTTAGAATGTGGCCCCATTGGAAGCGTGGCCGAGCGGTTTAAGGCTGCAGTCTTGAAAACTGCCGAAGGGGTAACTCTTCCGTGAGTTCGAATCTCACCGCTTCCGCCAAACACCGGCACCAGAGCCCGCGCCGATGGCCTTGGACTTCAAGGAACGCGCGCCAACGTCATGCGCGGCTGAGCAACCTCAGTTCTGCAGTTCCCTCAATTCGATGTTGCCCGCAGTCTCGGTGACCTTGGGCATGGTTGGCCCGACGGCCCGCGCAGACTTCGACCCCAGCTCACCCTGTAGCTCAACCTCGTTGCTGGGCACCATGTTGCCCAGCACGGCATAGGCCGCGGCCAGGGCTTCGTCTTCGCTCAAGGTGCTCACCTCGGGCTGGGCAGGCTCGACGGGCGGCGTGTCCATGACCGCCGCAGTGCGGTAGGCGTCGGCCTCGGCCTCGGGGTCCATGTGCTCGCGATCGATGACGGCCACCGCCATCTTCGAGCGCAGGCTGGCCAATCCCACAGGCGACCAGTTGACGACCAGACCTTCCAGTTGCTCAAGTGCTCTTTGCAGCACATCCAAAGGCAGCTTGTGCAGCGCACGGATGCCCTTTTTCTGCAGCGCATGTTCCACAAACACCAAATGCCGCAGTGCGCAACGTGTTTCAGGCACTTCAGCCAGCAGCTCACCCAGTTGCGCCAGGATCAGGGCCAAGTCCTGTTTTTCCTTGCGAGCGACGACCTCGGCGCGGGTGTCCTTCTTGATTTTTTTAGGCGCGGCCGGGGTGACAGGCCTTGACTCCAGAACGATCTGCAGGCCTGCCGGGTCTTTGCGCAGCGCAAGGTCATGCCTGAAAAAGGCAACGGCAGCTCGTCTCACCGGGTTGAAGAGTTTCAACAATTCGCGCATGGATTTTTTCGACCGCCTGAGCAACCGGCACCGCCGGTGGATGGCCAGTTTGTCGACCGAAGATACAGACCGCTTGAGTCAGGGTTGTGACCAATGGCATCCAGGCAACCGTCAAAGAGAAGCAGATGCTTCGGGCCATCGCCTGGACTCAGGCCGGGCAAGTGCGGTTCTTGCCCGTGCGCTTGGCCTCGTAGAGGCCCTGATCGGCCCGTTCAAGCGCGGGCTGCAATTCCTCACCCGTTCGCCATGCCGTGACGCCAGCCGAGAAGGTTGCAAAGACCTCCGGGCCTTCGTGCAAGAACAGGGACTCGCTGAGGCTGCGTTGCAGACGGGTCAGCGCCAGCTGGGCCTCGTCCAGACTCGTTTGCGGCAGCAGGACCACAAACTCTTCGCCTCCAAAGCGCGCCAAGTGGTCTTGAGGGCGCAGCCGCTGGCGCACTGCTGCGGCCAGCGGCCTTCAGCGCCTGGTCACCGGCCGCGTGGCCCATGGTGTCGTTGAGCCTTTTGAGTTGTCGATGTCAATCAGCCCGACTGCCAAGGTGCGCGCTGGGTCGCGGTTGGTCTGCGCTGCCTTGGCCTCAAACGGCACAACGCACCCTTGGCCAGCACGGCCGGTGCTGCCGCAGGATTCGATGGCTCCATCAGTGTTTGGGGCGTTGACGAGCGGCGATCAGGCCTTCAGCCTCTAGGCCGTCGGACAGCACGGTGCTGGCAATCCAGGGCGCCTTGCGTGGCAGCACTGTTTCCTGCAACCAGCGCTGCAGTTCGTCAGGGGGCACCGGGCGGCTGAAGAGGAAGCCTTGCATCACGCTACAGCCCAGCCGCGAAAGCACTTCCATCTGCCGCAGCGTTTCCACACCTTCGGCCACCACGCGCAGGCCCAGAGACCGCGCCAGCGCGATGATGGCCGTCACCACCGCAGAGCTTTGAGGCGTCATGCCCAGGTCGCGCACAAAACTGCGGTCGATCTTGAGTTCAGAGATCGGCAGCGTGGTCAAGTAAGCCAGCGAGGAGTACCCCGTGCCGAAGTCGTCAATGGAGATCTCGACGCCAATCTCATTCAAGCGGTGCAGAGACGGGATGACGTTCTGCAGCTCCTTCATCAAGTTGTCTTCGGTGATCTCCAGGTGGATCACGCGGTGCGGCACGCCATACTGGGTAACGCAGTTGTGGATGTGTTCAACCAAGTCACTGCGCTCGAACAGCCGACTGGGCATGTTGACAGCGATCGAGTCACAAAAGTTGAAGGCGTCCTGCCACACGCGCGCCTGACGCGCGGCTTCACGCAGTGCCCACTCGGACATGGGGACGATCAGCCCGGTGTCTTCGGCCAGTGGAATGAAGTCCCCCGGCGGTACCAGCTTGCCTCCGCGTTGCCAGCGCATCAGCGCTTCCACGCCCACCATCTTGGCTGCTCGCATGTCAACTTTGGGTTGGTAGTGCAACACCAATTCGTCGCGCTCAAGCGCCCGGTGCAGTGCGGTTTCCAGTTCGATTTTTTCGCGGCCCTGCCCTGCCAGCTGTGGGCTGTAGATGGCCGAAGCGTTGCGCCCCTGAGCTTTGACCGAGTACATGGCCACGTCGGAATTGCGCAGCAAATCAACGATGGAATTGCCGTCACGCGGGTAGATGGCCACGCCCACGCTGGCGGTCACAAAGCACTCTTGCCCGCTGACAAAAATGGCCTCGCGCAGCGACTCCAACACGCGCTGGGCCACCCTTTCGGCGTCGCGATCGTCGGCAACCTCGGGCAACAGTGCCACGAATTCGTCGCCACCCAGCCGGCCCACCGCTTCCAGCGCACGGTGCGAACGCGCGCCCACGGCTTCGAGCGAACCTTCGGTGACCTGGTCGCTGTGGCGCACACAGCCGCGCAGGCGACGGCCGACTTCCACCAGCAATTCGTCACCCGCACCATGCCCCAGCGTGTCGTTGATGACCTTGAAGCGATCCAGATCAATCAGCAACAAGGCAAACTGGTGTTGCAGGCGCTTGGCTTGCTCCAAGGCGCGTTCGGCGCGCCAAATCAGCTGGCGCCGATTGGGCAAGCCCGTGAGCGCATCAAAGTTGGCCAGCTGCCGAATCTTGTCCTCTGCCTGGCGACGGTCGGTGACGTCCTGGACGATGCCGGAGTAACCGGCACTTTGGCCGTGTTCATTGAACTCCGGTTCGGCTTCTGCGTGAATGATGCGGCGGCGGCCGTCCAGCAATACGATGGGCACGTCGGCCGTGACCACCGATGAATTCCGCTGGGCTTCATGCACCTGTCGCAAAAGTGGCCTGCGGTCTTCCTGCGGCACCATGCGCAGCAACGACCGCAGGGTGATGATGCTCTGCGGCCCCAGGCCAAAAACCCGCGACGCTTCAGGGGACATCAGCATGCCGCCCGCAGTTGGCCGCCAATCAAAGCTGCCCATGCGCGCCAGGTCCTGCGCCCGGGCCAGCTTGCTCTTGCTGCGTTCGAGCTCAATTCGCGTTCGCGAAGCACGCAACAAGTAGTAAAGGCGACCCGCCAACAGACTCCACTGGGTGGCCTTGACATAAAAGTCTGTTGCGCCGGCTTCATAGGCCCGGGTGATGGATGCGTCGTCATCCAACCCGGTCAACATCAGGACCGGGATGTTTTCAAAGCCGGCCAGCTTGCGAACCGCCTCGCAGGTGTCAAACCCGTCCAGCCCTCCCGGCATCATGGCGTCCAGCACGATGATGTCGGGCACCAACTCGCGCAGAATCGCCAGCGCCTGTTCGCCACTGCCAGCTTCCGTGATCTTGAACCCCCGCTCGCGCAAAGCTAACGCCGTCAGCAGCAGGTTCACCTCGTCGTCGTCGACAAGGAGCACCTCCGGTTGGGCGGGCAGACTGTCGTCTACAAAAGGGTGATTGGGCGTCATCGGCAGATGCGGGCTCAAGGCCGAAGAATAGTCCCAACCGCCACCATTGCAGACTCTCCATCTGAGATAAGTCGGCCAATGTCACGATCCAGCGTGGCCAACTGACCTGCTCGAATCGACGACTCGACCTCCGCACACGTTTTCGACAGTTGCAAGGCACCCACACTGGCGGCCGAAGACTTGAGCGTGTGAGCCACGGCACTCACCACTGAAGCCTGGGGTTGCGGCAGTTGGGCCTGCAATTGGCCCAGCATGCGCGCCAGCGAGGTTTCGAAAGCGCCCAACACTTTGGGGACCACGCCGTTCTTGCCGTCGGGATCAAGTTCGCGCAACCGGGCCAATGCACGGGCGTCAAGACCCGCTGGTAGTGACGGGCAATCCGATGATGGTGATTCAGGCGACATGTGAGTGGGCCGTACAGGGGCCTGAGGCTGTGGTTGGGCGCCGCTTGGTGAGCCTGAGCTTAGCAAGGCTCTCTCAGGCAAGCATCGAATCGGTGGTGGTCACTTTCCCCGGGGCCTGTCGGTGTGGTGATCGTGGGGTAAACCTTGGGACCGCTGGGTTACCTGGTGGGCACCTGCCCGTTTATTCGGCGTGCGGGGCCCAAACTTGAGACAGGCGACATGGGTAGGCTGGTCCAGGTGGGTCCGTACAATTCGCACATGCTTGACTCCTGCGCGACCACCCCTGTCTCGAGTCGTCTGCGGTTGGTGGGCACCTGCTGCATTGCAAGCTGGGTGTCCGGTTGCACAGGGACCATCGACCCCCTGACTGCGGCACTGTCCACGGCGTTGGCACTGCTGGCCATCGCGGCTCTGGCTGCGACCCTGACATGGGCACTGACGCGAGCCCGCCACCGCGACGAGTTGCGCCAGTCTCGTCAGGAGCTGCGCGTGATCGCCATGCTGCAACCCGGCTGGACCTGGCGCACGGGTGCCGATCACCGCCTGGTGTCCTGGCTGCCACCACCGGGCGGGCCGTCGCTGGCGTGCGGCATCTTTGATGAGCCGGGTCGGTCACCGTTGCTGGCGCGATTGAACAGTCAACAAGCGTTCGAGAACCTGTGCCTGTACCTCCCTGTGGCAGCGCAGGGATTCAGGGCTTGGGAGGTCAACGGCCTGCCACTGCACGACGACACGGGCGCTTTTTCGGGGTTCACGGGCACCGCTCGGCCGACAGACCGAGAAACCCAGCGCGACCGCGAAGCCAGCGCCCTGACGACCCTTTTGGCTGCCCAGCCGACCCCGACCCTGACGGCCTGGAACAGCGGTGACAGCCTTCGGGTCCAGCACTTCAATGAGGCTGCCTCGCTCTTGTGGCCCACCATCGAAGTCGGCCAGTTGCTGACCCAGGTGATGGTGCAAACACCCGAAGCTGCAGCCCAAGCGGGCTTGATCGTGCCTGGGGCTGAGCCCATTCAAGTCCAGGGCTGGCGGCTGCTGGCCCTGCCGACGCAGCCAAAGTCGCCACCCTCTGAAGTGGGTGTCTTGGTGATGCGGTTGGCCGCGGACGAAGCCAAGTCCGCGACAGGGCTGCAAGCTGAAGGCGACATCTTCAGTTTTACGCTGTCGCACGATTTGAGGGCACCGATCCGCGTGGTGGAAGGGTTCACGCGCATCGTCAAAGAAGATTACGGCAAACAATTGGACCGTGTTGGCAACGATCACCTGGACCGCGTGCTGGGCGCGGCCACGCGCATGAATTTGATGATCGACGCACTGCTGACGCTGGCGCGCCTGTCGCAACAACCCCTGGCACGACAGCGCGTCAACCTGTCTCAACTGGCCGGCTTTGTGGCCGACGACCTGCGCCGCTCAGCCCCGGAGCGTGACGCTCAGATTGACATCGAGCCGCTGCTGACCGCCTGGGGCGACCCCACACTCTTGCGCCTGGTGTTGGAGAACCTGCTGAGCAACGCCTGGAAATATTGTGGCCGTTGCCCGCAAACGCGAATTTCCCTGGGCTTGGTGCAACAGGGTGGCCGCCCAGCCTTTGTGGTGCGTGACAACGGTGCGGGCTTTGACATGCGCTCTGCAGACCGCCTGTTCGGCCTGTTCCAACGCCTGCACAGCGCCAGCGATTTTCCGGGGCACGGTGTTGGACTGGCCTCGGTGCGTCGAATCGTCCAGCGCCACGGTGGAGACACTTGGGCTGAATCCGAACCGGGGGCCGGCGCGTCGTTCTACTTCACGTTGGCGGCCTAGCAACAGGGAGCCAGTTCTGCATCACCGCTGGTGTGCGTTTTCAGCCTGAGCGCGCCAACTCTTCAACGGCCTGAAGCAATTTATCCGCTTGTTGTCGGACAGAAACCGATTGTTCGTCGGCCATGCGTTGCAGACGCTGCTGAGCGTCGGCTCTTGCCAGCGAATGCCGGTGCATCAGAACACCCACCGCCATGGCAGTGACGTCTGCACCACTGTCTGGCACAGCAAGCAACTGCGAAGCCCCATCTGCGCGGGCCGCTGCACGCAAGCGACCAAACACCGCCTCGACGGCGGGCACGATCTGTCCGACGTCCAGGGGTTTGACCAGATAGGCTTGCGCACCCAGCGACTTCACCGTAGCCAAGGTAGCTTGATCGGAGAAGGCCGACAAAAACATGAAGGGGATGCCGTAAGCGTCTCTCAGAGTCTGTGCCACGTCGAAGCCGCTCTTGCCTTCCATGCGGATGTCAAGCAGCGCCAGCTCAGGACGATGCTCCCGCGCCAGCAAAATGGCGTCATCACCGTTGTCGGCGTCGATCACCTCATAGCCAGCCTGTGACAAACCATGGGTCACCGTGGCCAGCACCAGGCGGTCGTCATCCACCACCAGGATGCGGC
>JAYVSX010000025.1:0-7912 GCA_043774975.1 Rubrivivax sp.
GGCGGGTGAGTCGGGGTGGGCCTTGTCATGCGCCGCCAGCGCTTCGGTGATCTCGGCCAGCCACTCGTCCAGCTGCGACGCGGGCCGCGCGTTCAAGGCGGGCATGGAGCCCACCACGCCGGCCTTGCATTGCGCGATCACCAGCTTGGGGTTGCTGATGATGAACAGCGGCGAGCCGATGACGGGGAACTTGAGGTTCTTCAGGACGGGGGGCAGGATGCGGGCAGGAGCGGTCATGGATGGTGGTTAAAAAATGGGGTGGGTGAAAAGCAAGGATCAGAAAGCAGGGATCGGCGAGCAGGGATCGGCGAGCAAAACGGCGAGCAAAACAGCGGGAAGGGGTGAGGCCAGGGCGGCAGCGTCAACGGCCAGCGTGCGGCCGCCTGCGTTCAAGCGGGGGCAGTGCATGGGGTGGGTGACGCCTGGCCTTCAGGGCTTGCAGGCGCTGCATCACGTCGCTGCCACCACCACCCTCGTCGAAGCGGGTTTCATGTGCCGTCAAGGGCCGTCCGTCGGCGTCGCGCACCTGCACGGCTTGCAACGGGCGGTGGCTTTGGCGGTCGACCAGGTCCAGCCGTTCGCCTTCGGGTTTGGGCATCCAGCGGTCGCCCCATTGGTGCAGGAAGACCACCAACGGAAACAGCTCAAAGCCCTTGGGCGTGAGCTTGTATTCGACGGCACGGCCGTCACCCGCCACCGCACGGCGGTAAAGAATCTGGGCGTCAACCAAAGCGGCGAGTCGCGACGCCAAGACATTGCTCGCCACGCCCAGGTGCAGCGCAAATTCGTCGAAGCGGGTGATGCCGTTGAAGGCGTCGCGCAGGATCACCAGCGTCCACTTGTCGCCCACCTGCTGGGCAGCTTGAGCCACGCCGCAGTCAACGGCGGCAAAGGACTGTCTGCTCATGTCTTGAAACCCATGTCTTGGTGTCCGAAGGGTGGACACCATGATGCCTATTTCACTTGCTTAAAGCAAGTTAATTGCACCCACAGCATAAGCGGATTTCAGTCCCGGGGCGGTCAGGCCAGCCTCTCGTCGCAGTCAGGTCTCTTCTCTCTTGGCGTTCAAAGAACCCTGCTTTCCCGCTTCTGTCTGAAAGCGCACCTGGCATGCCCCTATCGATGCAGATTCATGACCTGTGCGCTTGGCAGTTCTTCCGAGCAGCTGGTTTTCAAAGCAGGCTCAGTGGACGTGGTCCCGAACCGCCATCCCATTGCAGCAACTGCCCGCTGGCGGCAAGTGCAATCGTCGCGGTGTCTCCCGCGGCAACGGCCACAACGCCGTCAAACACCTGGCGCGGCTGCACCGCAAAGCCCTGGCCCCAGGCCCACAAGCTGCCGTTGTTTCTGATGGCCACCGAATGGCGGGAACCGGTGGCAATGGCACGCGCCCCGTCGAACACGGAGCCCCAGCGGTCGGCCATGTCGCCCAGCCCGTGGGTGCCCAAGGGCCCGAAACGGTTGCCGCCGGTGCCCATCACCACGCCAGCCCTCGTCAGATAGATGGCGTGCCCGGTGTGCGCCTTCACCGCCACAGCGTCAGCCGCGGTGCTGACAAAGTGCGCCGTGGTGGCCAGTTTGCCGTCGCCATACTGGCCCCGGTGGGCCAGGCCCTGCACCCACAGCGTGCCGTCCTGGCGCACAAAGTAGTCGGCACTGTCGCCGATGCAAGCCGCGACCACCGCGTCGGCCACGCGCTGGGGTGAACGCCGGTTGCCGCCGCCCAACCACAGCACCTGGGTGCGGTCGATCGCAAACCAGCCCGATTGCCCGCAGGCAAAGGTGGCCACGCCCGACATCAGCGTGGTGAAACGCTCTGGCGCCTGGTCCCAGGTGATCAGCTGGCCGTCTTCCAGCAAGGCAAAAAAAGCCTCCTGGCTGACGCCCACCTGGCGCACACCGGCGTCCGTGCCGGTTTTCATGTCGGTCGTCATGCCGGTCGTCATGCTGGTCTTCATGCCGGTCTTCATACGCTGGGGCGCTTCACGGCCGGTCCAGCCGTAGGCCACGCCGTCTTGCAAGGCCATGTGGCGCTCGTAGTAGGACGCCAGTTGCGGGCTGGAACTGTCGGCCAGGGCAGGGGTGTTGTTCATCAGGATGCAAGGCCCGCTGGTCAGGACGAGAAACCGGCGTCGTTGCATGCTGGCTTTGGCGACTCAGCGTGCAAGCGACCGGCGCAGCATGTCAACGATGGCGCGTTGGCCACGCTGCTCGGCATGGGCCAGCGGCGTCACCCCTTGGGCGTCGGCCAGCTGTGGCTTGGCGCCGTGGGCCAGCAACAGGCGCACGATCTCGGTGTGGGCTGCGCCGCCGTCGCCCAGGATGATGGCCTCCAGCAGCGCGGTCCAGCCCAGCCGGTTGACGTGGTCGACGTCGATCTGGGTCTTCAGCAGCTCGCGCACCGTTTCAACATGGCCGTGGTGCGCTGCCGGAATCAGCGCGGTGCCGCCGTAGCGGTTGGTGCTTTTCAGGTCGGCACCGGCGGCCAGGGTCAGGCGCAGGATGTCCAGCCGCCCCTGCGCACCGGCATACAGAAAGGGTGAATCCTGGATGGCGTCCTTGGCGTTGACGTCGGCTCCGCGCTCGACCAGCAGCCGTGCGGCGTCAACCCGGTTGGCGTGGGTGGCCGCCAGCAAGGCGGTGCGGCGGCGCGCGTCGCGTGTGTCGACCGGCACGCCGGCGTCGAGCTGCTTCTTCAAGGTCGTGATGTCGCCGGCCTCGGCTGCGCTGAACAGCGCTGCGGCGTCGGCACGGGCGCCCAGCGGCCACGCCGTGCCCGTCGCCAGGGCGGTCAGCATGGCAGTTAGCACGCGGCGGCGCTTCACCGCGGAGCCCCGGCGTCAGTCAGCGCTTGTCCGTGGACCATGCGCGAGATGCCGGCCCAGCCGGCGGCGGCCTCGCACATGCGGCAAGGGCGCGAGGTGGAAACCAGCACACAGCCCGACAGCTCGCGTGTGCCCAGGCGACGTGCGGCATCGCGGATCGCCTCCATCTCGGCGTGCGCAGTAGGGTCGTTGGCAGTGACCACCCGGCTGGGCGCTGCACCGACGATCACGTCGCCGCGCAGCACCACTGCGCCATAGGGTTGGTCGCCGGCGCGCACCGCCTCGTCACGCAGGGCTTCGGCTCGGCGCATGGCTTCTGGCAACGTGAGCCCGGCGGCTGGCGTCAGCGACGGCAGGCTGGCCCAAGCGGCCAGCAGGCAACTTCGGCGGCTAAGGTGGAAGGTGCCAGGGCGCCAGGGCATGCGCTGCATTCTGCCCCGCGACGGCTGCCGAAGACACTGGCACTGCAGAAAGTCAAGCACTCCCCTATCAACTGATAGAATTCCTTTGATCAATTGGGAGTGCTTCGCATGTATGCAGCCGTCGTCGAACCGAGCAAGATCGCCCAGGTGCTGGGCCTGCGCCGCAAGGTCACTTCCATCGAGCAACTGGATCAACAGGTCGAAGCCGGCCTGCCAAAGGCTTCACTCGGCGCCGTGGCGCGCCATGTGTATGGCACGTCGCCCGATGCGGCAGCCCTGATGCAGCGGGTCATCCCGTCGGCCACCTTCCACCGAAGGGGCGAGGAGCTGAAGCCGCAGGAAGGCGAACGGGTGGAGCGCCTGGCGCGCGTTATCGCCACCGCAGAACAGGTGTGGGGCGACGCCGACGACGCGCGGGCATTTCTGTCTACCGGCCACGCCATGCTGGGCGGCAAGCGGCCGATCGAGGTGGCGCTGACAGAGCTGGGTGCGCGCCGCGTCGAGAATCTGCTGTGGTCGCTGTTCCATGGCGTCGCCGCCTAATTTTAGAAATGAGAGCCACCCGATCAGGGCCAGATTGAAGTCGGCCGCCAGAAAGCCGGCGCAAACCTGGCAGGCCTGGCGCATCGCCGATGGCCGGTTCGACCCCTTCAGCCCAGTGGGTGCCTCGCTGGTCGGTGGCCGGTGGAATTCGCCGGGCGTGGGAGTCATCTACGCCAGCCGCACCTATGCGGGCGCGATGCTGGAATGTCTGGCTCATGCCGGCATCGGACGGGTGCCTCGCACGCATGTGGCGGTGCAGATCGCCATCGCAGACGCGGTCGCCGTCGAGCGATACGACGACATCAGCCTGCCAGCGGGTTGGGATCATGCGGATCTGCGCGTGGCGCGAGGCTTTGGCGACGCCTGGATTCGCGAGCGGCGAAGTGCGGTGCTGGTGGTGCCCTCCGTAGTGGCACGCAGGGAAGGGAACGTGCTCATCAACCCACAGCATCGCGACTTCAGCGACATCGTTGCCAGCGCGCCCGAGCCCGTGGTCTGGGATGCGCGGCTGTTTGCCCCACGCTGAGCCCGGGGCGTCTTGTGCGGCGGGCAAGGCGCCTGGGGGGAACACGTTCGAAGATTTCCATTCCGAACCCAGCTACCGGCGATGCCATGAAGCCGGCCTTCGTGGCGGGCGCTTGACGGCCAGCAGCCGCCGTGCTGATGGGCAGCTTGCTGGCAGCTCGTCTGGTCGACGCTGCGCCGCAAGCAATCACAAACCGATCACCAGAACGGGACCCCACAGAGGCAGGCACCTGCGGGTGGGATGTCGCTCGGTGGTCGCCAGGCTAAGGCACGCGCTTGCGCAGCCAGCGCTCATCGGCCTCCAACTGCTTGTCATCGGGCGCGGCCTCGCGCAGCGCACGTACCAGGGTCAGGGCGGTTTTGAAGTCACTCGCAGCACCCGCCGGGTGGCGGTTGAGGCGGCGCGCTTCGCCGCGTTCTGCATGGGCCACCAGCAGGTCGCGGTGCCAACGGCTTTGCGCGTCAGCGGCCTGAGTCAAGGGCGTCATCAGTGCGATGGCCTGGGCATAGGCGGTGTCGACTTGCGCCAGCGGGGCCTTGGCTGCGATGCGGGCCTGCCCGATGCGCATCCACAGCACGGCCAGGTCGCGTCGAGCGACCGCGTCCTGGCTGTCTTGGCTGAACACCGCGAGGCGCAGGGTCAAGGCTTCTTCATAGGCCTGCGCGGCTTGCGGATGCTGGCCTTGCAGGGCCTGCGCTTCGCCCATGCGCTCCAGCGCCACCGACAAATCGCGTTGCCACTCGGGGTTGGCGTGGTCGCGTGCCACCAGCTCGCGGCGCAGCGCCAGACAACGCTCAAACGACGCGCGAGCCGACTTGGCATCGCCGGCTTGCAGGTAGGCGTCGCCTGCGCGCTCTTCGGTCAGCGAGAGGTCACGTTTGTAGTCCACCCGCGAGCCGTCTTGCGCCAACAGCTCGGTGAAGAGTTCGCGCGCACGCAAGTAGTCGGCCCGCGTGGGGCTTAGCTCGCGGGTGGTGGCCCAGCGCATGTCGCCACGCCGGGCCAACGCACTGGCCAGGAAACGCCGGGCCTCAGGCGTTGGCGCCTTGATGGCCAACAGGGCTTCAACCACGCCTTGCTGAACCTGCAGCGCTGGCCCGTGCCGACCGAGTTCAAACAACATTTCGGCCTCGTCTGAACGCAGCCGGGCGTGCTCGCTCGCATCGCCCGTCGCGCCCGTCGCGCCCGCCGCGCTGGTACTGGCAGGGCCCAGCATTCGTTGCGCGTCTTGGTAGTGCTGCAACGCGGACTCAAGCTCGCCGGCTTCATAGGCCAGACGCGCCAATTGTGAGCGGGCTTGCGCGGCCAGGCTGCGCGCCACGTCTGTGTTCGACGCAGTGGCCAAGGCGTCGGCGTCTTTGCGCATGCCTTGCAGCAGTTCGACGGCGCGCGGTTTGTCGCCTTGGCCGGCCAGGCCCTGGGCCAAGGCGGCCTGGGCCAGCAGCCGCTCGGCCTGCAACTGGTGGCTTGTGGGCAGGCTGGCCAACCAGGTGGCGGGCGCGCTGACACTGCGTTGGGTAGGCACACTGCCCAGCGCATTCAATGCCCGCCGGGCCATCGCGACTTGCTGTGCGCCGTCACCCGCCACCTCATACAGACGGGCGAACAAACGATCCAGCCGCGCACGCTGCAAGGCCAGGGTGGGGGTTTGCGGAGCGTCAGCGGTCAGGCCCTCAAAGTCGGTTCGCGCGCCATCCAGCAACTCGCGGATCACGCTGCTGGGCACGCCATAGCGGTCTTGAAATGCGGCCGCATCGTCGACCCGGCGCGAGGCCATTTCAACCGCGTTTTCAAGACGCCATTGCGCCAGCGAGCTGGCGCGCCAGGACACATAGGCACCCACCCCCGCGCCCAGCGCCAGCACGGTCATCAAACCGGCCACGGCCCGGGCAAGGTTACGTTCCCTGCGCTGAGCCTCGGCCTGGCGCTGGGTCAGCGTGGTCAGCGGCACCTGGGTCAAGGCGGCCACCAGCTTGAGCACAGTGAATTGCGCGCCGTCGCCTTCGGGCCGCGTGTCCGGTGCCAGCGGCGGTTTGTTGCCGCGTTGCCAGCGCTCACTCGTGGGCTGCCACTCGTCGTACAGGCTGGGGTGGAAGGCGCCTTGGGGCTGGTTCACTGCGTCAAAGCAGGCCGGCAGCCCGGCGATCAGCACAGGGAAGATTCGATCAGCGCGCCCCAGGCGCTTGAAGCTGCGAATTTCTTCGCCCACCCAAACGGACTGCGCCGAGGCTGGGCTGCACAGCACGATCAACGCGTCGGAGGCCGCCAAGGCGGCGTTCAAGACCACGCCCAGGTCGGCACTGGCGCTGGCGTCCCAGCGGTCGCGAAACACCGGTGCGATGCGCTTGGGCAGCGGCCCGCGCCCGAAGTCTTGCCCGCGCAAGGCGGCGGGCAGCACAAAGCTCTCAATGGCTTTTTGCAGCGCCTCGCCGGCCCGCCGGTCAGCGTTTGAATAGGAAATGAAGGCCGCGTAACGCATGGCGGCGCAAAGCGTGCTCAGAACCTCCAGAGCGCGCGCGCGGTGATGGCGCTGGCGTTGAAGCGGTCATCACCCAGCAAGCGCGAGTATTCCAGGTCGGCGCTGAACTGCGGCCCGCGCAGCAGCTGCAAACCCAGCACCAGGTTGCCCTTGTTCTTGTCCACGGCATCGCTGGTGTAGTTGAAGCGGGTGGGCGTAGCGCGGCGGTCTTGCGCCATCTGCACCGTGATGGTTTGGCGCTGGCCTTTGAACTCATGCACCCACGACAGCGCCACGCGCGGCACCAGCGTGCCCACGGCGGCCTCGAAGCGGTAGCCGGCCAAGAGTTGCAGCTCCGATTGCAGCGAGCTGCGATGCTGGGCATCGAAGGCCATCTCCAGGCCGGTGGGGTCGCCTGCGGCGCGGTTGGTGGTGAGGCCACCGGTCGCAGAGACCACCTGGTTGGTCACGCTGGTGCGGCCGGTTTCGGTGTAGGCAGCCAGCGTGCTGCGCAGGTAGGTCAAAGAAAGCCGTGGCCCCCATTGCAAGCGGCCATCGCCGAAGTCCCAGCCGCCACGGCCGCTGACGCCCCATTCTGAAAGGGTCGCCGCGCCGGAAATGGCCCCGCCATAAATGTCGTCAATCAAGATGCCGCCGCTTTGGTAATTGGCCCCCACTTTGGTGATCGCACCGCCGACGGCCTCGATGGCGCAGACATTGCGTTCATATGAATAGCGTCTGCGGCTGTACTGCACGCCGACATCGGCAAACCCTTCACCAAAACGCTTGGCCACGAAGCCGCCCAGGCGCAGGCCTTTGTCTGCAAACTGCCCGCCGGGGGCGATCTTGCAGATGTCGGCCTGAATCGCGGGGGTCAGGTCTCGCGCAAAGTCTGAATTGGGTCGCAACTGGCTGGTCATGACCTCGTCTGTGCGGTAAGTGGCCGCGACATTTCGGTACGCCATCCACGCCCCGGCAAGCAGCCCGTCCTGGCGCAAAAAATCCATCCCGAACAGGCCTTCGGTGGTGCCGGCCCGGTAGCCCGCTTCAAGCGCGGTGGTTTTGCGGTCGCGGCGTTCATGGCCGAGTTGCGCGAAGGTGCCCAGGCCCAGGCCATCGGCCGGGTCAGCGTCAGAGG
>JAYVSX010000026.1:0-8148 GCA_043774975.1 Rubrivivax sp.
TTACCGATCTCGCCTTTTGTGCCGGCCACCGCCCTGTCAGCGGGCGTCATGCGGCATCGGCTGTGAAGTCAAGTTCCACACGAAACGGCATAGAGCCAAAAAAACGGGGCCCGAAGGCCCCGTTTTCAGTTGCAGGTCAGCCGGGGCTCAATCGTCGCGACCACCCAAGCCCAACAGTGCCAGCATGAACTGGAACACGTTGTAGATGCTGAGGTAAACACCCAAGGTTGCGGTGATGTAGTTGGTTTCCACGCCGTCACGCACCTGGCGCAAGTCGTAGAGGATGAAGGCGCTAAAGATGCCCATGCCCAAGATCGCCAAGACGATCATCAGCGCACTGGACTGCAAGAAGAAGTTGGCAATCATGGCCACAAACAACATCAGCGCGCCAATGGTCAAGAACTTGCCCATGCCGCTCAAGTCACGCTTGATCACGCTGCTCAGCGTGGCCATGGTGAAAAAGATCGCGGCGGTGCCGCCAAAAGCCGTCATCACCACGCCGGGGCCGCTGGTGGCCAGGACAACGCTGACCAAACGCGACAACATCACGCCCATGAAGAAGGTGAAGCCCAGCAAGATGGGCACGCCCGCTGCCGAATTTTTGAATTTTTCAATCGCGAACATAAAGCCAAAGGCACCGGCCAGGAACACGATCAAACCGATACCCGGCGACAGCGCCCGGGCGATGCCGGTCTGCACGCCGATCCAGGCGCCTAACACCGTGGGTACCATCGACAAGGCCAGCAGCCAGTAGGTGTTGCGCAGCACACGGTTGCGTTCAACCTGAAGTGCGCCGTCGCCGCTAAGGCCGGGGTAGTTCTGGACGCTTTGATTCATGAAACCTCCAAGATGGCAGAGCAGCCAAACAGCCGCAAATGGCATTCTAGAGCGCCAAGGTCAGTTGTGAATGCCCCTACCGCAGCCAGCGGAATGTCTGGCGAAGCGTTGGGCCATGGGCTCAACCAGACGGCTCAGCAAATCGGTTCAGCAAATCAGCTCGGCCAAGGCGCTGTCGAAGGCGCTGGCCAAGGCTTGATATCGTCGCGCCATGAAAACACAACACATCCTGACCCTTGACGACGTTCGCGCCATCGCCGCCGCAGCAGAAGCAGAAGCCTCCCGCAACGCCTGGGCGGTGACGCTGGCGGTGGTGGACCCCGGCGGCCACCTGCTGTGGCTGCAGCGCCTGGACGGCGCGGCACCCATTTCAGCCGAAATAGCACCCGCCAAGGCGCGCACTGCGGCGATGGGGCGGCGCGAGACCAAGGTTTACGAAGACATGATCAACCAAGGACGCACTTCGTTCCTCAGTGCGCCCAACCTCAAAGGCATGCTCGAGGGTGGGGTGCCGATCATCGTGGATGGCCATTGCCTGGGCGCAGTGGGCGTCAGTGGTGTCAAGAGCAGTGAAGACGCGCAGATCGCCAGGGCGGGCATTGCCGCACTTCAGCTGCCGTAAAGGCCCGTCGGCCGGTGATGGGCGGCTATAATTCACAGGTTTACCCGCACCCACCCAGCGCTCACGAAAATCCGACAGCGGTTTCCCCTCGGATCCGCCCTGCGGCCTGTCAAGGCAGCCGGGCAGCGTGGAGCGCGAGAACCCCGGAGTTTTTCAATTTGTTGCCCGTCCTGGCCCCCGCACTGCTCGCCCTCGCAGACGGCGCGTTCTTCCTTGGCACCAGCATCGGTGCGCCTGGTCACACCGTGGGCGAGGTGGTGTTCAACACCTCACTCACCGGCTACCAGGAAATCCTGACCGACCCCAGCTACTGCCGCCAGATCGTCACGCTGACGTATCCACACATCGGCAACGTGGGCATCAATGCGGAAGACGTCGAAGCCGAGCGCATTCACGCCGCTGGGTTGATCGTCAAAGACGTGTCGCTGCGGGTATCCAATTTCCGCGCCACGATGAGCTTGCAGCAATACCTGCAACAACAAGGCACGGTCGCCGTCGCCGACATCGATACCCGTCGATTGACCCGCTTGTTGCGGACCACGGGCGCGCAAAACGGGTGCATCTTCGGTTTTCAAGTTGGCACGGTGGTGGGGCCGGCCCAAATTCAGGCTGCGGTTGCCCTGGCTCAGTCGGCGCCGTCCATGGCCGGTCTGGACCTGGCCCAGGTGGTGAGCACCTCCAAGGCCTACGAATGGTCGCAGACCGAATGGGTCTTGGGCCAAGGGTTTGGCCGGTTGCAAGAGCCGCGGTTTCACGTGGTGGCTTACGACTTTGGCGTCAAGCGCAACATCCTTCGCATGTTGGCAAGCCGAGGCTGCCGCTTGACGGTGGTCCCTGCACAAACTTCTGCGGCAGAGGTTTTACAGCTCAAGCCCGACGGGGTTTTTTTCAGCAACGGCCCGGGTGACCCGCAGCCCTGTGACTACGCCATCACAGCCGCGCGAACGCTGATCGAACAGGGCCTTCCGACTTTTGGCATCTGCCTGGGCCACCAGATCATGGCGCTGGCCTCGGGCGCCAAGACCTTCAAGATGAAGTTCGGGCACCACGGCGCCAACCACCCGGTGAAAGACCTGGACACCGGCCGCGTCAGCATCACCAGCCAGAACCATGGGTTTACGGTGGACGAAAAGTCGCTGCCGGCGACCTTGCGCCCCACCCACATCAGCCTGTTTGACGGCACCCTTCAGGGCCTGACACGAACCGACAAACCCGCGTTTTGCTTCCAGGGACACCCTGAAGCCAGCCCCGGCCCGCATGACATCAGCACTCTCTTCGACCGCTTCGTCAACTTGATGGAGCAAGCATAAATGGCCAAGCGCACAGACTTACAGAGCATCCTGATCATTGGCGCCGGTCCGATCGTCATCGGCCAGGCCTGCGAATTTGACTACTCCGGCACACAGGCCTGCAAGGCCCTGCGGGAAGAGGGCTACAAGGTCATTCTGGTCAACAGCAATCCAGCCACGATCATGACCGACCCGGACATGGCCGACGTGACCTACATCGAGCCCATCACATGGCAGGTGCTGGAAAAAATCATCGCCAAGGAAAGGCTGGCAGCGCCCCACGAAAAAATGGCCCTGCTGCCCACCATGGGTGGCCAAACCGCTTTGAACTGCGCGCTGGACTTGCATCGCCATGGCGTGCTGGACAAATTTGGCGTGGAGATGATCGGAGCCAACGAGCACGCCATTGAAAAAGCCGAAAACCGCATAAAGTTCAAAGACGCCATGACGTCGATTGGGCTTGACTCGGCCAAGAGCGGTGTGGCGCACTCGATGGAAGAAGCTTTGGCGGTGCAAAAGAGCATCCAGGCCGACATTGGCGGCAACGGCTTTCCCATGGTCATCAGGCCCAGCTTCACGATGGGTGGCACGGGTGGTGGCATCGCCTACAACCCGGAGGAATTTGAAGAGATCTGCAAGCGCGGTCTGGACCTGTCGCCGACCAAAGAGTTGCTGATCGAAGAGAGCTTGATTGGTTGGAAAGAATTCGAGATGGAAGTCGTGCGCGACTGCGCCGACAACTGCATCATCGTTTGCAGCATTGAAAACCTGGACCCGATGGGCATCCACACCGGTGACAGCATCACGGTGGCACCGGCGCAGACGCTGACCGACAAGGAATACCAGGTGATGCGCAACGCCAGCATCGCCATCTCGCGAGATTGGCGTGGACACCGGCGGCAGCAACGTGCAATTTTCGGTCAACCCGCAAAACGGCCGCCTGATCGTCATCGAGATGAACCCGCGGGTTTCACGCTCTTCGGCGCTGGCTTCCAAAGCCACGGGCTTTCCAATTGCCAAGGTGGCGGCCAAGCTGGCAGTGGGCTACACGCTGGACGAATTGCGCAACGACATCACGGGTGGTGCCACCCCAGCCAGTTTTGAGCCCAGCATCGACTATGTGGTGACCAAGATCCCGCGTTTTGCGTTTGAAAAGTTTCCGGCTGCCGACCCCCACCTGACCACGCAGATGAAGAGCGTGGGCGAGGTCATGGCCATTGGCCGCACCTTCCAGGAGAGTTTTCAAAAGGCATTGCGCGGGCTGGAAACCGGCATCGACGGGCTCAGCGAACGCAGCACCGATCGCGATGAAATCATCGACGAGATCGGCAACGCGGGCCCGGAGCGCATCTTGTTCGTGGGTGACGCTTTCCGCTTGGGGATGTCGCTTGACGAGGTCTTTGAAGAAACGGCCATCGATCCCTGGTTCCTGGCCCAGATCGAAGAGCTGATTGCCATTGAGAAGCAGGTTGCGGCGCGTGATCTGGCCAGCCTGTCCGAGCCGGAACTGCGCTACCTGAAGAAGAAGGGTTTTTCAGACCTCCGCTTGGCCAAGTTGCTGGCCACCCACCAGCACGCGGTGCGCGAGCGCCGGCACGCGCTGAATCTACACCCCGTCTACAAACGCGTGGACACTTGCGCGGCCGAGTTTGCTACCCAGACGGCCTACCTTTACAGCACCTACGAAGAAGAGTGCGAAGCTGAGCCCACCCAACGCAAAAAGATCATGGTCTTGGGCGGGGGCCCCAACCGCATCGGGCAGGGCATCGAATTCGACTACTGCTGTGTGCACGCCGCGCTGGCCCTGCGCGAAGACGGGTACGAGACCATCATGGTCAACTGCAACCCGGAAACCGTGTCTACCGACTACGACACCAGCGACCGCCTCTACTTTGAGCCCGTGACGCTGGAAGACGTGCTGGAGATCGTGGCCAAGGAAAGGCCGCTGGGCGTGATCGTGCAGTACGGCGGTCAAACACCTTTGAAGCTGGCGCTCGACCTCGAGCGCGCGGGCGTGCCCATCATTGGCACCAGTCCCGACAGCATCGACATGGCCGAAGACCGCGAGCGTTTCCAGAAGCTGCTGCACGAGTTGGGCCTGAGACAGCCTCCCAACCGCATCGCGCGCACCGAAGAGCAGGCCCTGACCCTGGCGCACGAGATCGGTTACCCGTTGGTGGTGCGGCCCAGCTACGTGCTGGGCGGCCGCGCCATGGAAATCGTGCATGGCGACAAGGACCTGGAGCGTTACATGCGCGAAGCCGTTCGGGTCAGTGAAAAGTCGCCGGTGCTGCTGGACCGTTTTCTGGATGACGCGATTGAGGTCGACGTGGACTGCATCAGCGACGGCACCGAAGTCATGATCGGCGGCATCATGGAACACGTGGAAGCCGCCGGCATCCACAGCGGTGACTCGGCGTGCTCGCTGCCACCGTATTCCTTGAGCCCAGAGCTGCAAGATGAGATGCGGCGCCAGGCATCGGCCATGGCCAAGGCGCTCAAGGTGGTCGGCCTGATGAACACGCAGTTTGCGGTTCAAGGCGTCGGCGATGAAGCCGTGGTCTACGTGCTGGAAGTCAACCCGCGGGCATCGCGCACGGTGCCCTTTGTCAGCAAGGCCACCGGCCAGACCTTGGCCAAGATTGCAGCGCGCTGCATGGCCGGGCAGTCCTTGGCTTCACAGAAAGGCATGGCGGGCTTGCCGCCCTGCGAGGTGGTTCCGCCCTATTTCAGCATCAAGGAAGCGGTTTTCGCCTTCAACAAGTTTCCTGGCGTCGACCCCATCCTGGGCCCGGAGATGCGCTCCACGGGCGAGGTCATGGGCGTGGGTCGAAGCTTTGGTGAAGCCATGCTCAAGAGCCAGCTGGGCGCAGGCTCGCGCTTGCCGGACAAGGGCACGGTGGTGCTCACGGTCAAGAACAGCGACAAGGCGCGCACGGTCAAGATAGCGGGCGATCTGGTGGACATGGGCTACCAGGTCGTGGCCACCAAGGGTACGGCCGCCGCCATTGCACAGGCCGGAATTCCGGTTCGGGTGGTGAACAAGGTGAAGGACGGTCGGCCGCACATCGCCGACATGGTCAAGGGTGGGGAGATTCAACTGGTCTACACCACCGTCGACGAAACCCGTACGGCGATCGCCGATTCGCGCTATATCCGGACCGCTGCGCTGGCCAACCGGGTGACCTACTACACCACCATGGCGGGTGCTGAAGCCGCCACCGAGGCCCTCAAGCACCAAGACGATCTGACGGTCACGTCGTTGCAGGACCTGCACGCCGAGCTGCATTCGGCCTTGATGGCGCGCTTGCACTAAACTCAGGTTCGTCCTCCGCCGCAGGTCGCCTCCCGGGCCCCTGCGGCGGTTTCACTTTGTTCGCGACAAGATTGCATCATGGTCACAGTCCCCCTCACCCAACGCGGTGCCGATTTGCTCAAGAGTGAACTGCATCGGCTCAAATCGGTGGAGCGTCACGCCGTCATCCAGGCCATCGCTGAAGCCCGTGCGCAGGGCGACCTGTCTGAAAACGCCGAATACGAAGCGGCCAAGGACAAACAAGGCTTCATCGAAGGGCGCATCAAAGAGATTGAGTCCAAGCTCGCCGCAGCGCAAATCATCGACCCGTCGGCCCTCGACGCCGACGGCAAGGTTGTTTTTGGCGCCACCGTGGACCTGGAAGACCAGGACAGCGAAGCCAAGGTCACTTACCAGATCGTGGGTGACGACGAAGCCGACCTGAAGCTGGGCCTGATCTCCATCAGCAGCCCCATTGCGCGCTCGTTGATCGGCAAACACATCGGCGACGTTGCCGAAGTGCAGGCGCCCGGCGGCTTGAAGCACTGGGAAATCATGGACGTTCGCTACGCCTGAAGGGCTGACATGCCCGCGTGGCCCGAACTTGCGGTTCGGCTCCGGCATCTGCTGCCGGGCCTGTGGGTCGGGCTGTTGCTGACGGTTGCGGGCCTCGCCACACCGGCCCCTTTTGCTTTGTTGATGCCGGCCGATGCGGGGCGGGTGGTGTCGCGCATGCTGGCGCACGAAGCGCACGTCAGTTTGGTGCTGGGCGCGCTGGTGCTCCTGTTGGAGCGCGTTGCCACACGCAGGTCGGCGTCAGCCGGGCTGGGCCAGCAGTTCACGCCGGCGATGTTGTTGGCCTTGGGGGCGCTGTTTTGCACCGTGGCGGGCTACTTTGCCCTGCAGCCCCTGATGGCGGCTGCAAAGGCTGGGCAGGGCTTTCTGGGTTTTGGCCAGCTGCATGCGCTGAGCGCCGCTTTCTACCTCGTCAAGGTGGCCCTGGTCTTGGCCTTGGCTTGGCGGGTCGGACGTCAGTCCTGAGCCTTTTTCTTCACGCTGGTGACGCGAACCCGGTTGCGTTTGATCTGGCCACCGGCGGTGACACGTTCGTTGCCGTACACCTTGACCTGCTTGACGGTCGCCCGGTGGTTGCCGCTTTTCGAGAAGCTGACGATCTTGACGGTGCGCGGGCCGGCACCACGGTCTTCGCGCTCTACCTTTTCCTTGGGCGGCATGGGACGCCACAGCACCAGCAATTTGCCGATGTGCTGGATGGGGGCCGCACCGAGCTTGTCGGTCAAGGAGACCAGCATCGTTTCACGCGTGACGCGGTCGTCGGAAAACACCCGAATCTTGATCAGTCCATGAGCGTTGAGCGCGAGGTCGATTTCTTTCTCGACGGCCGGGGTCAAACCCCCACCGCCGATCATCACGACGGGGTCCAGGTGGTGGGCGCTGGAGCGATGCTCTTTGCGTTGTGCGGGGTTCAGCTGAATGGCGGTCATGGCCCTATTATCGGTTGCACATGAAGGTTGACAGTAAAAGCAAAAAGATCAACAAGGCGTGGCTCAATGAACACGTTAACGACACCTATGTCGTGCTGGCTCGGCGCGAGGGCTATCGGGCTCGTGCGGCCTACAAGCTCAAGGAGATCGATGAGGCTTTGAAACTGCTCAAGCCGGGTCAGGTGGTGGTCGATTTGGGGGCCACGCCGGGTGCCTGGAGCCAGTACCTGCGGCGCCGGTTTGCGCCCGCAGGGGCTGCGGTGGGCGAGCTCAGGGGCACCATCATCGCGCTGGACCTGCTGGACTTTGAGCCCATCGAAGGCGTGACCTTCATCCAGGGCGACTTCCGCGAAGTGTCGGTGGCGTCGGCCTTGATTGCCGAACTGGCCGGCCGACCGGTTGACGTGGTGGTGTCGGACATGGCGCCCAATTTGTCAGGCATCGGTGCCACGGATGCAGCGCGCATTTCGCACCTGGTCGAACTGGCCGTTGACTTCTGTTTGCACCACCTCAAGCCCGATGGGGCCCTGGTCTGCAAGACTTTTCATGGCAGCGGCTACGCCGAGCAGGTGGCTTTGTTCAAGAGCACCTTCCGGGTGG
>JAYVSX010000027.1:0-8624 GCA_043774975.1 Rubrivivax sp.
GGCCGAGTAGGCCAGTTTCACCGGGGCTTCGAAGCCGGGCACCAGGCGCTTGTAGCTGTTATGCCGGGGTTCGTGATCGCGTTCAAGGCACGGGCGTGCTTGATGATGCCGCCGATGTAGTACAGCGCAAAGTCGCTCAGGCCGGCGTAGCCGTCGCCAGCAAACAAGTTCTTGCCGTCCTTCCAGACGCTTTGGTGAACGTGCATGCCGCTGCCGTTGTCGCCGACCACGGGCTTGGGCATGAAGGTGGCGGTCTTGCCGTAAGCGTGGGCCACGTTGTGGATCACGTACTTCTGCAGCTGCAGCCAGTCGGCGCGCTGAACCAGCGTGCTGAATCTGGTGCCGATTTCGTTTTGGCCCTGGCCCGCCACTTCGTGGTGGTGCACCTCAACCGGGATGCCCACGCTCTCCAAGATCAGGCACATCTCGCTGCGCATGTCCTGGAAGGGGTCGACCGGCGGCACCGGGAAGTAGCCGCCCTTGATGCCCGGGCGGTGGCCCATGTTGCCACCTTCAAAGCTGGCACCGCTGCTCCAGGGCGCTTCTTCAGAGCCGATCTTGGAGAAGCAGCCCTGCATGCCCACTTCCCACTGCACCTGGTCGAAGATAAAAAACTCAGGCTCCGGGCCGAAGTAAGCGGCGTCGCCGATGCCACTGCTCTTCAGGTACGCCTCGGCGCGCTTGGCCAACGAACGCGGGTCGCGCTCGTAGGGCTTGCCGTCACCGGGCTCGACCACGTCACAGGTCAGGATGATCGTGGGCTCTTCGAAGAAGGGGTCGATGTTGGCGGTGTTGGGGTCCGGCATCAGCAACATGTCGGAAGCCTCGATGCCCTTCCAACCGGCGATCGACGAGCCGTCAAAAGCGTGGCCGGCGGTGAACTTGTCTTCGTCGAAGTGGGAGACAGGCACGCTGACGTGCTGTTCTTTGCCGCGGGTGTCGGTGAAGCGGAAGTCAACGAATTTGATTTCGTTTTCCTTCACCATCTTCATCACGTCGGCAACGGTTTTTGCCATTCAAATCTCTCCTAGCAGGGATCGGGGTGGGGTTGTGGGGTCGAGGGCAGCACGGGACAGACCCTCGGCTCCAATGAATTTAGCAGAATCCGTGCCTGAATTCTGGCTCCCCGTGCGCTTGCGCAGACTCAGCCGAAGCCTGCTTTTGGTGCCCTTTAATGCACCAAAACAAGGCATTACGGGTCAACTCAACGCACCAGTTCGGGGCCGAGATTTGCACCAAGCTGGTTCAGTCCTGTCCGCAGTGCAGCAAAAGCGGTCACGCCGTCGCCAGCACCCTTGACGCCGAGTTCGATGTGGCGCCCCCACTGCGGATGGTCGACGCTGGGCAGGCTGAAAACCTTGATGCCCGCGAAGCGTTGCTCGATGTCTTCCATCAGCGGTGTCAGTGCCGCTTCCATGGCGCCCATGACGATGACCGAGCGCTCCACGTCGCGCGATTGGCGGTGCAGGTGGCCGTAGTGGTGGTCCAGCACCCACGCCATCATGGGCCAGGCCATGACCGGAAAGCCGGGCACGAAGTGCACGTGCCCCATGGAGAAGCCGGCAATCTTGTTGTAGGGGTTGGGGATGATGCTGGCGCCCGCCGGGAACATGCCCATGTTGAGCCGGTGCTGGTTGTCCACGCGCTCGGGTTCAAAAGGTTGGCCTTGTTCCGCAGCCACGTCGCGCATGCGCTCCAGGATCAGGTCGCGGGCCTGCGGGTGCAGCGCCAGTGGCACACCCAGCGCTGCGGCTGCGCACTGGCGGGTGTGGTCATCGGGCGTGGCACCAATGCCGCCGCAACTGAAGACCAGGTCACCGCAGGAAAAAGCATGCTGCAAGTCGGCGGTGATGCGTTGGCGATCGTCGCCCGCGTAGCGCGCCCAGGACAGGGACAGGCCGCGCGCTGCCAGCAATTCGATGATCTTGGGCAGGTGCTTGTCCTGGCGTTTGCCCGACAGGATTTCGTCGCCGATGATGAGGATGCCGATGTTCATGGGCCGGTGGCCTCCGTCAAAGCTGCAGCGCTGGGGATAGCAACCGGGGCGGCAACGGAAGCGGACGCAACCCGCAGCCGTTGCAACTCTGCCAGGCAAAAGTGGGCAAACCAGCAAGCGGCAAAGACAAAGACCACGGTGTAGAGCCAAACCGCCACCAGCGCCAGCAGCGGCGCCAGGATCAGCGCTGCACTGCCTGCGGCCCAGATCAGCGAGGGCAGCGCCCCCAGATAGCCACAGGCCACGCCCATGGCCAGCAGACGCCACCGTTGGCCACGCAAGATGATGCGGCGCTCGGGCGCGCTGGCATGGTGGGCCAGCACGTCAAACGACAAGACACGGCAGGTCAACCAACCCCAGATCAGCGGCGGCAGCACCACCACCAACGGCGGCACCAACCAAAGCGGCACGCTGAGCAGCAGCGCGACCAGCGCCGCAGCGGTGCAGGCCAAGGACCACAGCACCCCCTGCATCCAATGGGCGCCCTGCAGGGCCTGCAGATCGGGAAAACGCCTGGCGGCCACCAGGCGCACCACCGCGGGCGCGGCCAGTGCCGCCACCAACAGCAGCGTGCCAAGCAAGACCACGGGCACGGTCAGCGCCACCACCACCATCGGCGCCACCACCGAACGCAAACCCGGCGCGCCCACGCGGTGCAGCCATTGGTAGACATCGGCACTGAGGGACCAGCCGTCCAAGGCGGAACGCACCGCGTCCAGGGCCGGTTCCCAATAAGCCCAGCCCAGCACCGCGACCAAGGCTCCAGCCACCAACAACGGCAGCAATGACCACAAAACAATCCGCGGGCTCATGCAGGTGAGCAGCGCGCGCCAAAACGAATCGAACACTTCCAAAGGCTCCTGGGCTGCCAAAAACGCTGGAGCTTCTACGGCATGCCAGCGCGAAGGCAAAGCGCCAAGCATAGCGGCATGCCGTCAGGCCGCTGGCCGCCGCAACATCCTTTGCAAGCCCAACTTCTGTTGCGCCCAGAAGCCGCGCCCATAGTCACGCCCTTGCAGCTGGTCGCGGATGCCGGTGGGGTCATAGCGGTCATCAAAACGCGCGCTGCCGGCCAGCAGATCCCACAGCGGGAACAGCACTGCGAAGTTGTGGCCGCCCAGGCTGCCAGGGCCAGCCGATTCATGCCCCATGCCGATGCTGTGGTGCAGGCGATGAAAGCGCGGGCTGACCAGCAAACGGCCCAGCACGGGGCCGAATGACAGCCGCACGTTGGCGTGCGACAGGCTCTCCAGCAACTGCGTGGCAGCCACCACGGCCACAAATTGGGCCGGTGCGATGCCCACCGCCAAGGCCACCAGCACCATGGCGCTGTCGCGCAGCACGTCGTCCAGCAGGTGGTTGCGGTTGTCGCTCCACTTGGTCATCTGGCGCTGGCTGTGGTGCAGGGCGTGCAGCTGCCACCACCAGTGGTAACGGTGCTGGGCGCGGTGCAGCAGGTAGTCGACCGCGTCAAACAGCAGCAGGTACAGCACGAAGCTGACCCAGGCCGTGTCGGTGACGCCGGGCCACCAGGCGTCGGCCGACCAGGTCGGCCAACCCAGCAAGCGGGCTTGTCCGGCCAGCTCGGTCCAGAGCGGGTCCAGGCTGAAAAACAGCAGCACCCGAAACAGGCCCAGCCGATGGATCAAGGTGTAGATCACATCGACCCGAATCGCGCCGCGGTCGGTCACCGGCTCCACCGGCCGCCAGCGCTCCAGCGCGCCCAACACCACCACGATGAACGCCAACTGCAGCAGGCCCACCAGCAACCAGCCGGTGGCGATGAAGCCGTCCTCCAAAAGGTTGCCCATGCCAGCAGCAAACAACGCCGGCTGCACCACACCTTCAAACAACGCCTGCTGAGCTTGGGCAAACCAGTCCATGACGCCTGTCACCGGCTGCGCAGCGCCGCAGCGCGGTACTGAGGGTGCTCGCGCAAGGTGGCGAAGCACAGACCTTTGGCCTTCAGGCCGACGATCAGCGGCTCCAGCACGGCGGGCGCCCACGGGTCCTGGCGCGACCAGATGCCCAGGTGGGCCAGCAAGACGTCGCCGCTGCGCACATCGCGCAAGGCCCGCAGTAGCAGATCGGCGTTAGGGAAGCGTTGACTGGGCAGTTCGTCACCCAGAAAGCCCGCCGCGGTCCAGCCCACGTGAGACCAGCCACAAGACTGCGCTGCTTCGATCAGGCGAGCCGAGGTCTTGCCGCCCGGTGCGCGAAAGACGGAACCCATGCGCGACCCGGTCACCGCCAAAAAACGGTCGGCTGGCTTTTGCAGTTCAGCGCAGTAGGCTGCCGTGTCCAGGACGCGAGGCCGCCCCGCCTGGGGGCCTTGGGTGGGCTTGACCCGCAGCCCGGCAGGCGTGTCGGACTGCCAGACGTCGTGGTCCCACAGGTGCGAGCCAAAGGCATGGCCCTCGGCAGCCCGCGCGCGCCACCATGGCGCCCATTCATCGTCCAGACTGGTGCCACCGGTTCGGGTGCGTTCGTTGGCCAGGAAAAAAGTAACCTTGACGTCATGCTTCGTCAAAACCTCAGCCACCAAGGGTGCCACCGCCATGTGGCCGGTGTCAAAGGTCAGGTAGACAGGCTTGTCGCAAGCACCAGCAGGGGCAGCAGCAGGGGCAGCAGAGACACCAGTGGCAGCAGGCGCAGCAGCCGCAACATCCGCAACGGCCACCAAAAAAGTGCACAAGGTCAGCCCAGCCAGCAGGCCCCGGGCCCAGCCACGACACCACGGCTGTGATTTCACGGCTCTACAGGCGCGGCGCATGGTCCAGCGTCCAGACCCCATGCGGCGACCTGCCGACATCGATCTGGCGCACCACCTTCTTGCTGGGCAGATCGATGAAGGTCAGCTTGCGCGCCCAGCGCGAACTCACCAGCAGGGTGCGCCCGTCGGCCAACATCTCCATGCAGTCGGGGCCACCGGGGCCTGGGTATTCGCCCACCACGCTGAGCGTCTGGGTGTCGACCCGGCTGATGGTGTTGGCCACCCGGTTGCTGACAAAAACGTGCCGCTTGTCACCCTGAGCCCGAAACGCGTGGGCGCCTTTGCCGGTTTCGATGCGCTTGATCAGCTTGGGCGGGGTGCCGGCGGGCCCGCTGACGTCAAAAGCCTCGACAAACTTGTCGCCGGTCAGGCCCAGCAGCAAGGTGCGGTCGTCGGCGGTCAGGTACAGATCGGCCGGCATCTTGCCGGTCTTGACTCTCCAACGCACGTTTTGTGTGGCCAGGTCGATGGCCAACAACTCGTCACTGTCCTGCAAGGAGACATAGACCACCGTGCTCTTGCTGTCGATGCTGAGGTGGCTGGGCGTCTGCGCCGCCGGCACCCGCTTGATCAGCTTCAAGGGTTCGGCTGCTTCTGCGCCCTGCCAGCGGTAAAGGTCAACATGGTTCAAGCGGTTGGCGGCCGTGACGAACCACTTCATGTCAGGCGAGAAGCGCAGGTGATAGGGGTCGACGATGCCGGTGACGGTGCGCTTGACGGCACCGGTGGTCGGGTCCACAAAGCTCAGCGAGTTACTGGCCGCGTTGGCCACGATCAGGGTCCTCTCGTCGGGTGCCAGATAAAGATGATGCGGCTCCTTGCCGGTGGGAACGCGCTTGATCTGGGTGAACGTGACCGGGTCGATGACGCTGATGTCGGCGTCTTGCGAGTTCAGCACAAAAATGGGCCGGCTGCCACCCGGCACCGGAGTCGCCAATGGTGTCGCCACCGGTGGCGCAGCCGAGGTTGCAACCGAGGCGGTCACTGCGGTTTGAGCCTGCAAGCCGCCACTGAACATCACGGCCAGGACCCACAGACCACACCCGCTCAAATTTGCCTTCAAACCAGCCGACACATTCACTTGGCTTCTCCTGCCCAAATTCAATTCATACGACGCACGCAGCGCCGGCCTGCAACCGACACGCTCGGCGCCCAGCCCATCGCAGCTGTCCCCACGCCATCAGCGTGCCCGCATCAGGTTCATCCAGAGCGACGCGACGCCTCCAACAACGAAACAGTGTGAAAACAGTGGTGAACCGTAACCACGAAGCTGCACGGCACCGGCTGCAACCTGCACGCCCTTGGACGACACGCTGAACTGCTGGCTTGCACACTGCATGGTACCCAACGGTTGTAGCAAAGCGTTGCAAACCCACACCGATCGTCCGTGCGCGGCAAACACAATCTCTGGCCATGTCCAGCACCGCTGTCAGCGCCGTCTCTCTTTTCGCCGCCGCCGCCTTGGCAGCCGCCTGCCTGTCGCTCACGGCCTTTGGCTTGCGCAGGCAGCGCTACGAGGGCTGGCAGTGGTGGGTGCGCGCGATGTGGCTGGCGTTGGCCGGCGCCGCCGGTGCCGCCTGTTCCTCCACATGGCCTGGCACCGCCTTCGACGGCTTGGCCAGTGTGCTGCTGTTCCAGTGGCCGCTGCTCTCCCTGGTTGGCCTGAGGCGCTTTTACCCCCGCCAGTCGCTGCCAGGGCGCGAACGCTGGGACTGGGCCGCACTGGCGCTGGCCGCGACGGTGGCGCTAACCAGCGCCGCCCTGGGGGGCGAACAGGCCGCCTGGACGGCAGCGGCCTGCGGCGTGGCGGTACACCTCTATGCAGCCTACATCATGCTGATGGGCCCTCGGGGGCGCGACTTTGCCCCCGCCCGGGGCCTGGCGGGTGGACTGGCATTCGTGGCCATGGCGCCGGCTTTGGCTGCCTGGAGCGACAGCGCCACACTGGCTCTGCTTCAAGCGCGAACCGCAGCGGCGGCCCTCGGTGTTTTGGTGTTGGCCTTCATGGCCATCACCCTGGTATGTGAACGCACAGAACGTCAACTTCGCGACTCGCAGCGCCGCCTGCGGGTGTTGGCCAACATGGACACCCTGACCCAGGTGCCCAACCGGCGGCATTTTCACGAACTGGCCGAGCAAGCATTGAAACAGGACGAGCCCGGCACGGCTGTGCTGCTGCACTTTGACATCGACCACTTCAAGCGCATCAACGACCTCTTTGGCCATGCCGCTGGAGACCGCGCGCTGTGTCTGGTGAGCACGGCCATGCTCGAGAACCTGCGCGCGCACGACGTGCCGGGCCGCCAAGGTGGCGACGAGTTTGTGCTGCTGCTTCGCCACACCACGCCGCGCCACGCCATTGGCGTGGCCGCGCGCATCGTGGCTTCGGTGCAGGGGCGCGCGCCACAACAACAATTGCCCACGCTGTCGCTCAGTTTCGGTGTGGTGCAAATTGGTTTTGGCGAAGGCATGGCCGCCGCGTTGCGCCGCGCGGACCAGGCCATGTACGAAGCCAAACGCCAGGGCCGCTCGCGGGTGGTCTCGGCGGCGGGCAATGAAGACCAGCCTGTTTTCGCCGAAAGTCAGCGCCTGGGACTGATGGCAGCCTGATCCCACCCTGCTCCCGGCGTGAACCTGAGCCGGCGCGCCGGCTTCCCTGCTGCGTCGGGCTTACGGCCGGGCATGAACCCACCGGCTTTGCTCAGGCCTTGAGCTCGGGACGTGCCGCCTAGAATCGCGGCGCACTCTTTGTGCAACACACCGGCCCACTGGGCGAAAGAGCACCGATGACCCCCGCAGAAATCCTGGCCCAGCACGGCCCTCGAGAGTCGATGGAGTACGACGTGGTGGTGGTGGGCGGCGGCCCGGGTGGCTTGGCCACCGCGATTCGGCTCAAACAGCTGGACGCCAAGCTGTCGGTGGTTGTCCTGGAGAAGGGTTCTGAGCCGGGTGCGCACACCCTGTCGGGCGCCGTGATGGACCCACGCGCGCTGATCGAGCTCTTCCCCGACTGGAAAGAACGCGGCGCGCCGCTCAACCAGCCGGTGACCCATGACGAGGTGATGTTCCTGGGCGCCGACTCGGCACAGCGCACACCCCAGTGGTTGATCCCAGGCTGCTTTCACAACCACGGCAACTACGTCATCAGCCTGGGCGCGTTCACCAAGTGGCTGGCTGAGCAGGCCGAGAGCCTGGGCGTCGAGATCTTCCCTGGCTTCACCGCGGCAGAAGTGCTCTACACCGACACCAACCAGGTGCGCGGCGTGGCCACCGGCAACCTGGGCATTGGCAAAAATGGCCAGCCGCATGGCGGCTTTCAACTGGGCATGGAGTTGCTGGGCAAGTACACCGTGTTCGCAGAAGGGGCGCGGGGCCACTTGGGCAGGCAGTTGATCAGCCGTTACCAGCTGGACCAGGGCCGTGACCCGCAAAGCTATGCGCTGGGCGTCAAGGAACTCTGGGAAGTCGACCCGGCCAAGGCCCAGCCCGGGCTTGTCGTACACACCGCGGGCTGGCCGATGGATGAGCACACCTACGGCGGCGGCTTTCTGTACCACCTGGAAGGCAACCAGGTAACGCTGGGCTTTGTCACCGGCCTGGACTATCAAAACCCGTGGATCAGCCCGTTTGAAGAGATGCAGCGCTGGAAAACGCATCCGTCCATCCGCGCTCACCTGGAAGGTGGCAAACGCATCGGTTACGGCGCCCGCGCCATCACGGCCGGCGGCCTGCTGAGCATCCCGAAGTTGGTCTTCCCCGGTGGCGCACTGGTGGGCTGCGAAGCCGGCACGCTGAACGCGGCCCGCATCAAAGGCAGCCACGCCGCCATCAAGACCGGCATGCTGGCCGCCGAAG
>JAYVSX010000028.1:0-17620 GCA_043774975.1 Rubrivivax sp.
CCGGGCGCGCCGAAGGCAACCCGTACTACATGGAAGAACTGGTGCGCCGGCTCATCGACGACGGCGTCATCCGCACCGACGGCGCGCACTGGGAACTCAAGTCCGACCGCCTGGACACCTTGCGCCTGCCCACCACCCTGGTCGGCCTGCTGCAGGCGCGGCTGGACGCGCTGCCTGCAGCCGAGCGAAACGCCGCGCGCCAGGCCAGCATCGTCGGCCACGTCTTCTGGGACGACGCGCTGCAGGCGCTGGACGCCAGCGCAGCGCAGGCCCTGCCCGCACTGCAGCGCACGGCCTACGTGCGCGAGCACGAGCGCAGCGACTTCGAAGGCACGCCCGAGCGGCAGTTTGACCACCACCTGCTGCACCAGGTGACCTACGACACGCTGCTGAAGGCCGAACGCAAGCTCGGTCACGGCGCGGCAGCGCGCTGGTTGCAGGAGCGCACGCAAGGCCGTCGCGCAGAGTTCCTGGCCATGACGGGCGAGCACGCCGAGCGCGCCGGTGATACAGCGCTGGCGATCGATTGCTTCGATCAGGCGGGCAGGCAGGCCGAGCTCCGGCATGCGACTGCCGTGTCGGTGGTCTGGATTCGCCGCGCACTGGCACTGCTGGGTGAATCGGCGCCGATGCGGCGTTTCGATCTCATGATGCGACTCGAAAAGGTCGCTGACACCGTGGGTGACCGATCGGGTCAGGACGCACTGAACGCGGAGATGGAGGCCTTGCTGGAGCGCCACCCCGATGACACGCGGCGGGCGAATTTGCTGTTCAGAATGGCCATGCTGGCCGAGCGGCGCGCAGACAGTTTGGCATCGGAGCGCTTGTCCTGGCAGGCTCTCGCCTTGTCTGAGCGCTGCGGCGCAGCGCCGTTGGCCGCCATGTCCCAGGCGAATCTGGCTTGGCTGCACTTCGCACGGCAGGACTATCCGGGGGCGCGCAGGCATGTCGCGGCCAGCCTGCCGTGGGTCGACAAGATCGAGCCCGAGGCCTTGCGTGCCGAGTACCGGAGCCAGGTGCTGACGGTGTCGGCCATGATCTCGACCGAACTTGGCTGCTTCGGCGAGGCACTCGACACCTTGCGGGCCGTGTTGTCGCTGGCTGAGAACATGGGCCTGCCGCGGCTGCAGCTTGGCGCACTCGACGGGATGGCCAAAGCTGCTTCGGCGTTGGGCCAGTGGGACGATGTGGCCGCATGGGGACGGCGCATGTTCGAGCTGGCAGACACCATCGGCGCCGTGCCCAGGCTGGCGGACGCCCACCACCACCTGGCCGTTGCCGCCCAGGGGCTGGGCGAGCACACCGTGGCGATTCGGCGCAGCGAGCAGGCGCTGGTCAGCGCCTGCGCCGCCGGGAATCGCCTCATTGAGGTGGCCGCGCTGCACCGCTTGGGCGACGTACACCTGGACAGTGGTGATGCCGCCGCCGCTGTGCCGTGGTTTACGCAGGCGCAGGCCCTTTACCGCGTGTTGAGCGACGAGACCGGGGCGTGTCGGGCTGCAGCCAGTGTTGCGGCCTGTGATCTCCGGCTCGGCCAGCTTGATGCGGCACGCGCGGGCGTGGCCCTGCTGCTGGACCGACTCTGCGGCGACCTGGCCGCTCGCCCGACTTACGAGACGATCAGTCTGCGATGGAACTGCCAGCAAGTGCTGGCGGCGCTCGGCGATGCACGCGCCGCGCCGATGCTCGAACAGTTGCACGCCGACGTGCAGGTGCGCAGCGCCGAGCTGACCGCATCGGACGACCTGGACCGCCTGATCCAGGCGCTGCCGACCTACCGCGCCATCGTGGCCGCGTACGGGCGCGTGCAGCCCGGCGGCGGCTGACCCCCGCCACGCGCTTGCGGGCAGGCTGGCAGGCTGACGGTCAGTATTGAACCGCGCTGCGCTCATCGCGCCCGCTGCGGACAAGATGCCTTCAACGGTCAGCCCCAGTCGGCCGCTTGAAGGAATCTCAGCATGTCGAAGCCCGCCGTCAGCGTCGCGCCGATCGCCACCCTGGCATCGTCCGTCATGCGACCACCGCATGCTGGCCGCCCTCCGCGCGGCGTTTTCGGGTGCGCCGCATGAACAACCTGCCGTCCGTCCTTGGGCCCGAGACACTGGGCTGGGCGGCAGCCCTGTTGACGTTGTTGACCTTCTTCAGCGCCGACATGCGCCGCCTGCGCCTGCTGGCGCTGGCTGCCAACGCGGCCTTCATTGCCTACGCGTCGACGGCGCAATTGCTGCCGGTGCTGGTGCTTCACCTGGCGCTGGTGCCTGTCAACCTGTGGCGGCTGAACCAAGCGTTCCAGCGCAAAGCGGTCAGCCAACCGGCCAAGGTGGTGCGGCCCCAGGCAGGCGCCCGGCGGCCCAGCGGCTGGACGCCGGGCCCGCGCGCCGCACGTGCCAGCCGCCGCCAGGCGGTCGGGTCGCCGTCGTCACAAGTGGCAGCGGCCGACGCTCCGTCGGCCGAGCGACCTGATGTTGGGGCAGGCGGCGCCGTTTGCGTGCCGTAGTTGAGTGACTTGGTGCCGCCGGGGCTTGACGCGGCCCTGAATTGCCACAACCCGGCCGAATCGCCCGCGTCAAGGGGTACATCTTCCTAGCGGGGTGCTGCGGTGCCAGCGCCTAACATCAACGGCTGTCCACGACACGCTGTTGATTGTCTCTCGATGCCCCTGCGCTCTGCCCTTGAAACCCGGTCTGGCTTGGCAACGCTGCGGGGTGAAATCCGGGCCGGGCTGGCCGGCACGCTGATCAGCTTTGCGCCGGTGCTGACGATGGGCTTGCTGGCCTTCGCCGCGCTGGGCCCGCAGGCGGCCGCGTTCGGTATCCCGGCGGCGCTGGTGGCCACTGTTGTGGGTGCTGCGGTGTTTGCGTGGTTGTCGCGGTCGCCGATGGCGGCGGCCGGCCCTTCGGCAGCGCCGGTGCTGGTGCTGGGCACCTTGATGGCGCGCGTGGTCAAGGACCCGGCGTTTGCGTTGGGCGACCCCACCGCCGTGGCAGGCATGTTGGCCCTGGCGGCCGCGGCGGTTGTCACCATGGGGGTCATGCAAGTCGCGTTGGGGCTGTCGGGGCTGGTGCGCTTTGCCAAGTACGTGCCGCAGCCGGTGCTGGCTGGTTTCATGAACGGCGTGGCGCTGCTGGCCTTGCTGGCGCTGCTGCCCTTGCACTTCGGCTGGCCCGTCGGCGCCCTGCAGCAAGGCGGCTGGGCTGCCATGCCGGCCATTCAGCCGGCCACCTTGGCCGTGGGGCTGTTGACCGTGGTGGTCATCCTGATCGTGCCGCGCCTGAACCGGCGCTTGCCCGCCACATTGATTGGCCTGGTGGTGGGTACGTTGGCGTATGCGCTGCTGCACACCCTGGCCCCGCAATGGGCGCTGGGGCCGTTGACGGGCGCGTTGCCCATGGCCTGGCCGCATGTCGATACGCTGCAGCCGTTCGTGAACGGTGTGGACGACCCGCTGCTGCAGCGGCATCTGGCCTCGGCACTGGCCGCAGGCCTGGTGATGGCGCTGATCGGCACGCTGGAACTGGTGCTCAACAGCCTGGCCCTGGACCAGGCCTGCCACACGCGCACCGACCCGCGGCGCGAGGTGCTGGCGCTCGGTGCGGCCAACATCGCATCGGGCGCGGTGGGTGGTTTGCCGCTGCTGCTGCTGCGCCCGCGTGCGCTGCACATGCTGGAAGCGGGTGGTCGCTCACGCGCAGGCTTGTTCATTTGCTGCGGCTTGTTCGCATTGATGGGCCTGGTGGCCGGGCAACTGCTGGCGCTGCTGCCCCAGGTGGTGCTGGGCGGCGTCATGGTCATCGTCTACCTGATCTCGATCGACCGCTGGTCCCTGGGTCTGGCAGCGCAGTGGTGGCGCGGCCGGCGCGAGGCCGATGTGCAACTGGCGCTGCTGGTGGTGGGCCTGGTGTGTGCGGTCACGCTGGTGTTTGGTTTTCCGGCGGCAGTGGGTGCGGGCGCGTTGCTCTCGATGATGCTGTTCATCCGCAGCATGAACCGGTCCCTGGTGCGCAACCGCTTCACCGGCGACGCGCTGCCCTCGCGCCGCATCTACGCCGCGGCCGACGAGACCCGCCTGCAGACCCTGCGCCGGCGCACGACCGTGCTTGAACTGGAGGGTGCGCTGTTCTTCGGCAGTGCCGACCGCGTCGCCGCGCTCGCCGACGACCTTGGCGAGGGTTGCGACGCCCTGGTGCTTGACTTTCGACGGGTCAGCCTGATCGACGCCTCGGGTGCCGTGGTGCTGCAGCAGCTGAGCCGGCGCCTGGCAGAACGCGGCACACTTTTTCTGCTGGCGGGCGTGGGCGCCAAAAGCCGCCACGGGCTGGTGCTGGCCCAGTTCATTGGGGACAGCCTCGCTGCCGAGCATGGCATGCCTGATATCGACCAGGCGCTGGAACGCGCCGAGTTGCGGGTGCTGGCCCAGGCCGGGTACGAACCGCTGCGCGAGACGTTGCCGATCGAACAATCCAGCCTGATGGATGGGCTTGACGCGAGCCAGCGCGCGCGGCTGGCGGCTTGCATGCAGCCGCAACGGCTGGCGGCGGGCGAGTGCCTGTTCCGCCAGGGCGACCCCGGCGACCGGCTGTACGTCATCACCTCAGGCGCCATCGACGTGCTCAGCGCCCCGGTCCCGGGCAGTACGGCATTGAGGCAGCGCTATGTCAGCCTGTCCCCGGGCATGATGCTGGGCGAAACCGCCATGCTCGACGGCGGCGGCCGCAGCGGCGAAGCCGTGGCCATAGGCGACACCCATGTGCATGCCCTGGACGACCAGACACTGACACGGCTGCGGGGCGAGGACCCGCTGCTCTATGCGCAGGTCTACCGCAACGTGGCGGTGCATCTGTCGCAGCGCCTGCGCGCGGCCGCCTGGGCGTGGCGCGCGAGCACCAGCTGACATCAGTGCCGACCGCCGGACAGGAGTCTGTCGTTCGACAGGCTCTTAAGCCAGGCTTTGTGCCAACGCCAGGAAGTCCGGGGCCACGGCGTCGAATTCACCTTCACGCCAGGCTTCCATCGGCCCGCCGATGCCGTGCTCCAAAGGGCGCGGCACGTAAGCGGTGCGCAGGCCGCAGGCGGCCGCAGCGCGCAGGTCGCTGGGGTGGGCGGCCACCATCATCACTTGATTCGGTTGCAGACCCAGCATCTGCGCCGCCCCGCGATAGACCTCGGGGTCGGGCTTGTAGTGCTGAAACAGTTCGGCGCTGAGCACCGCGTCCCAGGGCAAGTTGGCGTGCTTGGCCATGTTGACCAGCAGCGCCATGTTGCCGTTGCTCAAAGACGTGATGGTGAAGCGCTGCTTCAGGCGGTAGAGCCCGGCCACGCTGTCGGGCCAGGGCAGCAGGCGGTGCCAGACGCGGTTGAAGTCAGCCGTGTCGGCTTCGTTCAGGCGCAGGCCGCGTGCAGCCAGAATCGGGTCCAGGATGCGCCGGTGCAGGCCGTCGATGTCGGTCCACGGCAGCGCGCCGCTGCGCACCGCTTGCATGGCCGGTTGGTAGCCGGCGCGCCAGTCGTCGGCGAAGGCGGCCCAGTCTTGCGCGGGCAGGGCCAGCCGCTGCTGCAGCAACTGGCCTTCGCGGGTGATGCTGGTTCGCCAGTCCACCACCGTGCCAAAGATGTCGAAGCAAAGCGCCTTGATTGTGCCGAGGTCGGTCTTCACTTGGCGCCGCCTGCCGACGACTTGGGCTGGTTGTCGTCGACCTTGACGGTGAAGCTGCCGGCCAGGATTTCCTTTTCCCGCTTGGCCACCAGGTCCAGCGTGGCCTTGGGCACCTTGGCTGCAAAGGTGCCCAGCGGGCTGAGCTCACTGCCCTTGAACTTCATCATCGAATAGTGGCCATAGTCCAGCGCCTTGAAGCCGCCGGCCTTGACCGCCTTCAGCGCGGTGTCGATGGTGGGTTCCATGTTCCACAGCGCGCTGGCCACCACGGTGTCGGGGTACTTGTCCTGGGTGTTGATGACGTTGCCGATGGCCAGCACCTTGCGTTCCTTGGCCGCGTCGCTGACGCCAAAGCGTTCGGCATACATCACGTCGGCGCCCTTGTCGATCATCGCAAAGGCGGCTTCCTTGGCCTTGGGCGGGTCAAACCAGCTGTTGATGAAGCTGACCATGAACACAGCCTTGGGGTTGGTCTCCTTGGCGCCGGCCATGAAGGCGTTCATCAGGCGGTTGACTTCGGGGATGGGAAAGCCACCGACCAGGCCGATCTTGCCGCTTTTGCTCATCGCGCCGGCGATCAGCCCCGACAGGTAGGCCGGCTCCTGGATGTAGTTGTCAAAGACGCTGAAATTGGGCTCTTGCGGCTTGCCGCTGCTGCCCATCAGGAAGCTGATCTTGGGGTAGTCCTTGGCCACCTTGCGGGCCGCGGCTTCCACTGCAAAAGACTCGCCGACGATGAAGGTGTTGCCCTTCTCGGCGTACTGGCGCATGACGCGTTCGTAGTCGGCGTTGGCCACGTTTTCGCTGAACACGTACTCAATCTCGCCGCGCGCTTGCGCCGCCTTCAGAGCCTTGTCGATGCGGCTGACCCACTGCTGCTCCACCGGCACGGTGTAGATGGCGGCCACTTTGATCTTGGCCTGGGCGAAGGCGGGGGCAACAGCCCCGGCGGCCAGGGCCAGGGCCAGGGCTGCGGGCAGGGCGACAGACAGGGCCAGGGCGTGGCGGCGTGGCAGTGACATGGGGTTCTCCTCCAGGTTGGGGTGGTGACGAAGTGGGCTGATCGGCAGGTGGGTTATAGCAAGACTCGTGCTCATCGGCACCTTCAGCCGCGTGCCCAGCCGCGTGTTTTCACAGGCCCAGCCCCAGTCGGGGCCT
The DNA here is from genome assembly GCA_043774975.1 of Rubrivivax sp. Taxonomy (GTDB): domain Bacteria; phylum Pseudomonadota; class Gammaproteobacteria; order Burkholderiales; family Burkholderiaceae_C; genus Rubrivivax. The sequence continues at coordinate 6,812 of JAYVSX010000028.1, forward strand.
CCTAGAATCAAGGTCGCCTGGCAGCTTGCAGGCATCCACAGGGGGCCTGCCGCGGCCCTGAATCCGCACGCCATCGCACCGCATGAACCCGTCCGCACTGTCTGCCTTGTCCCCCCTTGATGGCCGCTATGCGGCCAAGCTCTCTGCGCTGCGGCCCTTACTGTCCGAACTGGGCCTGATGCACCGCAGGGTGCAGGTGGAAGTGGAATGGTTCATTGCGCTGTCGGACGCCGGGTTTGCCGAGTTCAAGCCCTTGAGCGGCGCTGCCCGCACGCTGTTGCGCCAGCGCGTCCAGGATTTTTGCGAGGCCGACGCGCAAGCCATCAAGGACATCGAAAAGACCACCAACCACGATGTCAAGGCGGTCGAGTACTGGATCAAGGGTGGCTTTGCCGGCAGTCCTGAGCTGGAGCAGGCGGCCGAGTTTGTGCACTTCGCCTGCACCAGCGAAGACATCAACAACACCAGCCACGCGCTGATGTTGCAAGCCGCCCGCCAGCAGGTGCTGCTGCCGGCGCTGGACGCCTTGCAGCGCAAGCTGACGCAGATGGCGCACGACCTGGCCGCGCTGCCCATGCTCAGCCGCACCCACGGCCAGACCGCCAGCCCCACCACGGTGGGCAAAGAGGTGGCCAATGTGGCCGCCCGCCTGGCCACGGCGCGCCAGCGCGTGGCGGCGGTGCCGCTGCTGGCCAAGATGAATGGCGCGGTGGGCAACTACAACGCCCACCTGGCGGCCTACCCCGACTTCGACTGGGAAGCCTTCAGCCGGCGCGTGGTGCAGGACCAGTTGGGCCTGGGCTTCAACGCTTACACCATCCAGATCGAGCCGCACGACTACATGGCCGAGCTGTTTGACGCAGTCGCCCGCGCCAACACCCTGCTGATCGACTGGTCACGCGATCTCTGGGGTTATGTCTCGCTGGGTTACTTCAAGCAGCGGGTGAAAAAGGGCGAGGTCGGTTCTTCGACCATGCCGCACAAGGTCAACCCGATCGACTTTGAAAACGCCGAAGGCAACCTGGGCCTGGCCAACGCGCTGCTGGGCCACATGAGCCACAAGCTGCCGATCAGCCGCTGGCAGCGTGACCTGACCGACAGCACGGTGCTGCGCAACATGGGTGTGGCGCTGGGCTACACGGTGCTGGCGCTGGACAGCCTGGCGCGTGGGCTGGACAAGCTGCAGGTCAACCAAGCGGCGCTGGCGGCTGACCTGGACAACGCCTGGGAGGTGCTGGCCGAACCGGTGCAAACGGTGATGCGCCGGCATGGCCTGCCCAACCCCTATGACCAGCTCAAGGACTTCACGCAGGGCAAGCCCATCACGCGTGAGCTGATGCAGGGCTTCATCCAAGGCCTGGCCATCCCGGAAGGCGACAAACAACGGCTGCTGGCGATGACGCCGGGCAGCTACACCGGGTTGGCGGCACAGCTGGCCCAACGTTGGCAAGGCGGTGCGGTTTGAGCTTTCGCACCTTGCTGGCCGGCGCCGAGGCTGCCAACGCCTCGATGTTGTGCGTGGGCCTGGATCCAGAGCCCGCCAAGTTTCCCGCCGCCTGGCGTGACGACCCGACGCGCATCTTCGACTTCTGCGCGTCCATCGTCGACGCCACCCGCGACCTGGTCAGCGCCTTCAAACCCCAGATCGCCTACTTTGCAGCCCAGCGCGCCGAAGACCAGCTGGAACGCCTGATCCACCACATCCACCAAACCGCGCCGGGCGTGCCGGTGATCCTGGACGCCAAACGCGGCGACATTGGCGCCACCGCCGAGCAAGACGCCCGCGAAGCCTTTGTGCGCTATCAAGCTGACGCGCTGACGCTGTCGCCCTTCATGGGCTATGACTCGATCGAACCCTATGTGCGCTACAGCGGCAAGGGGTTGATCCTGCTGTGCCGCACCTCCAACCCCGGCGGCAGCGATCTGCAGGCCCAAGTGCTGCAAAGTGGAGAGCTGCTCTACGAGCGCATCGCCCGCCTGGCCGCCGGCGAATGGAGCCACGGGGCTGAACTGGGCCTGGTGGTGGGTGCCACCTTTCCCCAAGAGGTGGCCCGCGTGCGTGAACTGGCGCCGACCTTGCCGCTGTTGATTCCGGGCATTGGCGCGCAAGGCGGCGACGCCCGGGCCACGGTGCAGGCTGGGTGGCGTGGCAGCGCGCAAGCCGGCCCCGGCAAGGGTGGCCCAGGCAAGTGCGGCCCCATCATCGTGAGCTCGTCCCGCGCGGTGCTCTACGCCGCCGCGCCAGCCGACACGCCGCAGGCCTTTGCACAGGCGGCGCGCGGTGTGGCCCAGGCCACACGGCTGCAACTTCAAACTGCCAAAGGCTGAAGACGCATGAACCGGGACATCAAAGCGGACCGGGACCTGACGATTCCAGTCTTTGTGCGCCGTGAGCAGCCGCTGTCCATCGGGCCTCCGCAACAGCTGGCCCGCGGCTTTGCGCTGCTGGCGGCCATCACCGCCGCTTTGGCCGGCATGGCCTTGCTGGTCACCCAGGGCGACAAGCCCCAGGTGGCACCCGTGGTGTTGGGCTTCCTGGTGCTGGCCGTGGCCGGTGCCTTGATCATGCGGGTGCCTGCGGCCCATGTGTCCAAGGCCCTGGCGGCGCTGTTTGGCAGCACGATCCTGCTGTTGGGTTTTTCGGCCTTGCGCATGAGCTGGGGTCTGGCGGCGCCGGGCATGCTGCTGGTGCCGCTGCTGGTGTGCGCCTTGACCACCTTGAGCGGGTGGCGTCTGGGCGCTGCCATGTCGACCTTGGCGATGCTGATGATGGTCACGGTGGTGGCATTGCAGCCCGCTGCGCCAGTGCCGCCGGGCTGGCCAACGGCTGGCTTGCTGTTGCTCACCCACCTGCTGTCGCTGGGGGTGGCGCTGGGCGCTGGGTACTTGCTGGGCGGTGTGGTGGACCAGGCGGTGACGGCAGCGCACAAGCGCGAGCAGCGGTTTCGCCGGCTGCTGTCGCTGGCGGCCGACGCCTACTGGGAGATCGACCACGAGTACAAGCTGATCGCTGCCAGCCGCCAGAACCTGGACGAACACGCGCTGCAGTCGCACAGCGGCCTGGGCGCGGTGCCATGGGAGCTACCGCGGCTGCACTGTGAAGCCGACACCCTGGACGTGTTGATGGCGGACCTGGAAACCCGCGTGCCGTTTCGCGACCTGCCGTTTTCCTGGCGCACCCAGGACGGCAGCCTGCGGTCTTACCTGGCCAGTGGCGAACCGCGGTTTGACTCCCGGGGGGTGTTCAAGGGCTACTGGGGCGTGGCCCGCGACGTCACCGCCGTACAAGCCGCCCAGGCCGAGCTGCGCGCCACCGAGACCCGCTACCAGGAACTTTTCAGCCGCATTCCCACGCCGCTGGTGCTGCATCGCCACGGTCGTGTCATGGACGCCAACGACGCGGCCGTGGCCATGTTTGGTTACCGTGATCTGACCGACATGGTGGGCACCGACCTGCTGGCGGCTTATGACAGCGCCGAGTCGCGGCCACGCGCGCAGCTGCGCAGCGAGCAACTGGTGTCCATGCCTCAGGGCGCCACCCTCAAGGTTGAAGGCTTCAAGCTCGACGTGGGTGGACGCGCCTTGAACGTGCAGGCCACCGGCGTGCACGTGCACGCACAGGGTGGGCCGGCGGTGCTGTCGATCTATGTCGACGTGACCGAGCGCCTGGCCGCCGAAGCGGCGATCCGCCACGCTGAGGTCATGCGCAAACACCTGCTGACCACCAGCCCCGACCTCATCACGCTGACCGACCTGAACACCGGCCGCTACGTGATGGCCAACCAGGCCTTTGAGCGCCTGACCGGCTGGCCGGCCGAAGAAGCCATAGGCCGCACATCACTGGAGCTGGGCGTTTGGGCGCACGAAGCTGAGCGCCAGCAGTTTGTCAACGTCATCCGTGAGCGTGGCGCGGTCTCGGACATGCCCTATGTGTTTGTGCACAAAAGCGGCTCCGCCGTGCCGCTGCGCGTATCGGCTGCCCGCTTTGAGACGGACGGCTGCGAGTACGTGGTGATCAATGCACGCGACGTCAGCGCAGCCGAGCGCGACCGCATGGAGCGGGCCGCCATTCTGGACAACGCCTCGATCGGCATTGCGGCCACCCGGCAGCAACGTTTTGTGCTGGCCAACGCTCACTTCGAGCAGATTTATGGCTGGAGCTCGGGCGAGCTCATCGGGCAGGCGGGGGGGGGGGGGTGGCCCAGTGATGCCGAGTACGAGGAGTTGAGTCACACCTTGGGGCCGCTGCTGGGCCGTGGCGAAGCCGTGGAAGTTGAACGTTTGGCCAGGCGCAAGGACGGCAGCACTTTCCTGGCCCGGGTGCGAGGCCGCGCCATCGACCCGCTCAGGCCGGTTGAAAGCGGCACCATCTGGATCAGCGAAGACGTGACCGAGCGGCGCAAGTTTGAGCAGACCCTGGCCCGGGCCCGCGACGACGCCGAAGCGGCCAACCAGGCCAAAAGCGCCTTTTTGGCCAACACCAGCCACGAACTGCGAACGCCACTCAACGGCATGCTGGGTCTGGCCCGCATGGCCAGTGCCGACGACATCAGTGAAGCCTTGCGCCGTGAGTACCTGGACCAGATCGGCGACAGTGCGCAGGCCTTGGCCGGCATCATCACGGACATCCTGGATCTGTCCAAGATCGAGGCCGGCAAGCTGTTGCTGGAGTCGACCTCGTTCGACCTGAGCGAACTGCTGCGCAGGTTGGAGCACACCTACCAGACACTGGCCGCGGCCAAAGGACTGCGCCTGACCTTTGAGGTCGACTCGAGCCTGTCGGTGCCGGTCAGCGGCGACCCCCTGCGGGTGCGGCAGATCGTCACCAACTACGTCTCCAACGCGCTGAAGTTCACCGACAGCGGCAGCGTGCGGGTGCGGGTTGACCGGCTGCCGGGTGGTGCGGTGCGCTTTGAGGTCATCGACACCGGGCCGGGCCTGACCCCAGCCGTGCAGAAGCTGCTGTTCAAGCCCTTCACCCAGGCCGACCAGTCCACCACCCGGCGTTTTGGCGGCACGGGTCTGGGCCTGTCCATCTGCCGCGAGCTGGCGGTGATGATGGGCGGCGACGTCGGGGTCGACAGCCAGCCCGGGCAAGGCTGCAGCTTCTGGGCCGTGATGCCATTGCCGCCCAGCGGCCGGCCCTTGGCCCAGACGCCCTCTTTGGTGGACGGCGACCTGGCCGGCATGCGAGTGCTGATGGTCGAGGACAACGTGGTCAACATGTTGATCGGCGTGGCCATGCTCGAGCGCTGGGGCGTGGAAGTGGTGCAGGCCAGCGATGGGCGCGAAGCCTTGGCGGCCGTGCACAGCGCGGCTGCCGATCAGCGGCCGTTTCACGCCGTGTTGATGGATGTGCAGATGCCGGTGATGAGCGGCCACGAGGCCACCCGGGCCCTGCGGCAAACGCAGGCAGGCCAACACCTGCCCATCATCGCCTTGACCGCTGCGGCGCTGGTGACCGAACGCGAAGAAGCGCTGAAGGCGGGCATGGACGACTTTCTGACCAAGCCCATCGACGCCGACCGACTGCACGTCACCTTGCTGCGGCTGCGCGCGGGTGTTAGCTCCTAGGTTCGACACCGCACCGACGGCCCGCTGCGCAGCTCACATCATGTGCCCGGCAACAGGAGCTGCCATGATCAAGACTGCGCGCATCAGCGGGTCGCCAACCCGATCAATTGCCCCACCAGGAGCCCCCATGCTCATCGACCTCGGCTACGACATCCAACTGGCCCTCACGGCGCCCACCGCAGTGATTTACCTGCTGCGCGTGCACCCCAGCCGCGAAGGGGATCTGCAAGGGCCGGAGAACTTCGTGGTTCAACCGCCACTGGACCGCACCGAGTACATCGACGCCTTCGGCAACCGCTGCGGGCGCATCCAGGTTCCGCATGGCGTGACCAGCGTTGGGCTGAGCAACCGGGCCCGCATCTTCGACAGCGGCCTGCCCGACCCCTGTTTCCCCACCGCCTACCAGCATGCGCCGCAGGAACTGCCCACCGAGGTGTTGCAGTTCCTGCTGCCCAGCCGCTACTGCGAGGTGGACAGCGAACTGCTGGCCTTTGCCTGGGCGCAGTTCGGCCCGTCGCCGCTGGGCTGGGGCCGTGTGCAGGCGATCTGCGATTTTGTGCACCAACGCATCCGTTTCGACTACGCCAACGCGCGTGCCAATCGCAGCGCGCTGCAGGGCTTTCACGAGCAGACCGGTGTCTGCCGCGACTTTGCGCATCTGGCCATCACGCTGTGCCGTTGCATGAACCTCCCGGCGCGCTACTGCACAGGCTACCTGGGCGATATCGGCGTGCCGCCGGTCCCTTCGCCGATGGACTTCAGCGCCTGGTTTGAGGTCTACCTGGGTGGCCAGTGGGTGACCTTCGACGCCCGCCACAACAAACCGCGCATCGGCCGTGTACTGATGGCGCGTGGGCGCGACGCCGGTGACGTGCCCATCACCATGACCTTTGGTCAGAACACCCTGACGCGGTTTGCCGTGACGACCGACGAGTGCCTTGAAGCCATGGTGGAGATGCAGGCTGCGCCGGCCTGGCAGTAGCTTTGCGCCAGGGCACGCCAGAGCACGCCGGAACCGGTAGACGGCCATCCGACGGACCGTGGCCAGATCAGATGCTGCTGATGGGCACCGGTTTTCCAGTCAGGTAGCCCTGCACCAAGGCAAAGCCCATGTCACGGCAGAGCACCGCTTCTTCTTCTTCTTCCACGCCTTCGGCCAGCGGCACCGAACCCAGGTCCAGCACCAGCCGCACCAGGTCGCGCACCACGCGTTGCTTGCGTTCGCTGGCTTCGTGGATGCCGCGGATCAGCCCCATGTCGAATTTGACAAAGTGGGCCGGCACGTCGCCCAGCTCATTGAGCCGTGCCTGGCCGGCGCCGAAATCGTCGTAGGCGAATCGAACACCGATTTCCTGGAGGCGCGCGGCCAGGTCTTTCATGCGCTCGATTTCCATGACGGCGGTTTCGTGCACCTCGACCACCAGATCGGGTGCACCCGCTTGGGCGCGCAGGTGGGTCAGTGCGGTGAAGAAGCTCTCTGAGAAGGTCTCGCGCGGGTGTGAGTTGACGAACAGCGGGGTGCCATGCAGCCGCGGCGCCATCGCGTGGATGCCGTAGTTGCGAAAGGCCGCGCTGAGTTCGGCCTCGCGGTCGAGCATGGCCGCCAGGTGGAACAGGTGGGTGGGTGAAGCCGGCAGCTCGGGGTGCGTGCAACGGCCCAGCAGCTCGTAGGCAAACAGCTTGCTGCCATGGGCTTGCACGATGGGCTGAACCGCGGCCGACAGGCCCTGCCCACGCAACAGTTCCATGAACTGGCGTTCGTGGCGCACGAAGTTTTCCGACAGCGTGCTGCCCGCTGGCGCGATCAGCGTGCGTCCGTCGTCGTCGATGGGTCGGGCCATCTGGGTGGCCGACTCCACGCCCAGCCGGTACTCGGCGTTGCCAAAGTGGATGACGTCGTTTTCTTCCACCAGGCGCGAGCCGCGAATGCGTTCGCGGTTGACGAAGGTGCCGTTGGTGCTGTCGAGATCGACCAGGCGCAGCTGCCCCGTGGGGTCGGCTTGGAACTCGGCGTGCGCACGTGACAGGCCGCGGGCGTCCACCGTCAGGTCACTGCCGGGTTCGCGACCCACCCGAAACGGCAGTTTGCGCACGGCGTGCGTCAGCCGCGAGCCATCGGCCGCCACGCATTCCATGAACCAGGTTTTGTCCACCAGACCCACCATCGCTGTAACCCGGCCCCAAGCGCTCCGGGTGGAACCAATGTAATCCGATTCGGTGTCTGGATGTTTCCGCGCAACCCCCTGCATGTGGGGTCGGCGCAGGGCAGAATTCAACGTCATGCCAGTACAGATCAGCCATAACCCTGCGCAGCAACGTCTTGAAGCGCGGCTGGCGCCGCCAGCCGGTCTTGCCGACCCCGTGGCGGTGTGCGAGTACCGGCGCCAGGGAACGCTGCTGGTGCTGCACCACACCGAAGTGCCCGCCGAACTGCAGGGCCAGGGTGTGGCGGCCGAGCTCGTGGCGGCGGCGCTGGACTGGGCTCGGGCGCAGGGTCTGCAGGTGCGGCCCAGCTGCAGTTATGTGGCGCAGTACATGCAGCGCCACCCGGCCACGCTGGACCTGTTGGTGGGTGGACTGCCGGCGCCATGAGTGCCGCGTCCGTGCAGCCCCAGGACGTGCTGGACTTCTGGTTTGGGCCGCAACCGCTGGTGCGGGCGCGGGCCGAGTGGTTTCGCAAGGACCCGGTTTTTGATGCCCACATCCGAGACCGTTTTTCCAGCACCATCGAGCAAGCGCTGAGCCACCAGCTGCGGTCCTGGCAGACCACCGTGCTGGGCCAGCTGGCGCTGATCCTGGTGTTGGACCAGTTCACCCGCAACACCCGCCGCAACACCCCGGGGGCTTTTGCCGGTGACGCGCTGGCGCTGCGGCTGGCGCAGCAGTCGGTCGCGTCGGGCGATGACCAGGCGCTGTCGGTCTGGCAACGCTGGTTTGCCTACCTGCCTTATGAGCATTCCGAAAGCCGGGCGGTGCAGGCGCAATCACTGCAGCTGTTTGCGCGCATGGCACAGCAAGACCCGGCCATGGCGGACGCCCACGAGTGGGCCGTCAAGCATGCCCTGGTGGTGCAGCGTTTTGGCCGCTATCCGCACCGCAACCTGGTTCTGGGGCGGGTGTCCACCGCCGAAGAGTTGATCTTCTTGGCGCAGCCCGGGTCGGTTTTTTGACCGGTTGCAGCGGTGGCGGCCAGGAACAAGCGTCGACGGGTGTTCGCAGTTGGGCTGCGGGTGTGGGTCAGTAGATGCGGGGCAAGGTTTGGCGCACGAGGTTGCGGTCGCCGTGGTCAAAGTGCCACCACTCGTTGGGTATGCCGTGAAAACCGCCGTGCTGCATGGCCTGCAGCAGGCCATCGCGCTGCTCAACTTGCAACCGGCTCAGCACGCCGCTGGCCAGGTGCTGGGCATGCAGCGAGGGGTGCGAGCGGGTGGTCATTTCATCAAAGCCGCTGCCCATGTCGACCTCGGCGCCCTGCGCATCGAGCAGCGTCACGTCCACCGCCATGCCGTAGCTGTGGATGCTGCCACGCTCGGGGTTGGCAAAGTACGCTTGTGACGGGGTGCCCGCCACGTCGACCCAGATGGCTTCTTGCACACGTTGCGGCCGCAGCGCGTCCAGCACCAGGATGCGCCAGCCCGGGCGCCGGGCCTGCAGCCAGGCCGCAGCCGCCAGCAGCCCCTGGGCCGCTTCCTGGCGCAACCAGGCGCAGTCCAGGCGCCCGTACAAGCTGCGGCCGGCAAAGTTGTTGCTGCCGACATAACGCAGCTCATGCGGCACACCATGCAGCTGGCTGAGGTGGCAGAAGTGTGCGCTGGCGGCGATGTCTTCAACGCGGATCATCTGGGTTCTACTCATGAAGACGGGCAGCGCCCTGCGGTGCAGTCAAGCCAGGGCGTTTGATGATAGCGGCGCGGTCGAGCGGGGCGCCTTTGTCAATGGGTCGTCAGGCTTGGTTGGCGCTGCGCGCAAGCTGCTGCGCTTCCAGATCCTGAAGCTTGGCGATGGAACGTGCTTCGTCCCTTTGGCCGCCCACGTTCCTGGTACATCAACACGGAGGTAACGAAACATAATGTCGTCTGAGCTTGCGATCCGCGTCCTGTCGAGTGAACTTCCATTCGATGGTTCGCTGCTGCTCGTTGCGGTCGAACTGCCAAGCATCAACTTCGCTGCGCAGCAGTTCGCAGTCGCTGATTCGGCGGTTCAGACATTGACGGCTGAGGATGCCGATCTCGATCTCTGCCATGTTCAGCCAACTCGCATGCTTGGGTGTGTAGTGAAAGGTCACGCGGCGAAGCAAAGTGCCCGCAGCGCGCCTGCCCAAAACGTCGTCAAAGGACTTTCTGAAATGGGTGTTCAGGTTGTCCAGCACGATGTGTACTCGCCTCGCTGCGGCATAGCTGTCGGTCAGCAAAGACTGGACGAAACCGACGAAATCGGTCTTGCCTCGATGTTCGGTCACGGAGACTACGCGCCGTCCGGCCTTGGGTTCGACAGCCACGAACAGGTTCGTCGTTCCCTTGCGAACGTACTCATAGTCTTGCTTTGCTGCATTGCCCGCGTTCATCGGCAATGGCTCGCGGCTGTGCCCGATAAGTTGCAGGCTCTTCTCGTCGATGCAAACCACAGGCTCGTCGTGGCGCATTGGCTTCGCATAGAGCGCCAGCAACTTGTACATGCGCTGCCGGTACTCCTCGGTGAGCGTGCCAATGCACCACATCAAGTGGCGCCAGGGCTTGAGTTCGTTTTTTTGAGCATGCGGCGCACCGTCTCTCGACTTACTGTGCCAAGGCCAGCTTCTTGGCGGGCAGATTCTTCGAGTTGGAGGATGGTCCAGCGCTGGCGACCCTGCGGCGGCTGCGAGCAAGCCAGCGCAGTCACCCGAGCCTCGGCATCCGTGTCGTACTGCTTGGGTCTGCCAGAGCGTGCCACGTCGAACACCGCCAACTCCAGACCGCCCTGCAGGTATGCAGTTCGTGTCCTCCACAGTGCTGTGCGACCCATGCCGAGCACTTCCAAGATCTGCGCTTCCGGAACGCCGCGATCCAGACAGGACAGCGCGTGAGCTCGATTGATTTCTCGCGACCGATGGACGCCCGTGCTGCGAATCGCATCCACGGTCGCGCGATCGGTCTCCAGCAAATTCAGTTCGACCTGTCTCATGGGTGTACCTCGGTAAGCCGGATGGCGTTGTCCGAAGTGTATTCATGTTCCGTTACTTATGTGTTAATGTACTAG
>JAYVSX010000029.1:0-4790 GCA_043774975.1 Rubrivivax sp.
CCAGTACCTTACATAGGAGGGGCGGCACGATTTACCTTACCGCATCCCGTCCTTTGAACCGCCCGCACATGCTCCAGCGCAGCACAAACCACGGCCACCACCGAGCCACCGCCCATGCCCGCCACCATCCGTGACGTGGCCCGGGCGGCCGGGGTTTCGGTGGCCACGGTGTCACGCGCCTTGAACGGCGCTGACAACGTGCTGCCCACCACCAAGCAGCGCATCGTCGAAGCTGCGCAGCTGCTGCGTTTCACGCCGTCGGGCGCTGCCCGCAGCCTCATCACGCGGCGCACCGACACCGTGGGCGCCCTGCTGCCGGACCTGTTTGGCGAGTATTTCAGCGAACTGATCCGCGGCATCGACCAGGCCGCCCGTGCGCGCGGCTTGCACCTGCTGGTCAGCAGCTCGCATGGCGACGCCGACGAGGCCGCCGCCGCCATGCGGGCCATGAATGGCCGTGTCGACGGCTTGATCGTGATGTCGCCGCACGCGGATGCCGGCTTCCTGCAGCACAACCTGCCCGGCCGCCTGCCCGCCGTGCTGCTCAACACCGGCGCCACGCTTCCAGGGCACACCCGCTTTGTCGTCGACAACTTTGGCGGCGCCCAGGCCATGGCGCGCCACTTGGCCGCCAGCGGACGCAAGCGCATCGCTTTCATCGGCGGCCCCCAGGGCAACCACGAAGCCCAAGAACGCCTGCGGGGTTACCGCGCAGGCCTGAAGCCCGGCATGAAGGAAGCCGTCTTCGAAGGTGACTTCACCGAAGAGGCCGGCTGGTCCGCCGGGCGCCGCATTGCACAAAGCAAGCCGCGGCCAGACGCCATCTTCGCGGCCAACGACATGATGGCCGTGGGTTGCCTGGCGGCCCTGCGCGAAGCCGGTTTGCGCGTGCCGGAAGACGTGGCCCTGGCAGGCTTCGACGACATCCCGATCGCACGTTATGTGACCCCCGCACTGACCACCATCCGCGTGCCCATCGCCGCGCTGGGCTCGGCTGCGCTGGACGCACTGGCCAAAGTTGTCGAGGCCCCCGATGGGCAAGCCTCGCACACAGTGGTCATGCCCGTCGAACTGGTGGTGCGCCGCTCCTGCGGCGCCGGCCCACCGCCGCAACCTCAGCCGCCAGGGCCCCCTGCCCCACCCGCGCATTGATCCCTGCCGATTCGTTTGCCCCGTTCCACCCTCAAAGACAGACTGACCCTTAGGAGACCGACATGAACCGTTCCACCCGTGTCTTCCACCGTCACGCCATGGCCGCCGCCGTGGTGCTGGCCCTGGCCGGCGCAGCACAAGCCCAGCTCAGCACGTCCACCATCAAAGGCCAGGTCAGCGCAGGCGCCAACGCCGGCCAGGCTGGCCTGGCAGTGAGCGCTGTCAACAAAGCCAACGGCACCACCTACCGCACCACCACCCGGGCCGATGGCAGCTACGTGCTCACCGGCCTGGCGCCGGGTGTGTACGACATCCGCGTGGCCCTGGCCGGCGGCGCTTCAGAAGCGCGGGAGGTCAGCGTGACTGTGGGCGAAACCGCAGCCGTGGACTTGAGCGTGGGCGGCCAGGTGGTCACCATCGTCGGCACCGCGCAGCGCCAGGATGTGCGCAGTTCCGAACTGGGCACCACGGTGTCGCGCAGGCTCATTGAAACCCTGCCGCAGACGTCACGCAACTTCCTGAGCAGCGTGGACCTGGCGCCCGGCGTGGCCTTCAGCAGCGACGCCGGCGGCAACACCAAGATCCAGGCCGGTGCGCAGAACTTCGACCACGTCAACGTGTTCATCGACGGCGTGGGCCAGAAGAACAACATCCTGCGCGGCGGTGTAACCGGCCAGGACAGTTCGCGCGGCAACCCTTTCCCGCAATCGGCCATTGCTGAATTCCGCGTGCTCACGCAGAACTACAAGGCCGAGTACGACCAGGTCAGCAGCGCGGCTGTGACGGCCATCACCAAGTCCGGCAGCAACACGCTGGCCGGTGAGGCTTACATTGACCGCACCGGCACCAACTGGCGCAGCAAGTCGGTGTTCGAAAAAGAACGCGAAGCCCAGGGCGTGTTGCTGCCCGCTTCCAGCAAGCAGGAATACGGCTTCAGCCTTGGCGGGCCCATCGTGCGCGACCAGGTGCATTTTTTCTTTGCCTACGACGGCAAGACCATCGAAGACTCGCGCCAAATCATCCCGCGCAACCTCACCAGCCTGCCGCAGAGCGCCGGCATCATGGGCACCATCCGCGGCTACCAAGGCAACCAGGTGGACAGGTTCACCGAGCACCTGGTGTTTGGCAAGGTCGACGCGCAACTGGCAGCCGACCAACGCCTGAGCGCCAGTTTCCGTGTGCGCCGCGAGTCCGACCGCAAACCGGAAAGCCGCGACCTCAGCGTGCCCGGCAACGACATCGACGGCATCAACAACGAAACACGCTTTGACGTGAAGCACGAGTGGTCCCTTGGTTCATTGTTCAGCGAAGCCCGTGCGGGCTACGAGGACTACACCTGGAACCCGCACTCCGCGGCCAACACGCCCTTCATCAAATACAAGGTGTCCACCGCCTCACCGCAACTGCTGGCCAATTCGGCAGACGTGATCTTTGCCGGCGGCTCGCCCAATGCGCAGAACCGGGCGCAGAAGGCCACTTTCCTCAGCGAGGAACTCACCTACACGGGGCTGGCTGGCCACGTGATCAAGGGTGGCGTGAAGCTCAAGGCCATGAAGTACGAACTCTCGGGCACGGCCTTCGGCGTGGACACCGTAGAGACGCTGATCGACACCACCACGGGCCAGCCGTATTACAGCGGCGGCCTGTGTACGGGCACCAACGTGCTGAACGCCGGCCTGAACAGCGACCAGTGCCGCATCTCACGCGCCATTCCTGGCGCGGCGGCCAACTTCAGCAACATGCAGCTGGGCCTGCACCTGCAGGACGACTGGTCGTTGACCAAGCAGTTGGAGCTGAACGTGGGCCTGCGTTGGGACTACGAGGACAACATGCTCAACAACAGCTACGTGACGCCGGCCGACCGCGTGACGGCGTTGCGTGCATTGGACGGGCCGCGCTGGGGCATCACGCCACCGGCCGGGCAGACCTATGCACAGTCACTGGCACGCGGTGGCGTCAATATCGACGACTACATCAGCACCGGCAGTTCGCGCAAGGCCTTCAAGGGCGCCCTGGCACCGCGCCTGGGCTTTTCGTATGACTTGAGCGGTGACCGCAACAGCGTGCTCTTTGGCGGCTGGGGGCGTTCGTACAGCCGCACCATGGCCAACCACGCGCTGGACGAACTGCAGAAGAACGCGCAGGCCGGCGGCGAGATTTGGCTCATCCGCAACGACTTCAAGATGCCCTTTGCCGATCAGTTCTCGCTGGGCTTGCGCCAAGCACTGGGCAGCTGGAACGCTGAAGTGGCCTTGAGCCGCGTGGACGCCAAGAACCAGTTCATCTGGTTCGGAGGCAACCGCGACCCCAACGGCGGCTGGGCTACGCAAAGCCCCATCGACCCTTTGTGGGGCGGGCCTAACGGCTATGGCACGTTGATCCTGGGCGACTTTGTCGGCCAGGCGCGTACCGACTCTGTGCTGGCCAAATTGGAAAAGCCGTACACGCGCAGCGCGGGCTGGACGGCCAGCGTTGCCTACACCTACAGCAACGCCAAGACCACCAGCAAGGAATGGAACAACGACATCTTCGACTGGACCTATGGCCGCCCCGGTGTGCGCGGCTGGAACCCCAGCACCTTGGTAGCCGAACACCGCGTGGTGGCCGCCGGCATGACGGACACCCTGCTGCCCTGGGGCCTGACCCTGGCCGGCAAGCTGACCTGGGACAGCGGGCTGCCGCGCCGCATCACCAGCTGCGCGGCGGGCTGGAACAACTGCATCTCGGTCAAGGGCGACGCACCGTCCTTCCAGCAGGTGGACATGAGCCTGACCAAGTCCTTCAAGGTCTTCGACCAGAGCATCAGCTTGCGCGCCGACGTGCTGAACCTGTTCGACAAGACCAACTACGGTGGTTTTGACGACTGGGGCGGTGGCCCGGGCAACCCACAGAATGCTGTGGGCGGCGACAACGCCAACCTGGGCAAGCCCAACAGCATTCGCGGCGACACGCGCACCTACCGGCTGGTGCTGGGCTACAAGTTCTGAAGTTCCTTGGAGCGTGAACTCGCGGCCCTGCAACGGGGCTGCGAGGCGGCTTCCTCATCATCATCAAACCACCGCAGCAGCGCCCTGGGATCCGCCCGGCCGGGTGCGGGCTGCGCCATGGCTGACGCCGCATGACGCACGATCCCTTGCTCAATTTCGATCTCACTCGCCGCAGCCTGCTGGGTTGGGCGGGTGGCCTGGTCGCCAGCGCGGCCGGTCTGGGTTGCCAGTCCAGGACGGGCACACCTTCCGCCACGGACGCACTGCTGGCCGACCTGGAACGCCGCTGCTTCAACTACTTCTGGGACACCACCAATCCCGTCAACGGCCTGGTACCGGACCGCTGGCCCACACCTTCCTTTGCCAGCGTGGCGGCTGTGGGCTTCGGTCTCAGCGCCTACCCCATAGGCGTGGCGCGTGGTTGGGTCACCCGGGCCCAGGCGCGCGACCGCACACTGGCCACGCTGCGCTTTTTCCACGCGGCGCCGCAAGGTCCGCAGCCCAGCGGCGTGACCGGCTACAAAGGGTTTTTCTATCACTTTCTGGACATGCAGACCGGTCACCGCTTTGAGCGCACCGAACTGTCCACCGTGGACACCGCGCTGTTCCTGGCAGGTGCGCTGCACGCGCGAGCCTACTTCGACGGCGCGG
>JAYVSX010000030.1:0-2247 GCA_043774975.1 Rubrivivax sp.
AGCCTGCCACCGCAACCCTGGTCTCGGCCGAGGTCTACCAGCAGATCGGCAGCATCACGCGCCAACTGCACGACACCATGCAGCAAGTGGGCGTCATGCCCAAGCTGCAACTGGCCACCGATGGCATTCCCGATGCCCGCAGTCATCAGCGGGAAAAGGTCGACCCCACCGTGCTCAACGGCCCGGTGGTCAATGCCAAGGGCCGCACCGACGTGGTGACCGACCAAGGCGAGGTTGACGACTTGCTGTCCAGCCTGGGTTTCTGACCCGGGTTCGGCGTGTAACTGCAGAGCGAACACGCAGCGGTTTACCCCGCTTATCGCGCTCAAGAATTGGCCGCCAGTCGGCACCATGAAGGGGCTCCATCAAGGAGCTCCTTTCCCATTCGGGAACGGGGCTTCGGAGCACCGAAGCCATGGCCGAATCCTCTCAAGACCGCAAGCTCCCAGCGTCCCAGCGCAAGATCGACAAGGCCCGTGCAGACGGCCAGGTGGCCCGTTCACGCGACCTGGGTCATCTGGGAGCCATCGGCGCCGGCGTGACCTTGTTGGCGGTGATGGCAGAACCGTTTGGCCGCCAGGCTGAGCAGTTGCTGCGCGCCGGCCTGCGCTTCGATGCCAGCCACCTCTTGACGCCGTCGGCCATGGTGCTTCGACTGGGTGATCTGGGTTTGCAGATGGTGCTCCTGCTGTTGCCCTTGTTTGCCGCCGTGTGGATGGTGGCCTTGGCCGCCGGCGTGCTCAGCGGCGGCTGGAACTTCACCCTCAAGCCCCTGGTCCCCGATTTCTCCAAGCTCAACCCGATCAGCGGTTTGGGCCGCATTTTCAGCAGCCACCACCTGACCGACACCCTCAAGGCCAGTTTATTGGCCTTGCTGATGGGTGTTGCCGGCTCGGTCTACCTGGGCCAGCGCTGGATGCGCCACGCCGAATTGGTGTCCATGCCTTTGCCCGCCGCACTCGCGGCCGGGGCGGAACTGGTGCTGGGTGGCCTGCTGCTGATCGTTGGCCTGCTGGCCGTCTTCGCTTTGGTGGACGTGCCACTCCAGCGCCACCTGTTGCAGCGGCGCCTGCGCATGTCGGTCGAAGAAATGAAGAAGGAAATGAAGGATGTCGAAGGCAACGCCGAAGTCAAAGGCCGTCTGAAGCAGCGCATGCGTGAACTGGCCGGGCGGCGCATGTTGGCCGCGGTGCCCTTGGCTGACCTGGTGGTGATGAACCCGTCGCACTATGCAGTGGCGCTGAAGTACGACGAAGCCACCATGGCCGCGCCGCGGGTGGTGGCCAAGGGCGCGGACCTGATGGCGCTGAAGATTCGCGATTTGGCCAAGAGCGCCAAGGTGCCGGTGCTGCAGGCGCCGCCCCTGGCGCGTGCCCTGTATGCCCACACCGAGGTCGACCAGGAGGTGCCGGCCCGTCTGTTCAGCGCGGTGGCTCAGGTGCTGGCCTGGGTCTACCAGTTGCGCGACGCGATGGCCGCAGGACGCGCCAGCCCAAGCCAACCGCCGGTGCCCGAAGTGCCGGCCGACCTGGACCCGCACAACCAGCTGCCGGAACCTGAACTGTGAACCCGCGGACCTGAAAAATGATGCAGCAAATGATGCAACAGATGAACGCCTGGTTCGGCGGCAATGACGGTGCACGCGGCAAAGCCATCAAGGCTTTGGTCCTGCCGGCCTTCGTGGTGATGATGCTGGCCATGATGGTGCTGCCCCTGCCGAGGTTTGTGCTGGACCTGCTGTTCACCTTCAACATCGCACTGGCTCTGGTGGTCATGATGGTCTCGGCGCAGATGGTCAAGCCGCTCGACTTTGCCGCGCTGCCCACGGTCTTGCTGGTGACGACGCTGTTGCGCCTGAGCCTGAACGTGGCTTCGACGCGTGTCGTGCTGCTAGAAGGCCACACCGGCCCGGGCGCAGCCGGGCAGGTGATCGAGGCTTTTGGCCACTTCCTGATCGGCGGCAACTTTGCCGTCGGCCTGATCGTCTTTGCGATCCTGGTGGTGATCAACTTTGTGGTCGTCACCAAGGGCGCCGAGCGCATTGCCGAGGTCGGCGCCCGGTTTGCCTTGGATGCCATGCCCGGCAAGCAGATGGCCATCGACGCCGACCTCAACGCCGGTCTGATCGACGAAAAGATGGCCCGCCAACGCCGCCTGGAGGTGGCCGAGGAGGCCGACTTCTTTGGCAGCATGGACGGCGCCAGCAAGTTCGTGCGCGGCGACGCCATGGCCGGCCTGTTGATCCTG
>JAYVSX010000031.1:0-12346 GCA_043774975.1 Rubrivivax sp.
CCAGCGGCACGCACAGTGCGGCCCAGCTCTTTTTCGCCCCAGGCCACGCGCACACCCACGCGCACGCTGTTCAGCGTGGGGGCTTCGTCCACCACCAGCTCCACGGTGGTCAGGCGGCGCTGGCGCAGGGGGTCTACCCGGTAGCGCACGCACACCAGCTGCTCGCCATAGCTTGCTGCCCAGCGGCGCGCACCGGGCGCCTGGGGGTCCATTTTTTTGATCACCTTAGTGGGGGTGATGGAAGACACCGATGGTTGCTGCTGATTCATGCGCACTCTCCATTCGCTGAAACACCGCCCGGCCCTGTTGCCGTCCTGTTGCTGAAATATTGCCGCAGTGTCGCCGTGAGCCTAGTGCAGACGTTTGGTGGCGTCCATTGGGGGCAACGCTGCCGCAGGCGGGTCAAGCGCCTTGCACTGCAGGCGCACCAACGCATGCTCTCGCATGGCGGACTGGTTCAGGCCAAGCCGCGTGGCGCCCTGCCCGGCCACACCCGGCAGGGCCCAGGCGTGCGCAACCCGCCATCCAACTTCGTCGTGAATGGGCTCCGCCGGCCGCCTCGCAACCAGGTTGCGCACTTACCGGTGTGCGCGGTTGCCAATGCGTTTGCACAGGTCGCGTACCTCACACGCGGTGTTCACGGGCTGGTAGCCGGTGGTGTCGGCAAACGGCAGCGGTTGAAAACGGCGCCCGTTGGCGTCGCCCAGCGCGTTCATGCCGTCGCGCTGGCTCGCAGCTACCACGGCCAGGCCGGCGACGCGGCCGGGCTTGCCATCGGCGCCCCAAGGTGGGGCCCCTAAAACCGCCCTGCCCTGAACGGTTTCAGGTCCACCGAAGGGGTTTGCGCCGCGGCCAGCTGGGCCACCAGTTCTGCGGTGGCGGCAGACTGGGTCAGCCCCAGATGGCCGTGGCCAAAGGCGTACAGCACGCGGGCGTCGGCCGGTGCGGCGCCGATGACCGGCAAGCTGTCAGGCAGCGAAGGCCGAAAGCCCATCCACGGTGTGCCACCTTCGGTTTTGAGCGCGGGCAAAAAGCGCTTGGCCTTGTTCAGCAGCGCTTGTGACCGGCGGTAGTTGGGTGCGGCTTTCAGGCCCCCCAGCTCCACCGCGCCGCCCACCCGCACGCCGCCCGCAATGGGCGTTACGACAAAGCCGTGGCCGCCAAAGGTGAGTTGGCGGCGCAGGTCAAAGGCGCCGGCGGGCAAGGTGGTGTTGTAGCCGCGTTCGGTTTCCAGCGGAATGCGGTCGCCCAGGGTCTGCGCCAGCTGGTGCGACCACGCGCCAGCCGCCACCACCACGCGCTGCGCCTGCAACACCAGGCCGCTGGCCAGGGTCAGCGCCAGACCGGTGGGTGTGGCGGCCAGGGCTTGCACGTCGGCTTGCCGAAACAAGCCACCTGCCAACACCAACGCAGCCACCACCTGTTCGCACAACTGCTGCGGGTTGTTGATGCGCTGCCAGGCCGGTACCCAGGTGGCGGCCACCAGGGCGGCCGACAAACCGGGTTGCAAGGCTGCAATGGCCTGCGGGCCGCGCAGGTGTTGGTAGTGAATGCCATGCTGGGCCCGCAGGTCCCAGCTGGGCTGGGCGGCGTGCAGTTCGGCCAGGCTTTCATAGAGATGCAGGTTGCCGTCGGTGTGCAGTTGCTCGGCCGCGCCTATGTCTTGCACCAGCCGCGGCATGGCCTTGGCTGCCAGGTTCATCAGGGCCGCTTGCGCTTGTGTGCTGGCCAGCACTTGGGGCGCTTGGCTGGCCCGCCAGAAGCGCCACAACCAGGGGGTTATGCGGGGCAGGTAGCGGGGCGGAATGGACAGCGGGCCCAGCGGGTCCAACAACCAGCGCGGGGCCTGCCGGATGATGCCGGGTGAAGCCAGCGGCAGGATGTCCGAATAGGCGCAAGCGCCCGCGTTGCCACGGCTGGCCTCGGCCGCTGCGCCCACGCGGTCCAGCAGCAAAACAGGGTGGCCTTGCTGACGCAACCGCAGCGCAATGCTGCTGCCGATGATGCCGGCGCCCACCACCACCCAGGTGGCTTGGGTCTCATCACGCCCCAGCGCGGGTGGCGCGGGCAAAGCGACGCTCAAGCCAGGCCCCAGGCAAAGGGGTCTGCAGCGTCAAACACCACCGTGGCGTCCAGCGTCACATGAGCGCGGCCGTGGATGAACGGCAGGATGTGGGGGGCCTTGGGCTGGCCCCAGGGTTGGCCATCTGGTTGGCCATCTGCGGGGTCAGCCGGTTCGCCGGCTGGCGCAACCGCATAGTGCCCGGTGAACACGCTGCCGATCACACTTTCCTGGTGCCACAACTGCCCTGGCGCCAGCACCCCATCGGCCGCCAGGCAGGCCAGCTTGGCGCTGGTGCCGGTGCCGCAAGGTGAACGGTCGTAGGCGCCGCCAGGGCACATTACAAAGCTGCGGCCGCTGAGTGCAGGGTCGCGCCCGGCCTGCTTGGGCGCTGCCAACGCTGCACCCAGCAGTTCGATGTGGTCGATGTCGGCGCACTCGGCCCCGGTGATGCCCTGGGCCCACAGCGCTTGGCGCAGCGTTTCAGAAAAGGCAATCAACGCTGGCAGGTTTTCACGGTTCAGCGTCAGGCCATGGTCGTGGCACAGAAAAAACCAGTTGCCACCCCAAGCCACGTCGCCATGCACCACGCTGCCTGCATTCAGGCGCACCGATACATGCTGGGCGTGGCGGTAGGCCGGCACGTTGGCCACCGTGACGCTGCCGTCGGCATGCAAGGTGGCTTGCACCGTGCCCACCGGCGTTTCAATGCGGTGTGTGCCCTCTTTCAGCTGCCCCAGGTGCGCCAGCGTGGCCACCAGCCCGATGGTGCCGTGGCCGCACATGCCCAGCAGGCCCACGTTGTTGAAGAAGATCACCCCGCAAGCGTTGGCCGGATCTTCGGGCTGGCACAGCAGCGCGCCCACCAGCACGTCGTTGCCACGGGGTTCGTTCACCAGCGCGCTGCGCCAGTGGTCTTGTTCGGTGCGAAAGCGCTGCGCACGTTGGGCCATGCTGCCGCCGCCCAGGTCAGGGCCACCACTGACCACCAGGCGCGTGGGCTCACCGCCGGTGTGGGAATCGATGATGCGGGTGGGTCTTGGCGCGTAGGGGGTTGAGGTCATGCGGGTTCACTCGTGATTCAGACGGCGCGCTTGTGGCGCTGGGTTGAGTTGACGGCTGCGGCCTGTGCAGTTGCGTCATGGGAAGCTGCGTCCTGGGTGGCGGCGGCCGCTTGCGCCCGGGCGTTGCGCTTCAGCAGCGCCAACAAGTCCTGCCGCACCTTTTCAATGTGGGCCACCAGGTGCTCACAAGCCTGCGCCACCTTGCCTTCCCGGCACAGGCGCAGCAGCTTGCGGTGTTCACTCTCGGCGCGGTTCAGCGCCGGCGCACGGTTCATTTGCAGCCGCGTGAAGCGGTCGCTGGTTTGCAGCAGCGCCGTCACGATGGCCAGCGTGCGCGGCTGCCCCGCGTGGCGGTACAGCGCCAGGTGATAGCGCGCATTGAGCTGGCCCCACTGCGCCACGTCCAGTGCGGCAATGGCGCTGGTGAACTGGGCGTCCAAGGCTGAAACCTCGGCGATGTCAGCCGCCGTCAGGCGCGGTGCCGACTGGGCCAGCAAACGCGGCTCCAGCAGCACGCGCAGGTCAAACACGTCGTTGACTTCTTCCAGCGAAAAGCTGGACACGATGGCACCCTTGTGCGGCTCGATCAGCACCAGGCCTTCGGCTTCCAGCTGAAACAGCGCCTCGCGCACCGGAATGCGGCTGACCTGGAAGGTGGCCGCCAGCGCGTCTTGGCGCAGTTGCTCGCCGGCTGCATAGCGGCCGTCCAGGATGTCACGGCGCAGCTGCTCGACGATGGCGGCTGACAGCGTGCGGTGGCCGAGGGGGGCTTTCATGAGGCTGGGGCGGGGTTGCAAGGGGCCATCGTGGCTTGAACTGGGCTTGACCTGTCGATTGTATAAAATGTACGATACATCTAAAAGCAACTTTGTTTCAACCCCAACCGCGCAGCGACGTTCAACAGAACACAGCGGCATACATCGACTGCCAGCAAGGCTGCCCACTCAGCCCGACCTGCCCCACTCCACCCTCCCGTCCTGGAATCCAACATGGCCGCAAAAGTCAACTGGCAAGGCGTCTTCCCCGCCGTCACCACCCAATTCCGCGCCGACTTTTCGCTCGACATCGACGCCACCGCCAAGGTCATTGACGGGCTGGTGCGCGACGGTGTGTCGGGCCTGGTGGTGTGCGGCACCGTGGGTGAAAACACCTCGCTGTCGCGCACTGAGAAACTGCAGGTGATCGAAGCCGCCAAGTCGGTGGCCGCGGGCCGCGTGCCGGTCATCTGCGGCGTGGCCGAGTTCACCACGCCCTTTGCGATAGAAACTGCCAAAGAGGCGGCGCGGATTGGCGTGGACGGCATCATGCTGATGCCCGCGCTGGTGTACTCGGCCAAGCCGCATGAGTCGGCCGCGCACTTTCGCGCCGTGTCCAAGGCCACCGACGTGCCGGTGATGGTCTACAACAACCCGCCGATCTACAAGAACGACATCACGCCCGACATCCTGGAACAGCTGGCCGACTGCGAAACCATCGTCTGCTTCAAGGACAGCTCGGGCGACACGCGCCGCTTCATCGACACGCGCAACCGCGTCGGCGACCGCTTTGTGCTGTTTGCAGGGCTTGATGACGTGGTGGTGGAAAGCATTGCGGTGGGCGCGGTGGGTTGGGTGTCGGGCATGTCCAACGCCTTCCCACGGGAAGGCGAAACACTGTTTCGCCTGGCCCGTGACGGCCGCTTTGCCGAGTTGATGCCACTCTACGAATGGTTCATGCCGCTGCTGCACCTGGACGCACGGCCCGACCTGGTGCAGTGCATCAAGCTGTATGAACACCTGATGGGCCGCGGCACCTGGCGCACCCGTCCACCGCGGCTGGAATTGCAAGGCGCCGACAAGGCGCATGTGGAGCAGGTGATGGCGCAAGCGCTGAAGCGACGGCCGGTCTTGCCTGACGTGGGCCTGGCCGCACGCTGACGGCCGCACGCTGACGGCCCAAGCTGACGGCCCAGCTGAAAATGTCGCGGCGCTGGCCATCTTGTAGCCCACTTGTTTGCTCACACGCTTGACCACCGAACCCACCTCCCCTGCCAGCCTTTCACCGCAAGGCCTTCCCCTGGCCTGGGCCTACACGTCCCTGGCCGCCAGCACACTGCTGGTGGGCAGCTACGTCGGTTTGTCCAAGCTGCTGGTGGTGGCCTTCCCAGTGTTGCTGCTGGCCTGGCTGCGCTTTGGCATCGCCGCCATTGCCATGGGCCACTGGGTGCGGCGGGCACCGGGCGAAGCGGCCCTGTCGCCACGCGATCGCAAGCTCCTGTTCTGGGAGAGTTTCCTGGGCAACTTTCTGTTCAGCATCTGCATGCTCTACGGCGTAGCGCTGACCTCTGCGCTGGCCGCGGGCGTGACCATGGCGGCCATTCCCGCCGCCATTGCGTTGCTTGCGCGCGCCACGTTGGGCGAAACAATCAGGCCCCGCGTGGGCGCCGCCATCGTTTGTGCGGTGGCCGGCATCGCCGTTCTGGCCTGGGCGCGGGCCGCGCCGGGTGCCAGCCAGGGTGAGTCGCCTTGGGGTTATCTTCTCTTGCTGGGCGCTGTGGTCTGTGAAGCTTGTTATGTCGTGATCGGCAAACAACTCACCGGTAACGTGTCGCCGCGCCGCATCAGCGCGCTGATCAACCTGTGGGGCCTGGTCCTGGTCACGCCCTTTGGTGTGTGGCAGGCGCTGTCGTTTGACTTCGCGGCCGTGCCGCCTGCCACCTGGGGCCTGCTGGTGTTTTATGCGCTGGCCGCCAGCATGGTCAGCGTGTGGTTGTGGATGCAGGGCCTGAAAAAAGTGCCGTCTTCAGAGGCCGGCGTGTTCATGGTGCTGCTGCCAGTGGGCGCAGCGCTGGTGGGCGCGTTGGTGCTGGGCGAAACCTTTGGCGGTGTGCACGTCCTGGCCTTGGGTTTGGCCATCCTGGGTTTGCTGCTGGCGACCTGGCCCGAGCGCGGCACCGGCACCCCCACATCACTGCAAAGCGATGAGCAAAAAACTTGACCTCATCGTGTTTGGCGCCACCGGCTTCACCGGCCGGCTGGTGGCCGAATACCTGGTTCGCCAATACGGCCCCGGCAGCGGCGTGCGCTGGGCCATGGCGGGCCGCAGCCTGACCAAGCTGCAAGCGGTGCGTGACCTGATCCAGGCCCCCGCCTCTGTGCCGCTGTTGACGGCCGACGCCACCGACGCCGCCGCACTGCGCGCACTGGCCGTCAGCACACACGCCGTGATCACCACGGTGGGCCCCTACCAACTGCACGGCGAACCGCTGCTGCAAGCCTGCGTCGACACCGGCTGCGACTATGTCGACCTGTGTGGCGAGCCGGCCTGGATGGCGCAGATGATCCAGCGCCACCACGCAGCCGCGCAAGCCAGCGGTGCGCGGATCGTTTTTTCGGGTGGTTTCGACTCGGTGCCCTTTGACCTGGGCGTGCGCTTCTTGCAGCAGCACGCGATCCAACGCAATGGCCAACCGCTGCGCCATGTGCAGAGCCGGGTGATGGTGATGAAGGGCGGCTTTTCGGGCGGCACGGCGGCCAGCCTGATCGAGACCATGGCGGCTATGGGCCGCGACCCCGAAGCCGCCCGCGCCATGGCCAACCCATTTGCACTGACGCCCGGCTTCACCGGCCCGCCCCAGCCCGACCTTCACCAAGCCCAGCTGGACGACTTCACGGGCGCCTGGAGCGCGCCCTTCGTGATGGCGCCCATCAACACCAAGAACGTGCACCGCAGCAACGCGCTGCTGGGACACCTGTATGGCCGGGACTTTGTCTACGAAGAGCGGATGTCCTGCGGCCCAGGCCGCGGTGGCGAGCTGCGAGCCCGCGGCATGGTACGCACCGAGTCGATCCAGAACACCCTGCTCGGCTTTGGCCCCACGCGCTTGCTGCTGCAGCGTTTTGCATTGCCCAAACCCGGCACCGGCCCGGGGCCGCAGGCGCGCGAAAGCGGGCGTTATGAAGTGCTGTTCACGGGTGTGGGCAGCCACGGTCGGCGCTTGAGCGCCCTTGTGAAGGGCGACCGCGACCCGGGCTACGGCTCCACGTCCAAGGTCATCAGCGAATGTGCGCTGGCCCTGGTGCAAGACATCAGCCGCCAGACCACGCCCGGCGGACTGTGGACACCGGGCGCAGCGCTGGGCCTTGCTGTGCTGCCCCGTTTGCAGCAACGCGCTGGGCTGAGTTTTGCGCTGGAAGCAGACGCGAACTGAAGCGCTGCAGCCAGGCCACGCGTTGGCCGTGCAGGCGCATGTTCGGCGCTTGTTCGGCGCTTGATCAGCGCTTCTTCAGCGCTGTTGCGGCCGATTCCTACTTCTTCTTGGGCCGACCTGCCGGTGTCAACGCCGCCAAGTTGGCCGGCAAGCCCGGTGCGTTGGGCACATGCACCTTTTTGGGTTTCTTTTCTTCCTTGCCGTTTTTGCCTTTGCTCATCTGCCGTTCTCCAAGTGGTTGTGTAGACACGCATCATGCGCCCTCGGCGCAAGGCCCTGGGTATGGCCCTGGTTTCGGCCCTGATCAAGCGCGGGCGGCACGTCCATAACTGCGAAACTTTTGCAGCACGGTGGCCATGTCGCTGGCGCTCAGCAGCACCGGCTCACCCACCGCCAGGGCCTGCAGGTAAATCTGGCACAGCGACGCACCTCTTGCGCCACCTTCATGGCGTGGGCCAGCGTGGTGCCCGCCGCCACCAGCCCGTGGTTGGCCAACAGGCAGGCCAGGCGGTTGCTCATGGCGGCGCCCACGGCCTGCGACAGTTCTTCAGTGCCAAAGGTGAAGTAAGGCACCAAGGGCACCGAGTCACCACCGGCCGCCGCCACCATGTAGTGAAAGGCCGGCAGCGGCTTGCGCAAACAGGCCAAGGTGGTGGCATGCGTGGAACGGCTGTGCACCACCGCGTGCAGGTCGGCCCGGGTCCGGTAGATGGATTGGTGAAAGTGCCACTCGGACGACGGTTTCCAGTCGCCCTGCAGCGTGCCGTCCCAGCCCACCCAGACCAGGTCCTGGGCGCGCAGGTCGTCGGCCCCCATGCCAGTGGGTGTGATCAGCATGCCCTGGCCCCAGCGGGCGCTGACGTTGCCGGTGCTGCCGCGGTTCATGCCCAGCGTGTCCAGGCGCTGCACGACAGCACGCAGCTGTTGGCGCAGGTCTTGTTCGTTCATGCACTGCCCTGGGGTGGCGGGCCCGGCTGCATCATCAGCCTTTGCAAGGCCACAGCCTGCGCAGCCACGATGCCACGCTCGGTGATCAAGCCCGTGACCAACCGCGCTGGTGTGACATCAAAGGCCGGGTTGGCTGCAGCGGTGCCTTCGGGGGCCACGCAGACTTCGACAACCTCGCCCGCCGCGTTGCGACCCTGCAGGTGAGTGACCTCGCGGGCCGAGCGTTCTTCGATGGGGATCTGGGTCAAACCGTCCTGCAGGGTCATGTCCAAGGTCGACGTGGGCATGGCCACGTAAAACGGCACGCCGTTGTCGTGCGCCGCCAGCGCCTTGAGGTAGGTGCCGATCTTGTTGCAGACGTCGCCCTGTGCGGTGACGCGGTCGCAGCCCACGATGCACAGGTCAACCTGGCCGCGCTGCATCAGGTGGCCGCCGGCGTTGTCGGCTACCAAGGTGTGCGGCACGCCGGCCTGGCCCAGCTCCCAGGCGGTCAGGCTGGCGCTGCGCGGGCGGGTTTCGTCAACCCACACGTGTACCGGCAACCCCGCCGCATGGGCTTGGTAGATGGGTGACGTGGCCGTGCCCCAGTCCACCGTGGCCAGCCAACCGGCATTGCAGTGGGTCAGCACGTTGACCGGACCTGGCCGGCGCGCAGCCACCGCCTGCAGCAAGGCCAAGCCGTGCTGGCCGATGGCGAAATTGACGGCCACGTCTCCTTCGGCCAGGGCTTCGGCCTGCGCCCAGGCCGCATGGGCGCGGTCCTGCAGCGGCGCGGCCAAAAGGCCCCGCAACAGGCGCTGCACAGCCCAGCTCAGGTTGACCGCCGTCGGGCGGGCTTGTTGCAGCAGGGTTGCGGTGTTGTGCAAAGCCGCGTCACTGGCGTCGCGGTTGGCCTGCAAGGCCATGCCATAGGCGGCCACTGCGCCAATCAACGGCGCACCACGCACCCACATTTCACGGATGGCCACAAAGACGTCGCGCGCGGTGCCCAGCTGGCGCAGTTGCAGCCGGTGGGGCAGTGCGCGCTGGTCGATGACCTCGATGGCCTGGCGCGTGGGCAAGGCGCGCACTGGCCGCAAGGCTTGCCCGTTGACCATCATGGTGCGGTCAAGGAACGCGGGCCTGAGGGGTCGCGACTGAAGTGCCGGCTCATGCGGGTGCTGCGCAGCCGTTGCCGCAGCCGCTGCGGGTGCCGCTGCGGCTGCGCCAACGCTTCAAGCAGCAGGCTGGAGCACACGCCCGGCCACCCCTTGCAACTTGGCCACCAGCGCTGCGTCACGCGCTTCTGGCGCGGTGATCAAGGCATGCTGCAAGGCATGGCGACAGGCGCAAGCCGCAGCCTGCGTGTCAGCCGCAATGGTGCTGGCCAGCCCCGCCACCAGGGTCTTGGCCGCCTGGGCATTGGCCAGCAAGACCTGGATCACGGCGTCCACCGTCACCGCTTCATGCCCGCTGTGCCAGCAGTCGAAGTCGGTGACCATGCTCACCGAGCAATAACAAAGCTCGGCCTCGCGCGCCAGCTTGGCTTCGGGCATGTTGGTCATGCCTATCACGCTGGCATTCCAGCTGCGGTAGAGCTGGCTCTCGGCCAGCGTGCTGAACTGCGGCCCCTCCATCGCCAGATAGGTGCCGCCGCGCACATGGGGCACACCTTGCTGCGCCAGCGCGGCCTGCACGTGGTCGCCCAGGCGCGGGCAGACCGGCTTGGCCATCGACACGTGGGCCACCATGCCGGTGCCAAAGAAGCTTTTTTCACGCGCAAAGGTGCGGTCGATGAACTGGTCGACCACCACAAAGGTGCCCGGCGGCAAGTCGGCGCGCAGGCCACCCACGGCCGAGACCGACAGCACGTCGGTCACGCCCAGGCTCTTCAGCGCTGCGATGTTGGCGCGGTAGTTCACCTCCGAAGGTGGAATGCGGTGCCCGCGGCCGTGGCGGGGCAAGAAGGCCAACTGCGTGTGGCCCAAACGGCCCCGAAAGATCTGGTCCGACGGTGCGCCCCAGGGCGTGTCCACGGTTTCCCAGCGGGTGTCGGCCAGGCCCGGCAGGTCGTACAGACCACTGCCGCCGATGATGGCCAGCACGCCGGGGCGGGGTGTTGTTGATGCGCCTGATGTCACGGGGTCTGGCCTTTCAGAAAACGTTGTGGCCATGAGCTTTTTCTTTCATCCTGTTCACTCCTTACATTCCGCGCGCTCCAACGCGCGGACAGCTGAACGATGCTAAGCCAGCACCGCTGCCTTGGCACCAGCTGCCGCCTGCTGACTGACCTGGCGAGGTGGCAGCGACTTCAGGTGATGGTCCGACCAGACCTGGCGCCAACGCCGCGCGCCGGGCAAGCCATGGCGCAGGCCCAGCAGGTGACGCGCGGCGTGCGACCAGGGCACCCCCTGCGCAGCCAGCCGCTGCATGTAGCCAACAAAACGCTGCTCGATGTCGTCGCGGGTAGGCACCGGCGCTGTGCTGCCAAGGAACCGTGTGTCCCAGGCGGCCATCGCATAGGGCTCGTGATAAGCATGGCGACCCACCATCACGCCGTCCACATGTTGAAGGTGCAGGGCAATCTCTTCGTCGTCGGTGATGCCGCCGTTGACGACGATGGTCAGCGCCGGAAAGTCCAGCTTCAAGCGCCAGGCCCACTCGTACTGCAGCGGTGGAATTTCGCGGTTTTGTTTGGGGCTCAGGCCCTTCAGCCAGGCACTGCGGGCGTGCACGATGAAGACCTGGCAGCCGCCGCGCTGTGACACGGTGCCCACGAAGTCACGCACAAAGTCGTAGCTGTCGACGCGGTCGATGCCGATGCGGTGTTTCACGGTTACCGGCAGGTCGGTTGCGTCGCGCATGGCCTTCATGCAGTCGGCCACCAGTTCGGGTTCGGCCATCAGGCAGGCGCCAAAGGCACCGCGTTGCACACGCTCGCTGGGGCAGCCGCAGTTCAGGTTGATTTCGTCGTAGCCCCACTGCTGGGCCAGCTTGGCGCAGTCGGCCAAGTCGTGTGGTTCGCTGCCGCCCAGTTGCAATGCCACCGGGTGTTCTTCGGCGTTGAAGTCCAGGTGACGCGGCACGTCGCCATGCAGCAGTGCGCCGGTGGTCACCATCTCGGTGTAAAGGCGCGTGTGCTGGGTGATCTGGCGATGCAGCGTGCGGCAGTGGCGATCGGTCCAGTCCATCATCGGGGCGACGCACAGGCGCCAGGGGCTAAGCTGTTGATTCAATTTCACTCATTTCACTTTGTCGGTCCAGACAAGTTCGGGACGAACCGGAGGCGTTCCTTGGTCCCCGGACTGCGGTTCTGTCCATGGTAATCAATCGTTTGTGCCGCTCGAGGATCGCGGTGATGATCTTCAACTCGCTGCCGCAGTTCAGGCACTGCGCCATGTCGATCTCAAACACGCGCCTGAGCAGTCCAAGTCGCCGTCGTAGTCGGCCATGGTGGTTTGGCCCTGCTCTTCGACGAGCACCCCCTTGCGGGTGAGCAGCTTTGCGGTGACCAGCAGCGCAGCACTCCCTAGAACACAGGATTACGGCTACGCAATCAAGGCGTAGCGTGTGCCTTCTGTCGGGTGCAATACCTTCACTTGGCACGATGTTCTCAAAGTGCGCCGTTGCAGGAAGGCGCAAACACAGGGCGCAAAGGAAACCACCATGCGATCTATCGTTTTGTTAGCCCTTGCCCAATGGGGCGTTTGCATGCCCAGCTGGGCCGAGCCAGCGCCGCGCAGCCTGGACCAGGCCTTGACCCAGACCTTGGCTTTGGGGCAACCCGAAGGATGCAGTGAACCATTTGGCGTGCCCAGTGACTTCGGTGGCCTCGGCTCGCTGGACGCCTATCTGGTCCGTGAACGCGACAGCGGTCGCCTGGGCAAAGAGCTCGCGGCCCTTTGCGGCCGCAGTGCGGTGGCTTCCGCTGCGGCCTTGGGCGGTAGCTTGGGCTCGCCGCAAACCACCAAGACCGTGTCGCAATTCCGCCTGGCCAGGAGCCGGGCGGACAGCCGATTGAAAGCCAGTGGCCAGCGCGCCGGCCTGGACGAGCCGATCTTGCTGGCACAGCTCGACAGCCGTTTTCGGCCCACGGTGGTGGAC
>JAYVSX010000032.1:0-4457 GCA_043774975.1 Rubrivivax sp.
AGGCGGCCAGGTCGGCCGTCTCCATGGCCTTAAGGTCGGCCGTTTGAATGGCCGCCACCTGGGCGGCGGTCAGCTGGGTCACCTGGGCGGTGCTCAGGGCCTGCAGATCGGCGGCATCCAGGCCGGTTATCGCTGCGGTGGTCAGCGCGCGCAATTGGGCGCTGCTCAGTGCGGCCAGGCTGGCGCTGTCAAAACCCGCCACCTGTGCCGTGCCCAGCGCGTAGATCTGCCCGGTGCTGAGCGACGCCAATTGGCTGCTGGACAGGTCGTTGAAGTCGGTGCTGCTCAGCGCGGCCAGTTGACTGGTGCTCAGCGCGCGCAGCTGGGCGGTGCTCAGGGCACCCAGTTGGTTGGCGTCCAACGCCACCAGCTGGGCGGTGCTCAGGGCTTGGATCTGGCTGGTCGTGAAAGCGGCGATGTCACCGCTGTCCATGGCCGCGATGTCGGCGGTCTGGATGGCCCGCACCTGCGCGGTGCCCAGTGCCGCCACCTGGGCCGTGCTCAGCGCGGCGATCTGGCTGTTGTCCAAGGTGGCGATGGCGCTGCTCGACAAGGCGCGGATTTGCGCTGTGTCCATGGCGGCCAGGTCGGCGCTGGTCAGTGCGGCGATGCGGGCGGTGCCCAGCGCGGCGATCTGGCCGGTGCTCAAGGCGTCGAGCTGGCTGCTCGTCAGGTTGTCCAGCGCGGCGATCTGGGCCGTGCTGAAGGCGCGGATCTGGCTGCTGCTGAACGTGGCCAGCTGCGCGGTGTCCATGGCCTCGATCTGGGCCGTGGTGAAGCTTTGAACCTGGGTGCTGCTCAGCGCGGACAACTGGCTGGTGCCGAGCACGGCCACGTCGGCGGTTTGCAGGGCGGCGATCTGGCCGGAGCTCAGGGCGGCCAATTGACGCGTGGTGAGTGCGGCCACGCTGTCGGTTTCCAAGGCGGCGATCTGGGCCGAGTTGAGTGCGCGCACCTGGGCGGTGCCCAGGGCGGCCAGGTCGTCGCTGTTCAGGCCAGCCACTTGGGCGGTGCTCAGAGCGGCCACTTGAACCGATGTCAGCGCAGCAAACTGGGCCGTGCTCAGCGCGCCCAGCTCGGCGCTGTCCAGGGTGCCGATCAGTCGCGTCGACAGGCCGGCGATTTGGGCCGTGCTCAGGCCGGCCAGTTGCGTGGTGCCAAAGGCTGCAAAGTCTGCCGTGCCAAAGGCGTTGAGTTGCGCGGTGCTGAAAGCGGCCAGTGCCGCAGAGTCCAGCGCGGCCAGTTGCGCCGTGTCCAGACCCTGCAACTGCGACGTGCGCAGGGCTGCAATCTGGGCGGTGGTCAGGGCGTTGAGTTCGGTGCTGCCCAAAGCGGCGGTGGCGGCGCTGCTCAGCGCGGCCAGTTGGCTGGTGCTCAGGCTGGCCAGTTGGCTGGTGCTCAGGCCCTGCACCTGGCTGGAGCCCAAGGCGGCCACCTGGGCGGTGCCCAGCGCCGCCAACTGGTTGGTGCTGAAAACGGCCAGGTCGGCGGTCTCCAGGCCGCGCACCTGAGACGTGCCCAGGGCCGACACCTGGCTGGTGGTGAGTGCAGCCACCTGGTCGGTTTCCAGCGCGGCCACCTGGGCGGTGCTCAGCTGACGCAGCTGTGCCGTGCTGAGTGCGCGCACGTCACCGGTGTCCAGGCCACCAATGGCCCGCGTGGCGATGGCGCTGAGCTGGCTGGTGCTGAAGGCCGAAACCTGGCTGCTGCTCAGCGCCTGCAAGGCCGCGCTTTCCAGCGCCGCAATGCCCACGCTGGACAGGGCCCGGATCTGCTGCGTCGACAGGGCCGCCATGTCGGCTGTTTGCAAGGCTGAAATCTGGGTCGAGCCCAGGCTGCCCACTTGTGCGGTGGACAGGGCTGCCACCTGTTGGGCCGTCAAACCTTGCACCTGCCCGGGGTTGAGCGAGGCCACTTGGGTGTTGCTCAAGGCGGCCACGCCGCTGGTGCCCAGGGCTGCCATGTCGCTGGAGCCAATACCTTGGAAGTCGGCGGTGGTGATGGCCCGCAGCTGCGCGGTGGTCAGCGCCGCGATCTGGCCTGAACTCAAGGCGTTGAAATCGGCCGAGGACAGCGCCCCAATCTGCGCCGTGCTCAGGGCGCGCAACTGGCTGGTGCCGAGCGCGGCCACTTGGCTTTCTTGCAGCGCCGCCACCTGGGCCGTGGCCATGGCAGCCAACTGGCTTTGGTGCAGCGCACTGATCGCGCTGGTGCTGATCATGGCGATGTCGGCCGTTTCCATGGCCCTGACCTGCGCCGTGGTCAGCGCGCCAATCTGCACCGAGGTCAGCGCGCTGAACTGCAAGGTGGTCAGCGAGCGAATCGCTGCAGTCGACAGCGACTGGGCTTGGGTGGCGGTGAGCGCCGCGATGTCGCGCGACTCAAAGGCCTGGATCTGGGTGGTGCTGAGTGAATTCAGCGCCGAGGTGCGGATGGCAGAGACTTGGTCCACCGTGAGCGCGGCAATTTGGTTGGTGCTAAAAGCGCGCCAGTCCGAAGTAGCCAGGGCCGCCAGCTGCGCGGTGGTCAGCGCTGCAATTTGTGCGGTGGTGAAGCTCTCGACGATGGAAGCCATATCTCTGTCCTTTTGCGCCCGGGGGTTTTGGGGACGGCCACCCACGTGGCCGCGCCTCTTCCGAGTGCTGTCGATCGGATATCGGTGGCACAGCGATACAACTTGAGAGGACGCGAGGTCTGGCGGCCAAATACCGGCCTGTTCGATGCAGCGAAAGGGCTGCAGGCCCGGCTTGAGGCGGGGTTCGTGAACTTGTGCCGCTGGACCTGGGGTCTGAGTGCCCCATCGGACAGGCAAAGGGACAGGCCAAGAAAAACGCCGCCGGGCAGTGCCACGGCGGCGTTTGAGGCGGGAAGTGGGTGGGGCGGCTTACTTGCCGGCCGGCACCTTGCCGTCCACACCCTTGATGTAGAAGTTGACGCCGCCCAGGAACTTGTCGTCAGCGACCGCGTCTTTGGCCAACACCTCTTTGCCGTCCTGGCCCACGATGGGCCCCTTCCAGATGACAAAGCTGCCGTCCTTCAGGCCGGCCTTGATCTTGTCGATCTGGGCCTTGGTGTCGGCTGGCACCTTGTCGCTGATGGACACCACGTCGATCGCACCTTCCTTGACGCCCCACCACACAGCAGAGCCACCGGTCCACTTGCCTTCCAGCGCGTCGCGGGTGGCCTTCACGTAGTAAGGGCCCCAGTTGATGATGGCGCTGGCCAGGTGGGCCTCAGGCGCATAGGCCGTCATGTCGCTGTCCCAGCCGAAGGCCAGCTTCTTGTTCTTGGCGGCGGTTTGCAACACGGCCGACGAGTCGGTGTTCTGGAACAGCACGTCGGCGCCCTGGTTGATCAGGCTTTGCGCGGCCTCGGTTTCCTTGGGCGGGTTGAACCACTCGTTGACCCAGACCACCTTGGTCTTGATCTTCGGGTTGACGCTTTGTGCGCCCATGGTGAAGCTGTTGATGTTGCGGATGACTTCGGGAATCGGAATCGAGCCCACCACGCCCAGCGTGTTGCTCTTGGTCATCTTGCCGGCGATCACACCGGCCATGTAGGCGCCTTCATAGGTTCGGCTGTCGTAGGTGCGCAGGTTGTCGGCCGTCTTGTAGCCGGTGGCGTGCTCAAACTTCACGCCCTTGCTGTCGGCGGCGGTCTTGAGCATGGGCTCCATGTAGCCAAAGGTGGTGCCGAAGATCAACTGGTTGCCTTGGCCCACCATGTCGCGAAACACGCGCTCGGCGTCGGCCGCTTCGGGCACTTTTTCGACGAAGCTGGTGACCACCTTGTCGCCCAACTCCTTTTCAATCGCCTTGCGCCCGTTGTCGTGCGCAAAGGTCCAGCCGCCGTCGCCCACCGGCCCGACGTAGGCAAAAGCGATCTTCAGCGGTGCGGGCTTGGGCGCGGGGGCCGACGCCG
Organism: Rubrivivax sp.; assembly: GCA_043774975.1. Classification (GTDB taxonomy): domain Bacteria; phylum Pseudomonadota; class Gammaproteobacteria; order Burkholderiales; family Burkholderiaceae_C; genus Rubrivivax. The sequence continues at coordinate 3,922 of JAYVSX010000032.1, forward strand.
CAGCGGCAGGTTTGGCTTCTTCCTTCTTGCCGCAGCCGACCAGGGCGGCGGTGGCGGCCACGGCCGACAGGGCGGCCAGCCTGACCAGGGAACGCTTGGATAACAGTGTCATGGAAAATCTCTCCTCGTTTGTGGGACCAACGGAACACGAAATTATGGCGCTGTGGGGCCGGGTCAATGATTGGCCTTCAGCTGCCGGGGAAAAAGGGTTTGCCCAGAGACGCCGGCATGTTGGCCTGGATCCAGGCTGCATTGCGGCTGATCAAAACCAACACCACGATGGTGGCCACATAGGGCAGCATGCTCAAGAACTGGCTGGGAATGTCGACGCCTTGGCCTTGCAGGTGAAACTGCAACATGGTGACGCCGCCAAACAGATAGGCCCCCAACAAGATGCGCGCCGGGCGCCAGGTGGCAAAGGTGGTCAGCGCCAGGGCAATCCAACCCTTGCCTGCCACCATACCTTCGACCCACAACGGTGTGTAAATCACCGAGAGGTAGGCACCAGCCAGCCCACACAAGGCGCCGCCTGCCAC
>JAYVSX010000033.1:0-13859 GCA_043774975.1 Rubrivivax sp.
GGTCAGGCCTTTGGCGCGAAGACCGACGATGAATTCCTGCGCCAGGATGTCGGCCACGAGCGCGCGCACGGTGCGCGAGATGATGCCCATGGGGATCACGCTCATGGTCACCGCGGGCAGCACCAAATGCTGCATGTGGGCCCAGTCCCACAGCCAGTCGGCCGACCCGCCCGGCCCCGCGCCGCCCGGCGGCAGCCAGCCCAAGATCACGGCAAAAACGATGACCATCACCATGCCCAGCCAGTAGTGCGGCACGCTCACGCCCAGCACGGCCAGCATCGAGGCCAACTTGTCGACCCAGCTGTTCTGAAAGTAGCCGGCGACAAAGCCAAACAGCGCACCAAAAGCAAAGCCGATCAGCGTGGCAAAGACCGCCAGACGCAGGGTGTTGCCCACCGCCTTGAGCACCTCTTCAGTGACCGCGCGGCCGGAGGCAATGCTGGTGCCCAGGTCGCCCTGCACCGCGCGCCAGACCCAGGATGCAAACTGCTCGGGGTAGCTGCGGTCAAAACCATACAGCGTGCGCAACTGGGCCTGCAGTTCGCCCGACGCGTCGGGCGGCAGGATCGACACCAAGGGGTCGCCCGGCGCCAGGTGCACCAGCGCAAAGCACACCAACGCCACACCCACCATGATGGGCAGCGTGTAAAGCAGGCGGCGCAGCAGCAGGCTGATCATGGCGTTGACGATAACAAGCGAAGGATGCAGAACGGGCCGAGCCGAGCGGCAGGCTCAGGCCTTGAACAGCACGACGCTGCGCTGCGCAGCGGGCCCGCCGCTGCGCGGGCACAGCCCATCACTCCATCGTCATGGTGGCGATGTCGATGAACCAGCTGCGCGGCTGGACCACGTTTTTCACCTTGGCCGACATGGCGCGCGGGCCCACGTCGTGGGCGATCCACACAAACGGCGCTTCTTCGACGATGCGCGCGTGCAGCTTGGCCAGCGCGGCGTCGCGGCCCTTGTCGTCAAAACTGTTGCGCGCGTCGGCGATCAGCTTGTCAAACTCGGCGTTGCCAAAGTAGCCCCAGTTGTTGGACACCGGCGGGAAGGCCTTGGTGCTGGTGAAGCGCACCATGGCAAAAAACGGGTCCATGGCCGCGTAGGACACGTTGATGGCGTTGGCACCGTTGGCCGACGGGTCCTTGGCGCCCTTGCGCCAGTTGGTGAACAGGGTGTTCCATTCGATCACGTCGAACTGCACGTCAAAGCCGCATTGCTTCAGGCTTTGCTGCACAAACTCGTTCATCGGCAGCGGCTGCATCTGGCCTGACCCGCTGGCCGAAATCTGCACCTTCACCTTCAGCGGCTTGGCCGGGGTGTGGCCGGCCTCACTCATCAGCTTGGTGGCCGCGGCCACGTCGTACTTGATCTCGAACTTGGGGTTGCCCCACCAGGGGTGACCGGGTGGCACAGTGCCCTTGGGCACGCCCATCATGCCGCCCAGCAGCTTGAGCAGACCGACCCGGTCGACACACAGGTTGGCGGCCTGGCGCACCCGCTTGTCCAGCCAGGGTGAGCCTTCGGCAAAACTGAGCTGCCAGGGCCAGACGTGGGGCTGCTGGTTGAAGTAGATCTTGTGGCCACGCTGGGTGATGGTGCTCATGGCGTCGGGCGACGGTGCCTCGATCCAGTCAACCTGACCCGACAGCAAGGCGGCCGTGCGCGCATTGGCCTCGGGCATGGGCAACATCACCACGCGGTCGATCTTGGGCGTGCGCTTGGGGTCCCAGTAGGCCTTGTTGGCGGTGACCTCGAGCCGCTCGCGGGCGACAAAACGCGCCATCTTGAAAGGGCCGGTGCCTGACGCGTCGGCGGCAAAGCCGATCCAGGCCGCCTTGGCCTTGTCAGCCGGTGTCGCGGCGGTGGCAGCGTCAAACTTCTTTTGCCAGTGGGCCGGGCTGGCCATGAACAGGTTGGTCAGGTTCAGCGGCAAGAAGGCGTCGGGCTCGCTGGTGATCAGTTCCACCGTCAGGTCGTCGATCTTGCGCGCGCTGCGCAGCGTGGGCATGCGCGACGCCGTCACGCCCACCTGGCTGGCGTCAAAGTGCGGCGCGTCCTTGTCGAGCACCTTGCGCACGTTCCAGACCACCGCGTCGGCGGTGAAGTTGCTGCCGTCGTGGAACTTCACGCCAGGGCGCAGCTTGAAGACCCACTTCGTTTTGTCCTTGGCGTCTGCTGCCCAGCTCAGGGCCAGGCCAGGCACCAGCACGCTGGGCACGTCGGCCTTGGACAGGTCCCAGCCGGTCAGCCCGTCGTACAGGGGGATGCCGGTGAAACGGTTGCCCTCAAAGCCCTGGTCAGGCTGGCCCAGCGTGCGCGGGATGTCGGCCGCTGTCATGGCGATGCGCAAGATCTTTTCTTGGGCGACGGCCGCGTTGGCCAGCAGCGCCAGCAGGGCGGCGCCGAGCAGCGTGCGGGCCAGCAGGGGACGCTTGGCAACGTGGGCAGGGGACATGGAGGTTCCTCGTGGTTTTTGTGAAGTGACAACAGCGGTGGCGGGCTCGCGGCAAGCTACCCAGAAACTCGTCAAGAGCTTCGCAAGGCGCATGCCAGCGCGTCGTGCCTGCTTCAGATGCAGTCCGCACCGCCGGGATGCACAGAGCCCCAAGTTGGACCCGCGAACCGTTCGACTTTGTCGACAAAGCGCACCATAAGCAAGCGTTCTTTGCCATTCTCGAATCCGGCGAAACCCTGATGGCTGAGAACATCAGCAGTCACCGGACTGCTGTCCGCCAACCACAAGTCAAAATGCAAGCACGCTGGCAAAAGCGCCCGCAATGATGGCCACAGGTCATGGCCACGCGTCATGGCCACGCGAGGTCCGTCCTGGCCCCGCAGTTCCCCGTTCACCTGGAGCCCTTGCAAGCATGAAGCTGTTGCTGATCAACCCCAACACCAGTTCTGCCATGACCCAGGGCATGACCCAGGCTGCGCAGCGCGTGGCGGCTCCAGGAACCGTGATCACGGGGCGCCAGCCCAGCTTCGGTCCGGTGTCGATTGAGAGCCACTTTGATGATGTCTTTGGTGCCGCTGGCGTGGCCGAGCAGATGCGCCTGGCGCAGGGCGAAGGCTTCGACGCGGTGCTGATCGCCTGCTTTGGCGACCCGGGCCTGGACGCCGCGCGCGAGCTCACCACCGCACCGGTGCTGGGCATCGCCGAGGCCGCTTTCCACGCCGCATCCTTTGTGGCCACCGGCTTCAGTGTCGTCACCACGATGACCAGAACCTGCGTCATCGCCGAACGGTTGGTGCAGCGCTACGGTTTTGAGCGCACCTGCCGCGGCATCCACGGCACCGACATCCCGGTGCTGGCGCTGGAGCGCTGCGGCGAAGACACCGTGGCGCAGATCGAAGCCGCAGCACGGCAAGCGCTGCAGCAAGACCGCAGCGGGGCCATCGTGCTGGGCTGCGGTGGCATGGCGGCGCTGTGCCAAACCTTGCAGCAGCGCCTGGGCGTGCCGGTGATCGACGGCGTCAGCGCGGCCGTGAAAATGGCCGAGGCGCTGGTGGCACTGGGCCTGCAGACCGAAAAGCGCGGCGACTACGCGCCACCGCTGCCCAAGCGCTGGCTGGGCTGGGCAGCCCCGCTGGGCGAGCCCGCGGGCAAGTAGGCCTCCGGGTCCAGGCGCCGCATCTCGGCCTCGATCCAGCCTTCCACCTCGCGCATCAGTTCGTCGGGCTCGCGCCCGTTGCTGCTGGTTTTCGCGCCCCAGATCGCCATGCGCAGCCAGCGCATGGTGGGCCAGTACAAGGCTTTGCCACGCAGCGCAGTGGACAACAGCAGCATCAGCACGGCCCAGGGCACCACGGTGGCGGTCAGCCACAGCACAAAGACCAGCGACCGCAGGGCCCACCACAGTTTGATCATCTGCACCTTCTTCAACTCAACCAGGCCAAGCCGCCACCACGGGTCTCAGCCCTCAGGCCAGGCTGCCTGCAGACGAGTCGGGCATGTTGTCCCGGTGCAGCAAAAAGTCAGCAAAAGCCCCCAGGCTGGCGTGCGCTCGCGCAGCGGGCACCTGGCTCAACACGGCTTGCACCTGCTCGGGCCCCAACTGCGCCGCGCGGCCGCTGAGCACCAGGTGCGGCTCGCAGCCCGCGGCCTGCGCTGCCAGCAGGTCACGCGCGGTGTCGGCCACCATCGGCACGCTGGCCAGGTCCAAGCCGTAGCGGCGGCCAATCTCCAGCATCAAACCCGGCTTGGGTTTGCGGCAGTCACAGCCTTCCTCGGGTGTGTGTGGGCAGAAGAAGACCGCGTCGATGCGGGCGCCATGGGTCTGCATCTGCTTGTGCATGTGAGCGTGCACGGCGTTGACGGCGCTCATGTCGATCATGCCGCGGCCAATGCCGCTCTGGTTGGTGGCCACCACCGTGTGCCAACCGGCCTGGTTGATGCGGGCCACGGCGTCCAGCGCGCCCGGGATCGGGTGCCATTCCTGGGGTGCGGTGACGTGGCCCTCACGGTAAACGTTGAGGATGCCGTCACGGCCCAGGATCACGAGCTTGGTATGGTGCATCCGGGCTGCCCTTCTTGGTTTGACGCTGATGTGATTGGTGCGGTTGGTGCGGTGGACGCGGTTGATGCGGTTGACGCGGTTGACGCGGTAGGCCGACCGGGCGCCAGTCTAGGCCGCCAGTCGCGACAGGTCGGCCACACGGTTCATTGCCGCATGCAGCTGGCCCAGCAAGGCCAGGCGGTTGTTGCGCAGGGCCGCGTCGGGCGCGTTGACCATCACCCCATCAAAAAACGCGTCCACCGGGCCTTTCAGTGCTGCCAAGGCTTGCAGGCTGGCGGTGTAGTCACCTTGTTCAAAGGCCGCGTTGGCGTTGGGGGTCACGGTCTTCAATGTTGCGGCCAGGGCCTGTTCGGCCGGTTCCAGCAACAAGCTGTCGTCGACGCGGGTGGCCAGCACGCCATCGACCTTCTTCAAGATGTTGCCGACCCGTTTGTTGGCGCTGGCCAGGGCCGGGGCCTCGGGCAGCGCCGCAAAGGCGCGCACCGCCGCCAGCCGACGAGGCACGTCACCCAGGCGCTCGGGCCGCAGGGCAATCACGGCGTCCACCTCTTGCGCGCTGTAGCCCTGGTCGCGCAGGCTCACCGCCAGGCGGTCGGTGAAAAAGCTCAGCAAGGCGTCGCTGGGGTCGGTGATGAGTTCAGCAAATGCTGGCAGCGCGGACTTGATGAGGGCCGGCAGTTCCAGCGGCAGGTTTTTTTCCACCAGGATGCGAATCACGCCCAGCGCGTGGCGGCGCAGCGCAAACGGGTCCTTGTCGCCCGTGGGCAACTGGCCGATGCCAAAGAGCCCCACCAGCGTCTCAAGTTTGTCGGCCAGGGCCAGCACGGTACCGCTGTGGTTGCGCGGCAGCGCGTCACCCGCAAAGCGCGGCTTGTAATGGTCTTCGATGGCGATGGCCACGCCGTCACGCAGCCCTTCATGGCGCGCGTAGTAACCGCCCATGATGCCTTGCAGCTCGGGGAATTCACCCACCATGTCGGTCAGCAGGTCGGTCTTGGCCAGCAGCGCGGCTTGCTGCACCTTGCTGTCCAGCACCTTGAACTGGTCCTGGGCTTGCCCCGTGAAGGGCAAGGTGGCGGCGCTGAGCTGCTGCACGATGGCGTGGCCGATGGCGCGCACCCGCTCGGCGCGGTCGCCCTGGCTGCCCAGCTTGCCGTGGTAAACCACCTTGGCCAGCGCGGGCACACGGCTTTGCAAGGTCTTCTTGCGGTCCTGGTCAAAGAAGAACTTGGCGTCGGCCAAGCGCGGGCGCACCACCCGTTCATTGCCCTGGATGACGCGGCTGGGGTCGGCCGGGTTGATGTTGCTGACGATCAGGAAGCGGTTGCTCAGCTTGTTCTGCGCGTCCAGCAGCGGGAAGTACTTCTGGTTGGCTTTCATCGTCAGGATCAAACATTCCTGCGGCACCGCCAGGAACTCGGGCTCAAACTGGCAGCTCAGCACGTGCGGGCGTTCGACCAGCGCGGTCACTTCGTCCAGCAGGGCTTCGTCTTCGATGGGCTTGCCGCCCGCCAGAGCGGCTGCAGCCGCCAGCTGGCGGACGATCTCGGCGCGGCGTTTGGCAAAACTGGCGATGACCGCGCCTTGTTCGGCCAGCTGACGCTCGTAGTGATCGGCATCTTGCAGCACCACCGGGTCCATCGGCGCTTCAAAGCGGTGGCCATGGGTCTGGCGGCCCGACTGCAGGCCCAAGCCGCTGATGGGCACCACGTCGGCGCCGTGCAACGCCACCAGGCCGTGGGCGGGGCGCACAAAGTTCACGCTGCTCCAGCCGTCGGCCAGCTGGTACTGCATGACCTTGGGAATGGGCAGTTTGGCCAAGGTCTCGTTCAGCGCCACTTGCAGCCCTTGGGCCAGCGTGGCCCCGCTGACCACACTGTCCAGAAACAAGGCCGTGGCCTTGCCCGTGGTCTTGTCATCAGGCAGCTGTTTGAGCGCGGGCACCACCGAAGCGTCGGCGCCCACGCTGGCCAGCTTTTTCAGCAAGGCGGGCGTGGCGCTGCCATCAGCAGCCAGGCCCACCGAGACCGGCATCAGTTTGACCGACTGCGCCTTGTCGGCAGCCACCGGCAGCACATGGCTGATGTGGGCTGCCAGGCGGCGCGGGCTGGCAAAGACGTTCAGTGCCGAACCGGCGTCGGCCAGGCCACTGGACTGCAGGCTTTGCAGCAGCACGGCACCAAAAGCCTCACCCAGCTTTTTCAGTGCCTTGGGCGGCAGCTCTTCGACCAACAGTTCAACCAACAGATTGCGTGCAGACATGATCAGGCGGCCTTCTTGGCGAGCTGGGCCGCCACTTCATCGGCCCAGGCCTTGGGCGCCATGGGAAAGCCCAGCCGTGCACGGCTGTCCAGGTAGCTGGCGGCCACGCTGCGCGCCAGGTTGCGGATGCGGCCGATGTAGGCGGCGCGCTCGGTCACGCTGATGGCGCCACGGGCGTCCAGCAGGTTGAAGCTGTGCGCGGCCTTCAGCACCTGCTCGTACGCGGGCAGGGCCAGGTTCTGCTCCATCAGGTACTTGGCCTGCTTTTCGTGGGCGCCAAAGGCCTGCAGCAGGAAATCTACGTCGCTGTGCTCAAAGTTGTAGGTGCTTTGTTCCACCTCATTCTGGTGGTAGACGTCGCGGTATTTCAGGGTCTCGGTCCACTGCAGGTCGTAGACGTTGTCCACGCCTTGCAGGTACATCGCCAGGCGCTCCAGGCCGTAGGTGATCTCACCGGTGATGGGCTTGCAGTCGATGCCGCCCACCTGCTGGAAGTAGGTGAACTGCGTCACCTCCATGCCGTTGAGCCAGACCTCCCAGCCCAGGCCCCAGGCGCCCAGCGTGGGGTTCTCCCAGTCGTCTTCGACAAAGCGCACGTCGTTGCTCTGCAGGTCGAAACCCAAGGCTTGCAGACTGCCCAGGTAAAGCTCCAGGATGTTGGCTGGCGCGGGTTTCAGCACCACCTGGTACTGGTAGTAATGCTGCAGGCGGTTGGGGTTGTCGCCGTAGCGACCGTCCTTGGGGCGGCGGCTGGGCTGCACGTAGGCCGCCTTCCAGGGCTCGGGGCCCAGGGCGCGCAAGAAGGTGGCGGTGTGGCTGGTGCCGGCGCCCACTTCCATGTCGTAGGGCTGCAGCAAGGCGCAGCCTTGAGCGTCCCAGTAGCTCTGCAGTTTGAGGATGATTTGCTGGAAGGTCAGCATGGTTGCGTGGTGTGGAGTTGGGGCTGGCAGCCACCCAGCGGCTGGCGGCGGTTGCGGTTGCGGTTGCGGTTGCGGCCGGGCACGCTGTCGGTGTCTCGAATACCCTTGAGTTTACGGGCCCGGACTGCCGCTACCCTGCCTGCTACCCTGCAACCTCATGAACACCCAACAACTGGTCCTGAGCCTGGTGCTGGCCACCATGGTCTTCTCCGTCGCGCTGGAGCTCAAACTCTCCGACTTCACGCGCATTGCACAGACCCCGCGCGCCGTGGTGGCCGGCCTGGTGCCGCAGTTTGTGCTGCTACCGGCTGCCACCTGGGCCGCCACGCTGATGCTGGACCTGCCGCCCAACGTGGAGGCCGCGATGATCCTGGTGGCCTGCTGCCCGGGTGGCAGCCTGTCCAACGTGGTCACCCACTACGGCCGCGGCAACACGGCGCTGAGCGTCAGCGTGTCGGCGGTGGCGGCGGTGATGGCGCTGTTTCTGACGCCCTTCAACTTCACCTGGATGGTGGCCAGCAACCCGGCCACCGCGGGTTGGCTGAAGCAACTCAACATCGACGCCAGCGCCATCTGGTGGAGCCTGCTGGCGCTGCTGGCCGTGCCGATGGTGCTGGGCCTGCTCTTCAGCCACCGCTTGCCCCAGCTGACCGCGCGCATCCGCAAGCCGCTGGGCAACTTCAGCTTGATCGCGCTGCTGGCCTTCATCGTGCTGGGCCTGATCAAGGAACGCCAGCTGCTGACCGCGCAGATCCTGCCCCAGCTGCTGATCGTGGTGCTGCACAACGCGGCAGGCCTGGCGCTGGGCTGGGCCGCCGCGATGGCCTTCTCGGTGGCTGAACGCGACCGCCGCGCCATCATGATCGAAGGCGGCATGCAGAACTCGGGCCTGGCGCTCGGCATCATCGCGGTGCAGTTCAACGCCGACTTAGGCATGGTCATCATCGCCAGCCTGTGGGGCATGTGGCACATCGTCAGCGGCATGACATTGGCCACCCTGTGGAGGAGAAAAGATGCTCGACTTGGTGTTTGAAGGTGCCACCGTCGTTGACGGCACTGGCGCAGCGCCCTACACCGCCGATGTCGGCGTGCAAGACGGCCGGGTGGTGGACATCGGCCGCATCACGGCCGCCGCGCAGCAGCGTTTTTCCGCCGCGGGGGCCTGGCTGACGCCGGGCTTTGTTGACATCCACACCCACTACGACGGCCAGGCCACCTGGGACGAGACCTTCAGCCCCAGCATCCACCACGGCGTGACCACGCTGATGATGGGCAACTGCGGCGTGGGCTTTGCGCCCAACGTGCCCGGGCGCGAAGCCGAACTGATCGCGCTGATGGAGGGCGTGGAAGACATCCCGGGCGCGGCGCTGGCCGAAGGCGTGAAGTTCAACTGGCAAAGTTTTGGCCAGTACATGGACGTGCTGCAGGCCATGCCGCACAGCCTGGACTACCTGGTGCAGGTGCCGCACGACCCGCTGCGCATGGCGGTGATGGGCGACCGCGCGGTGGTCCAGCAAGCCGCCACGGCTGAAGACATCGCGGCCATGCGCACGCTGCTGCGCCAGGCCCTGCAGGCCGGCGCGGCCGGGTTTTCAACCGGCCGCAGCGACAACCACCGCACCGCGCGTGGGCAGGAGACCCCGGCTGCCGAAGCGTCCAGCGCCGAACTCACGGGGCTGGCTTCAGCCTTTCAAGGCTTGAACCACGGCGTGGTGCAGTTGGTCAGCGACTTTGACCTGCTGCGCAGCCCCGAGCGCTTCAACCCCGAGTTCGACCTGGTCGAAGCCATGGCCCGCGCCAGCGGCCGGCCGCTTTCCATGACCTGGCTGCAGCGCGACCCCGGCGGCGAGCAGTGGAAGGCCATCCAGGCCCGTGTCGAAGCGGCGATGGCCCAGGGTCTGCCGCTGTACCTGCAAGCCGCGTCGCGTGGCATCGGCGTCATCAACGGGCTGGACGCCAGCTTTCACCCCTTTATGGGATTTCCGGGCTACAAGGAAGTGGCCCACCTGCCGTTGGCCGTCAGGGCTGCAGCACTGCGCGAACCCGAACGCAAGGCGCGCATCCTGGCTGAAAAGAGCGAGCGCATCAGCGGCGACGGCACGCCCGTGCCGCCGCTGGTGGACATTCTGCTGGAGCGCATTGAACGGATTGCCGGCCGCATGTTCCCGCTGGACGCAGCGCCCGACTACGAGCCCAGCGTGATGAACAGCTTTTTTGTGCGCGCCAAGCAGCGCAACATCACCGCCCTGGAAGCGCTGTACGACCACTTTGCGCAGGGCGACGGCGCCAACCTGGTCTACTTCCCCATCTTCAACTACAACGACGGCAACCTGGACGTGGTGGGCCAGATGCTGCAGCACCCGCGCGCCTTGTTCGGCCTGAGCGACGCTGGCGCCCACGTGGGCACCGTCTGCGACGCCAGCGCCAGCACCTTCATGCTGACACACTGGGCCCGCGACCGCGCGGCCAAGGTCAGCCGTGGCGGCCTGCCCCTGCAAACCGCCGTGCAGCTGCTCAGCGCCCGCAACGCCGACTACGTGGGCCTGCACGACCGCGGCCGCATCCAGCGGGGCCAGCGCGCCGACCTGAACCTGATCGACCCCGCCCGGCTGGCCGTCGGCCCCGCCCAACTGGTGCGCGACATGCCGGCCGGTGGCAAGCGCTTCTTGCAGAAGGGCCAGGGCTACATCGGAACCTGGGTGGCCGGGCAGTGCGTTCAGCGCGAGGGTCAAATCACCAGCGAGCGCCCGGGCCAGTTGGTGCGCATGGGGCGTTGAATCGAGCGGGCCATGTTTGTTGGCACCAGCCCCGCCTTCCTCGCCGCGGATGAACTGTTGGCGCGCCATGTCGACGCCGATGCAAGGCAGCTCTGGCGCTGTCTCAGGGTCGCCGTGCCACGGCCAAGCCGAGAACGACAAGAGCCGCCAACACCACCAGCGGCCACTGCCCGCCACGCGAGGCCCACCAAGCAAACGGCGTCAGGCCCTGCCGGCCTTGCACCACACCGGGCAAAACACCTTGAGTGTGTGGCGGCAGCTGCGCCAGCACCCGGGCCGTGTGGTCAATGATCGCCGTGGCCCCGGTGTTGGTGGCTCGCAGCATCGGACGCTGCAGTTCCAGCGTGCGCAGCCTGGAGATGTTCAGGTGCTGCGCGGTGGCAATGGTGTCGCCAAACCAGCCGATGTTGCTGATGTTGGCCAGCACCGTGGGCGCCAGCGCCGGGTCTGCAAACCGCCGTGCCAGCTCTTCACCAAACAGGTCTTCGTAGCAGATGTTGGGGCCGACCCGCTGGCCGGCGACTGCAAACGAAGGCGGGTTGAGCACGCCCCGCGCAAAATCGCCCAGCGGGATGTTCATCATTTCGGTGAACCAGCGAAACCCGGTCGGAATGAACTCGCCAAAGGGCACCAGGTGCCACTTGTCGTAGCGGTAGGCCGGGCCGGCCGACAAGCCGGCCACCGAGTTGGTGTAGCCGCGGTCAAAGTCACCCAGCGGCACGCCCACCAAGGCGGCGCGTGCGCCGTCAGCAGCTGGCGCGGCAAAGTGCTGCAGCAGCGCTTCCCAGTAGCCGGGCGCAAAGTCCTTCAGCTGAAAGGGCAGCAGCGGGATGGCGGTCTCGGGCACCAGCACCAGATCGGCGCGTGCCGTGAGCATTTCTCGCGCCACCCAGGCCAGCGCCTCGGGCATGCGCTCGGCGGCGAACTTTTCATCCTGCTTGACGTTGGTTTGCAGCAGCACCACCCGCAGTTCGCCCGCAGGCTGGGTGAAGGCGATGGCAGCAACGGCGGGTAGCGCAACGATGGTGGCCGCAGCAGCAAACCCGTGCCACTGGCGGCCGCCCGAGCGCAGCAGCCGCAGCAGGGCCACCGCCAACACCGCCATGAAGGCACCCATGCCGTAGACACCCACCCAAGGCGCCAGCGCAGCCAAGGGTGAGTCGACGAGTGTGTAACCCGAGGCCGCCCAGGGAAAGCCGGTGAAGATGAGCCCGCGGGCCAGCTCGGCCAGCAACCACAGCGCCGCCCACAGCACCGCGTCTGCCGCCGTGCCGCGCCGCCAGCGCGCATACAAGCCCGCCGCCAGGGCCAGGTAAAGCGACAACGCCGCCGACAGGGCCAACACGGCCCCCGCAGCCAGGGGCGCGGGCAGGCCGCCGTAGCGGTGCATGCTGATGAACAGCCACCACACGCTGGCGCACAGCCAGGCCGTGCCGTACAACCAGCCCAGCCAGGCGGCCCGACGCGGGCTGGCCATGTCCAGACGCCAGACCAGCCAGACCAGGGTCAGCACCGGCAGCGGCCACCACGCGGTGTGCACCAGGGCCAAGGTCTGCAAGGCGCCCAAGGCAGCCGCCACCACAGGTTCAGCCCGGCCCCACCGGGTGGTCGACCCCCAAGCTGCGATGGCGTTCAACGCCGCGACCTGGTCAGTCGACGTCGCCGCCGTCGGCCGTGGTCACGCTGGGCACACGCGCCACCCTGAACCAGCGCACGGCGCCGCCACGGGCAATCATCACGGTGAAACTCAGGCCGCCCACCACCACCGCTTCGCCACGCCGCGGCACGCGGCCGTGTTGTTGGGCCACCATGCCGCCAATGGTGTCAAAGTCTTCCAGGGCCAGGCGCGTACCAAAGGCTTCATTGACGGCCGCCACCGACACATCGCCCGCCACGCGGTGGCTGCCATCGGCCAGCGTGTAAATGCCGTTTTCCTGCTCCTGCTCGTCAAACTCGTCTTCGATTTCGCCGACGATTTCTTCCAGCACGTCTTCAATGGTGATCAGCCCGGCGGTGTTGCCAAACTCGTCGATCACCACCGCCAGGTGGTTGCGGTTGGAGCGAAAGTCGCGCAGCAACTCGTTGAGCCGTTTGCTTTCGGGCACAAACACCGCGGGGCGCAGCAGGGTGCGCAGGTTCAGCTCGGGCGCACGCTGCAGCTTGAGCAGGTCCTTGGCCATCAAGATGCCCAGGATGTTTTCGCGGCCGCCCTCATAAACCGGGAATCGCGAGTGGGCGGTTTCGATCACGGCGGCCAGGATGTCGTCGTAGTCGGCCTCGATCGACAGCAGGTCCATGCGGGTGGCCGGCACCATCACGTCGCCGGCCGTCATGTCGGCCATGCGCAGCACGCCTTCAAGCATCAAGCGCGACTCGGGTTCGATCAGTTCGCGGTTCTCGGCGTCGGCCAAAGTCTTGATCAACTCGGCCTTGCTGTCGGGGCCTGGCGAGATGAATTCAACCAGGCGCTCAAAGAAGGTTCGCTTGTCCGCGGTGAAGGTTCGTTCACGCGCGGACTTGAGAGATGCAGGGTCTGACACGAGCAGCGGTGCCGGCAGTGGGTGGGGCGGCAAGAATAACCGAGTGCGGTTGGATGGCCCGGCTGGCCCGGCTGGCCCGGCTGGCCCGGCTGGCCCGGACCGTGCAGCCGGGCCATGCAGCCCGGCCGATGCAGTCGGGCACCTGCGGCCGGGTCCATGTGGCCGCATCCATGCAGCTCCTTGCATGCAGCCCAACACGGGTCGCCCGCACCAGCCACAATACAGGCCCCCAAGCGTTTGACCGTCTTCCGTGATGACCCCAGCCTCCTTGCGCACCCTCAGCTTGCCCATCGCCGCGATGGCAGCCATCATCGTGCTGTCCAACGTGGTGGTGCAGTACCCCATCAACGACTGGCTGACTTGGGGCGCCTTCACCTATCCCCTGGTGTTCTTGGTCAGCGACCTGACCAACCGCGCCTTGGGGCCACAGGCCGCCCGCCGGGTGGCCTGGATCGGCTTTGCCGTGGCCGTGACGGTGTCGCTGGGGCTCGCGCCATGGCGCATTGCGCTGGCTTCCGGCACCGCCTTTCTCTTTTCCCAGCTGATGGACGTGGCGGTGTTCAACCGGTGGCGCCAGCAGACTTGGTGGAAAGCGCCGCTGATCGGTTCCTTGGTGGCCAGCACCGTCGACACTGCCGTGTTCTTCTTCCTGGCCTTTGCCGGCTCGGACATGAATTGGCTGATGCTGGCCGCGGGCGATCTGGCCGTGAAGGCTTTGATGGCCGTGTTGCTGCTGGCGCCCTACCGCGCGCTGCTGCCGCGTATGCAGGCGTGGTCGTCTACCTGACTTCCGGCGCGCAAAGGCGGCACGATGGGCTGCGCCGACCGCGCCAGATGGCC
>JAYVSX010000034.1:0-8114 GCA_043774975.1 Rubrivivax sp.
CTCGGGCGCTTCCGTCAGGCGCGCGATGCCGGATGCCTGCAGCGCCGCCACCAGCAGGCGGAAGCGGCTGATGGCCACGGCGAAGGGGTTCAGGTCGACGCCGGCCACGGCGTCCAGCGCCTTCTGCGCAATGTCGCGCGGGTTGCGTGCGGGCTCGTTGCGCTGCCACTCATCAACCAGCCGCGCAAAGCCGCCCAGCAGGAAGTGGCCCGAGCCGCAGGTGGGGTCGATCATGCGCACGTCGCGGAAGCCAAACGTGCGGATGGCCGGCGTCAGCGTGCGGTCGAGGATGAACTCTTCGACAAACTCGGGCGTCTGCAGCAGCGCGTAGCGCTTGCGGGTGGCCTCGCTCAGGTCCTGGTACAGATCGCCCAGGAAGCGGGTGTTCCAGGCCGGGTCGGTGAAGTCGCGCAGCAGCAAGCCGGTGTCGGTGTTGACCTGTTGCCAGAACTGCCGCAGCGCCATCGCCGCGTCGCCGCTGATGCTTAAGGCGAAGACGGGGTTGTGCGCTTCGTCGAAGAAGGTGTGCAGGCCGGGCAGGGTGCCGGCTTCGCGAAACGCGGCCAGCAGGTAGTCGCGGTCGCTTTGCAGCGGGTGGGTGCGGAAGTAGGCCTCGTGCCGGTCGCGGGCCAAGGCCAAACGGTTGCCGTGGGGGCTGGATTCGGGCGTGCCGGCCAGCCAGGGCCGGTCGACCAACTGGTTGTCTTCGATGAAGCGCAGGAACACGCAGCTCAGCAGCCAGTGCACGCCGGCCTGGGTGATGACCTGGTCGGCCCAGGTCTCAAAGGTCTCTGCGCAACGCTTGGCGTCGAGTGCGGCTTGCCATTCGGCGCGCAGGTTGTTGTTCAGGCCGGGTTGATCGCGAGTCGTCAAATGGCGCTGGCGCAGGTCGGCTTCCAGGCCTTTGAGCTGGCGCGTCAGGTCGACGAGCAGTTGCTGGGCATTGATCACTTGTTTTGTGTCCCTGGTGTTCTTGTTGTGCGTGCTCAGGCCGCGGTACAGCCGATGTGGCGCTTACCCATGGATGAGCCCCGCGCGGTGCTGGTTCTCCACCCAGGCCTGCGGCAAGGCCAGCGCTTGGGTGTTGTTGATGTTGTTGACCAGCGGCACGGCCACGCCGTCGATGACCGGCAGGCCCTGGTGGGCGGTGGGCAGCAGCAGCCAGACGCTGGGTGTGTGCCCGGGGCGGCCAGCGGCGGCTTCGATCTCGGTGACGAGTGCCATCAGGTCGTAGCGGGCCAGCAGGCCGGCGCTGACCAGCAGCAGCGGTGCGGGGCTTTGCAGCAGCGCGGTGCGCAGCGCGGGCAGGGTGCGCTGCACCAGGCGCATCAGGTTGGTCCAGTCGCGACTGCGTCCCTTGGTCAATGGGTCGGCGGCGTCGGCGTGCAGCACCACGTTCCAGTCCACGCGCGCGGCGCTGGCCTGGGCCTTCAGCTCGTTCAGCAGCAACGCGTCGAGGTTCATGCGCTGCAGGCCGGGGCGCTCCGTGCTTCCCGTTCCGAAGCGCCGCTGAAGCTCTGTCTCGGCATAGCGAGCCATTCGAGGCGCGCAGGTCAGTACAAGCAGTCCGCCTTGGTTCAAGCTGCGCTGCAGTCTCTCTTCAGCGAGATGCGCCAAGTCCAGGCCTGAGCGATCCTCTTTGGCCGCAGGCATCTGAGTGGACCAGCGCGCGGTGTGCGTCGACGTGCCTGCCGTTTGCGTGCTTCCGATGACCGCCGAGCGGTAGGCACCGGCACCGTCGGCGGCGGTCGGGTCCCAGTTCAGCGGGGCGCCGGCCTCGTCGAGCAGGCGGTCCAGCTCGGGCCGTCCGGGCAGGGGCGTGGCCTCGGGGTAGCGGCCACGCACGCGGGTTTGCAGCGCGCTGGGGCTGAGCGTGGCGCCGACCAAGGCGTTGATGGACTGCTTCAGCGCCTGGAGTGCCGGCATGCCGCGCGGGTAGATTTCTTGGCGGCTGGACAGGGCGGCCTTGCGCGAGGCAGATGCGGCCAGACGCAGCAGGCGCGTGGGTGACAGTGTCGACGCAGTGCTGGAACCCGCCCCCGCTGCCGCGCCTGCCGCAGCAGGAGGCGAAACGCCTTCCAGCATTTCAAGCACGCGAGCCGGCGGCAGCAGAGGGTCGGCCATCGCGCAGGCGTCGGCCGCGGTGCCCAGTTGGCGGGCGTAGTGGCCCCAAGCGGCAGCGGTGGCAATGAGGGTGACCGGCGCGTGGTCGAAGGCTTCGAAGCGCGGTTGGTCCAGATGCGATTCGGCCTCGATGGCGGCACGCAGCACGGCGCTGGCCAGGCGCAGGCGTTCGCTGTCGTCTTGCTCGGCGCAGCCGCGCAGCGACAGCAAGGCCAGCGAAGCCTCGTTGGCGCTCATCACCTGGCCTTGGCTACGCAGCAGGGCTTCGAGTTGTTGGCGCAGTTCAGTGAACGCGGTGTTGCGCAGCCAGCGTTCGCGAGCCTTGATGAGGGCGGTGGTGAGCACGGCGCGGTCCACCTCGCTGGCCTGCGCAGCTTCGCCCAGCGTGGGCCAGGTTTTTGCAGGGACGGCGGGCTTCACGGCATCGTCGAGCCCCAGGTAGTGGGCCAGGGCCGATTCTTCAGGCCGGTCGTCGCCGGCCGGGCGGCGGGGCAGCAGTTGCGACGCCAGCTCATTGACGCTGACGGCGCCGGGCGTGTCTTCGTCGGCGTCGTGTGCCGGATCGTGCAAGGACGTGCGGCCCTGCGTGAGGTCGGGCCGGCGCCGGGCCAGCTCCTTGGCGGTGAGCCGGATTTCCTTGCGAATCTTGTCGCCCACGCCGCGCAGGTAGCGGAAGCGGATGCGGTCGACGGCCAGCAGCTCGCGGGCGTTGTGGATGCCCATGCGGTCCAGCACGTCTTGCGCTTCCAGGCTGTAGCCCAGCTCGGCCATGGTGGTGCGTGGCGTCGCGGTGATCGCCGCATGTTGCAAAGTCGCGGCGATGCCACTCTCGGCGCTGCCGTCGCCCAAGTGCACGGTCTGGCGGGCCGCGAAGATGGCACGCCAGGCGCGCAGCATGTCTTCGGCGTTGTCGTAGCGCTGGCTGTAGTCGCGCTTCAGCGCCTTGGCGAAGAACGCCGTGAAGCCTTCGCGCGTGACGGGGTCGAATACATCGCTCTCGATGGTGGCTTCTACGTCCAGCATGGCGGGCGAGGTCTGCCCGTCGCCCCACACCGGCGGCTGGCCGACGGCCATCTCATACAGCGTGACGGCGGTGGCGAAGCGCTCGGCATACAGGTCCCAGCGCGGCGGCTTGCGCAGCGAGAGGAACGGGTCCAGGTAGGGGTGCGTGCCGGCGGTGATGTTGTCGGTGGACGTGCGGCACAGCGAGAAGTCGAACAGCACGAGCTGCAGCTTGCCGGTGCGGTTGCGCGTGATGCCGATATTTTCGGGCTTGATGTCGCGGTGGGCCACGCCTTCAGCTTCGAGGTGATTCACCGCCTCGATGAGTTCTTCGCCAAAGCGCTGCAGCATGTCCAGCGACAGGCGGCCTTGCTCGCGCACTTCCTTCAGCGTTTCGGCCAGCGTCTTGTCGCCAGCCGTCTTCAACAGCAGCG
Source organism: Rubrivivax sp. (assembly GCA_043774975.1). Lineage (GTDB taxonomy): Bacteria > Pseudomonadota > Gammaproteobacteria > Burkholderiales > Burkholderiaceae_C > Rubrivivax. Next base: position 3,561 of record JAYVSX010000034.1, read on the forward strand.
CCGTGCGGCCGGCCACGCTGAGCGTGCGGCGGTGGGCCACGATGTTGTGGTGGTGCAGCTTGGCCAGCACCTCGCCTTCGGCGATCAGGCGGTCGTTGTGGGCCACGTCCAGCGCCACCTTCAGGATCAGCTCTTCGTCGCTGCTGTCTTCGCGCACCAGCAGGGCATCACTGGACGAGCCCTTGCCCATGCGCTTGACGACGGTGAAGCCGCCTTCGAGCCGGTCGTCCTTGCCGGCAACGCTGGGGTCGACGGTGGCTTCGGGGTCGGGCGTGGTCAGTTCGTCTTCGACGCCATCGAGTTCGTCGATGAAGCCGCGAATGGTGTCGTAGCGGGCCAGCACCTCGGGGCAGGTGGCGACGTGCACGAGTTCTTGCTGGTGTGCGCCGCAGCCATCCATCACGTCGGACAGGTTCAGGCCCTGGCCGACGCGCAGCTTCTCGTTCAGGTCCAGCACCGATTCAGCCGGAGGCTGGCCGCTGAACACGTGGTACGCGATGCAGCCGAGCGAGAAAACATCCAGGCTGGGCCCATGTGCGGGGTCGGCGCGCGTGGTCTCGGGGGCGAGGTAGACCAGTCCCGGGTCTTCGACGTAGTCCTCCACGTGGCGCGTGCCTGTCGTCCGGTACATGCGGTGCATGGTGTCGGGCGATGCCGAGTCGCCGACGTTGCGAGACGCGGTCTGCCAGTTCATCAGGCGCAGCTGGAAGTTGCCGCTCTCGACGTTGTGCACCAAGATGCTCTGCGGCCCGAGCGCCCGGTGGTACAGGCGCTTGGAGTGCGCGTACTTCAACGTCTCGGCGATGTCGCGCACGAGCTGCAGGCGCTGGGTCACCGTGAGGCGCGTGCCGTGGTCACGAAGCAGGTGGTCCAGCCGCACGGCCTTTGGGTCGTGGTCGAAGACCAGCGCTGGGCCCAGCTCGGTTTCTTTGTAGTCCTTGACCTTGAGGATGCCGGGGTGGTCGATGCCTTCGAGCACCTCGAATTCACGCCGGGCTTGGCGCACGCGTGTCGCGCGTGCCTCGGGGCTGGAGGCGGTGGCCACGGTGTAGATGCGCACGCGGCGGTGCACGGTCTCGATGGTGACGTGGTTGGCCTCCCAATCTTGAAAGCCATCACCTTCAGCCAGCAGCTTGCCGAGCTTGTAGTCGCTCACCTGGCGGTGCTTGTTGGACGGACGGATGCCGGCCTCGTTGAGGCCGCGCGCGATGGCGCGAGCCCGCTGCGCATCCACCGTGGTGACGCCGCGGTTGGCGATGCCGTTGGCGAGCGCGCCGACGATGCCGTCGTCGTCGGCGTTGCCAGGCCGGCCATGTTGGAAGGTGGCGCTCTTCGCGATGCCTTCGAGGCGGCAGGCCAGGCTGCTGGACGAGAGGAAGATCGCTGGCTCGACGAAGGGCAAACGAATCTTGGCCTTGGTGATTGCCGGTTGCCGCTTGAGCAAGCTGGCCAGGCGCTTGGCCTTGCGGTTGGCAAGGATCAGCGGGTTGTCATAGGTGTTGGTGCGGCCATCGGTGTTCCATGTCCAGCTGTGGGTGTCGCCCGTCAGGGTGCCGGGGCGGCTCTTGATCTCAACCAGGAACAGGCCGGCGGGTGAGAGCACCAGTGCGTCTACTTCGCTGACCTTGCCCTCGTCATCGATGAATTCGAAGTTGGTCCAGACATGCCAGGGGTCTCGATCAGGCAGGTGGCTACGCAGCCAGTCCAGTGCTTCGCGCTCCCACGCGAAGTTGCTTTCGGCGATGACGTGCCAGCGGGCTTGGCTGAGGGTCATGAGGTGCCCTTGGCGGTGTCGGGCACCAGTTCGAACAGGTCACCGACCGAGCACTTGAACAGTCTGCAGAGCTGTTCAATGGCCGGCAGTTCGACCCGGGTCGTGGACTCTCGGTACAGGGCCGTGATGGTGCTGCGGTTCAAGCCGGTCAGACGCGAAACGTCCGCGATGTTGAGCTTGTCTCGGCCCATCAAAGATGAAAGGTGACAGCGGATCATGGCATCTGAAGATATCGGGGTGGTGCGCAGAATAACAAAATGCCACACAACGCACAAGCCTGAGTTCAACTACGAGCGCATCCACCGCCGCCACGACAATCGTGTCGTCGATCTCAGGGCGCTCCAGGCTGATACCTGGTTTGGAAAAGACTCCGCTACCGCCTGCGCCAACCCGGGGTTCATGGGTAGTGCTACCTAGTGGCCTGAGCACTGTCACGACTGTTGCGCCATGTTGGTGATGCCGTTAACTCACTCAAGCGAACCCTTGAGCCACTTCCATGACATCGACCCCCCGGCCATGCCAGCCGAGCAGGCCAGCCACCGCTGCGACTCAGCCGCCCGCAAAGCAGGCGAGCCAGCGGGCCGATGGAAGCCTGCTGCAGCGGCTGGTCAACGGGTTGAAGACGCTGAGCAGGCTGGGCAGGCAAGCCCCCGCGCGCCACCAGCAAGCACTGGCCCAGACCATGAACACGCGCCTGCAGGACGCTGCCAACATCTGGACGTCGCACATTCAACTCGCTCAACGGCAAATGCAGGACGCCACGGTGCAACTGCTGGGCGGATTTGCAGAAGTGCTGACCCAGCTTGACGAGGTCACAGGCGTCGACATCCCAGGCTCAAGCCCGTGTGCGCAGGAGGGGCAGCTGGAGAGCCGGGCAGCGCTGCTGGAGCAGTGCGAGTCCCGACTGCGTGGACTGATCGACAACTTCCAGGTCTTCGTCCAGTCGCGCGAAGAAGTGATGCAGTCTGTGCGTACCCTGGCCAGCTCATCATCCGGCCTTCGCGAGATGGCTGAAGACGTCGCCAAACTGGCCCGGCAGACCAACCTCTTGAGCGTGAACGCCGCCATTGAAGCGGCCCGCGCCGGGCCCGGTGGACGGGGTTTTGCCGTGGTGGCCACCGAAGTGCGACGGCTGTCGGGCGAGTCAGGACGCACGGGTCGCAACATTGAAGAGCAGGTCAATGCTCTGGGACAGCGCATGCAGCTGACGCTGCGCGATGCAGCGGTGCATGTTGAACGCGACCGCAGTGTCATTCAAGCGTCCGAGCAAACCATCAACCAGGTGGTCGAACAGGTTGATCACACCGTGCTGCAACTGCACCACCGTGCGAAAGACCTGGCCGCTCGTGGCGAATTGATCAAGACCCAGGTCCAGCAACTGATGATCGCTTTTCAGTTCCAGGACCGCGTGCAACAAATTTTGAGTCAGGTCGACGCGTCGATCGCCGACTCGGTGCAGCACCTTCAGGCCGCATGGCTGCAGGGCGTGGCGCCCACAGCCCAAGACTGGAGCGCTCGATTGGCGCGCGGCTACACCACGCTGGAACAGCACCAAGCCACACCGGCACCAGCCGCGCACGTGGCGACCGCCGCCGCACCACAAACGACCTTCTTCTGAGCGTTGTCACACCATGGCCAAAACCATTCTCATCGTCGACGACTCCAGCTCCATGCGCATCGTCGTGAAGATTGCGCTGGAGCGGGCGGGCTACGAAGTTCTGGAAGCTGCAGACGGGGTTGAGTGCCTGGAACAGCTGGAGAAGGCAGGCCGGGTCAACCTGATCCTGAGCGACGTGAACATGCCCCGGATGGACGGCTTCGAATTCGTGACCAAGGTCAAGGCCAACCCGCGGCACCGCTTCACGCCTGTGATCATGCTGACCACCGAAGTGCTGAACTCCAAGAAGGATCAGGGCCGTGCTGCAGGGGCCAAGGCCTGGATCGTCAAGCCCTTCAATCCACCGCAACTGCTGGACGCGGTGTCCAAACTGATCCTGGCATGAGCAGCCCCACCGTGAACATCAACATTCAGCTGCCGGTGGCAGCTCGCCATCTACACGGTGGCCGAACTGCACCCGCAGTGGCTGGCTGCTGCCACCGAGATGGAGATGAGCGACGCCAGCGATGACCAGCCCTGCACCGTGGACGCGGCGCAGGTGGACGTGCTGGGCACGTGGATGTTGTCGATCCTGACCAGGTCTTGGATCTGTCCCAGTTCAGTCAAGCCTTCCAGGAATTTGACGCGCGCGCCAGGGTGGGTTCGGAAACCGTGTAAGACTGCAAGCTTGGCGCCCGGCCCATCAGCCTCAGCCCTTCCAAGCCCTTCGCCAGGTCCCTTCTGCATTGCCCATGCGCCCACATCCCGACGCTCAGAGCTCGAACCCTGCACCCCAAGTCCAGGCGGTCGAGGCCACCTTGTTGGTGAGCGAAGCCGGGCAACCTGAGGCCGACCGACTGGAGCTGCTGGACACAACGCTGAAACGCCTGGGCGTGCATGCGCCAAAGTTGCAAACGGTGACGCTCTGCGACGATCCGCAGCGGGCTGCCCGCTACCGCCTGCGTTTTGCGCCTTGCATCGTTTTGGACACCGGCCAGCGATTTGTGCTGTTGTATGGGCAGCCTGCGTTGCTGACCGCCTCACACCTTGAAGCAGCGCTGGCTCGCCGCTGAGGAAGGCATCGCGATCTGCGCCCCACCATGAACCCCGTGCTGTCCCTGGATCACCCCCAACTGCTGCGCCTGAGTGTCGACTGGCTCTGGCGCTGTGACCCGGATGGCAC
>JAYVSX010000035.1:0-12710 GCA_043774975.1 Rubrivivax sp.
GTTGAGCGCAATCTCGGCGTTGCCATTGGGCTTGATGCCCTGGATGCCGGCGGTGGTCTTCAGGTCCACCGGCGGGCGGTAGCTGCTCAGGCCCTCGCCGAAGGCAATCATCCAGGGGTGGTCCTGGTAGAACTGCTGGCGGCCGGTAAGGGTGCGCCAGGGGATCAGCTCATGCACGTTGGTATAGCCGGCGTTGTAGCTGACGGTTTCGCTTTCAATGCCGCTCCAGGTCGGGCTGCTGATGATCTTGCGCGGCTGGGCCTGGATGTCGCGGAAGCGGATCTTTTCGTCTTCGCGGTGGATGGCCAGGTGCTGGTGGGCCAAGCCGGTTAACTTCTCGAGCGCCTGCCAGGCCTTGACTGCCACGTGGCCGTTGGTCTCGGGCGCCAGTTGCAGGATGACTTCGCAGGCGTCGATGTCGCTGACGATGCGCGGCATGCCCTGCGTCACGCCGTCGGCCAGTGTCAGGCCGTTCAGTTGGCCCAACTGCGTGACCTCGATGTCGGTCTTCCAGCTGATGCCCTTGCCACCGTTGCCCAGCTTGTTCATCAACGGCCCCAGCGCGGTGAAGCGCTTGAAGACGTTGGGGTAGTCGCGCTCGACCACCGCGATCTGCGGCGCGGTCTTGCCGGGGATCAGTTCGCACTGGCCCTTCTTCCATTCCTTCACGTCAAAGGGCTGGGCCAGTTCGGCTGGCGTGTCGTGCATCAGCGGCGTCAGCACGACTTCCTTTTCCACGCCCAGGTGGCCCACGCAGACCTCGCTGAAGGCCTTGGCAAAACCTTTGTAGATCTCCCAGTCGCTGCGCGACTGCCAGACCGGGTCCACCGCCGCACTCAAGGGGTGGATGAAGGGGTGCATGTCGCTGGTGTTGAGGTCGTTCTTTTCATACCAGCTGGCGGTGGGCAGCACGATGTCGCTGTACAGGCAGGTGGTGCTCATGCGGAAGTCCAGCGTCACCAGCAGGTCCAGTTTGCCCTCGGGGGCCTGGTCGTGCCAGACCACTTCAGCCGGCTTGGCGTCGTCGCGCCCCAAGTCCTTGCCTTGCACGCCATGGGTGGTGCCCAGCAGGTGCTTGCAGAAGTATTCGTGGCCCTTGCCCGACGAGCCCAGCAGGTTGCTGCGCCAGACAAACATGTTGCGCGGCCAGTTCTGTGGTGCGTCGGGGTCTTCGCAGCTCATCTGCAGGCTGCCGTCCTTGAGCGCGCGCACCACATAGTCCTTGGGGTCCATGCCGGCGGCGGTGGCGTCCTTGACCACCTGCAAGGGGTTGGTCTTGAGCTGCGGTGCGCTGGGCAGCCAGCCCATGCGTTCGCTGCGCACGTTGTAGTCGATCATGTGGCCGCCGTAGACGGCCTTGTCGGCCAGCGGCGAGACGATCTCGTCCATGGTCAGCTTTTCGTAGCGCCACTGGTCGGTGTGGGCGTAGAAGAAGCTGGTGCTGTTCATCTGCCGCGGGGGGCGGATCCAGTCCAGCGCAAAGGCCAGCGGCGTCCAGCCGGTTTGTGGGCGCAGCTTTTCCTGGCCCACGTAGTGGGCCCAGCCGCCGCCGCTTTGGCCGATGCAGCCGCACATCATCAACAGGTTGATGACACCGCGGTAGTTCATGTCGGCGTGGTACCAGTGGTTCATGGCCGCGCCGATGATGATCATCGACTTGCCATGCGTCTTGTGCGCGTTGAGCGCAAATTCGCGCGCCACGGTGATGATCTGCTGCCTTGGAACACCCGTGATTTTTTCGGCCCAGGCCGGCGTGTAGGCGGCGTCGTCGTCGTAGCTGGCCGCACCACTGCCCAGGCCGCGGTTGATGCCGTACTGCGCGGCCTGCAGGTCAAACACCGTGGCCACCAGGGCCTGGCGTTCTTCACCGGCCTTGCCCAGGCGCAGGCGCACCGCGGGCACCTTGACGAAGTTGACTTCGCCTTGTTGCGCATTGGCCGTGAAGTGCGGGGTGGCGATGCCGGCGAAGTAGGGCAGGCCAACATCCACCACCTCGTGCGCCTGACGCATGGCGCCTTGGCTGTCTTGCCCGTCGCCACCTTCCAGCACCGACAGCTTGAGCAAGACCCGCCCACCGTGGCGCGCTTCCTTGTCTTCCAGGTTCCACTGGCCGGCGTCGCTGCGGCCTTCGGCACCCCAGCGAAAGCCGATGCTGCCGTTGGGCAGCACCGCGCGGCCCGTGCTGTCGAAGGCCACCGTCTTCCACTCGGGGTTGTTGTCCTGGCCGAGCTTGCCGTTGAAGTCAGATGCGCGCAGGTAGCGGTCGGGCACCAGGGTCTTGCTGCCGTCGGGCAGCGGGTGTTCCTTCAGCATCACCAGCAGTGGCAGGTCGGTGTAGCGGCGCGCGTAGTTGTCGAAGTAGGCGCTGCGTTCCTTGAAGTAGAACTCGTTCAGTGCCACATGCCCCATGGCCATGGCCAGCGCCGCGTCGGTGCCCTGCTGCGGGTGCATCCAGATGTCGGCCAGCTTGGCCACTTCGCTGTAGTCGGGCGTAACGGCCACCGTCTTGGCGCCCTTGTAGCGCACCTCGGTGAAAAAGTGGGCGTCGGGGGTGCGCGTCTGCGGCACGTTGCTGCCCCAGGCGATGATGTAGCTGCTGTTGTACCAATCGGCCGATTCGGGCACGTCGGTCTGTTCGCCCCAGACTTGCGGGCTGGCTGGCGGCAGGTCGCAGTACCAGTCGTAAAAGCTCATGCACACGCCGCCAATCAGGCTCAGGTAGCGGCTGCCGGCAGCGTAGCTGACCATGCTCATGGCCGGAATGGGGCTGAAGCCGATGATGCGGTCGGGCCCGTGCTGTTTGATGGTGTAGACGTTGGCCGCGGCAATCAGCTGGTTGACCTCGTCCCAGGTGCTGCGCACGAAGCCACCCATGCCGCGCACCTGTTGGTAGTCGCGCCGGGCCTTGTCGTCCTGGGCGATCAGGGTCCAGGCGGCCACCGGGTCTTGGGCCACCTTCAGCGCGGCGCGCCAGCGCTCCAGCAGGCGGCCGCGCACCATCGGGTACTTCACGCGGTTGGCGCTGTACAGGTACCAGCTGTAGCTGGCGCCGCGCGCGCAGCCGCGCGGCTCGTGGTTGGGCATGTCCCAGCGCGTGCGCGGGTAGTCGGTTTGTTGGGTCTCCCAAGTGACGATGCCGCCCTTGACGTAGATCTTCCAGCTGCAGCTGCCGGTGCAGTTGACGCCGTGCGTGCTGCGCACCACCTTGTCGTGGGCCCAACGGTTGCGGTAGGCGTCTTCCCAGGTTCGGTCTTCGGCCGTGGTCAGGCCGTGGTTGCCTGAGAAGGCCTCTTGGGGCAGCGCGAAGTGGGTCAGTCGGTCGAGAAAGTGGCTCATGGGGTGGTCCGCGTTGGTTCAGCGTTATGGCGGCTGGGGGTCAGCAGGGCATGGGCGCGTTTTTGCGGCTGTAGAACCACCAGGTGGTGGCAATGCAGGTGGCATAAAACGCGATGAAGGTGTAGAGCGCAGCGTCGGGGCTGCCGGTCAGGGCAATCGACGTGCCATAGCTCTTGGGGATGAAAAATCCGCCGTAGGCGCCAATGGCGCTGGTAAAGCCCAGCACCGCGGCGGCTTCCTTGTTGGCGTCCTTGACCGCCTGTTCCTGCGCGGCAGCGCCCGGGCCTGCGGCTCGCTGACGTTCGGTCAGGAAGATCACCGGGATCATGCGAAAGGTGCTGCCGTTGCCGATGCCGGCAAAAGCGAACAGCGCCATGAAGCTGATCAGGAAGCCGGTGAAGTTGCCACCTTGGCCACCATGCGGCAAGAACTGCAGCACCGCACAGACCCCGGCGGCCATCGCGATGAAGTTCCAGAACGTCACCCGCGCGCCGCCCAGCTTGTCGCTGAGCCAGCCGCCCAGCGGCCGAATCAAGGCGCCCACCAAAGGCCCCAGCCAGGCGTACTGCAAGGCGTTGATGCCCGGGAACTGGCTCTTGATGAGCAGCGGAAAGCCTGCGCTGTAGCCGATGAAGCTGCCAAAGGTGCCCAGGTACAGCCAGCACATCAGCCAGTTGTGGCCGCGCTTGAAGATCACCGCCTGGTCGGCAAAGCTGGCCTTGGCTTCGGCCAGGTCGTTCATGCCAAACCAGGCCGCCACGGCGCTGAGTGCAATGAAGGGCACCCAGATGAAGCCGGCGTTTTGCAGCCACATGGTGCCTTTGGCGGTGGTGGCGGACTCACCGCCCAGTGCACCAAACACACCGGCGGTGATGACCAAGGGCACGACAAACTGCACGAAGCTCACGCCCAGGTTGCCCAGGCCCGCGTTCATGCCCAGTGCATAGCCTTTTTGCGCCTTGGGAAAGAAGAAGTTGATGTTGGCCATGCTGCTGGCAAAGTTGCCGCCGCCCAGCCCGCACAGCAGCGCCAGCACCACCATCACTTCATACGAGGTGCCGGTGTCTTGCACCGCAAAGCCAATGCCCAGCGCCGGCAGCAGCAGGCTGGCGGTGGAGATGGCGGTCCAGCGCCGTCCGCCAAAGATGGGTACTGCAAAACTGTAGAAGATGCGCAGCGTGGCGCCGCACAGCGCGGGCAGCGCGGCCAGCCAGAACAGCTGGTTGGTGCTGTACTTGAAGCCCACCGCGGGCAGGTTGACGACCACCACGCTCCACACCATCCACACCGCAAAGGCCAGCGTGAGGGCAGGGATGGACAGCCACAGGTTGCGCCGGGCGACGGCATGGCCGCTTTCCGCCCAGGACTTGGGGTCCTCGGGGTTCCAGCCGGTGATGACATGAGAAGCCATGGAGGTTCTCCTTGAAGTTGGTGAAGGAAAGGGCTTGCTACGAAATGGGGTACGGGCTTTGATTCGCGCTTTGATGCAGGCCTTGAATTTCAGCGTGCGCTGGCTGCGGCAGCCGTTGGCGCGGGTGGCGATCCAAAGGGCGAAGCCGGAGCGTCAGCGCCCATGACCGGGGTCTTGCGCACCTCGGTCCAGTACATCCAGATCAAGGACACCCAGACCACGCCGTACATCAGCATGAAAGCGCTGCTGCGCACGCCGGTCAGGTCCATCAGCGCGCCAAACAGGATCGGCAATACAAACCCGCCCAGGCCACCGGCCAGGCCGACGATGCCGCTGATGGTGCCGATGTTGTGCGGGTAGTCGTCGCTGATGTACTTGAAGACGCTGGCCTTGCCAAAGGCCCAGGCGATGCCCAGTGCAAACATCAGGGCGGTGAAGGCGTAGACGTTCAGGCCGATGTGGAAGGTGCGGGCGCCGTTGACGGTCATCACCGTGAAGTCGGTCTGCGGGTAGCTCAGCAGGAACAGGCAGATCCAGCTCACCCACATCACCCACCACGTGATTTGGTGCGCGCCGTACTTGTCGGACAAGATGCCGCCGAAGGCGCGCAGCACGCCGCCCGGCAGGCTGAAGCAGGCGGCCAGCAAGGCGGCGACGCGGATGTCCAGCCCGTACTCGCCCACGTAGTACTGCACCATCCACAAGCTCAGCGCCACGTAGCCGCCGAAGACGATGCTGTAGTACTGGCAGTACCTGATGACCTTGGGGTCTTTCAGCGCCTTCATCTGGTCGCTGAACTTGGTTTGCGACGACACCCGGTGAGCGGGGTCGCTGCTGCTGCCAAACCAGAAGATGATCAGGGTGCCCAGCATGATGGCCGCGTAGACCTGCGGCACCATGGTCCAGCCAAAGGCCACCAGCAGGGCTGGTGCGACAAACTTGTTGACCGCAGCGCCCGAGTTGCCGGCGCCGTAGACCCCCATCGCCATGCCCTGGCGGTGGCGCGGGAACCAGCGTGCAACGTAGGGTGTGCCCACCGAGAAGCTGCCACCGGCCAGGCCGACAAACAGGCCGATGACCAAAAAGTGCCAGTAGGCCGTGGCATAGGCCATCAAGAAAATGGCCGGCACGGTGACGGCCATCAGCACCGTCATCACGATGCGGCCGCCGTACTTGTCGGTCCAGATGCCCAGCGGCACGCGGATCAGCGAGCCGGTCAGCACCGGCGTGGCGGTCAGCAGGCCAAACTCGGTGGCGTTGAGGCCCAGCGTCTTTTTCAGCGGAATGCCGATCACGCCAAACATCATCCACACCATGAAGCACACGGTGAAGGCCAGGGTGCTGACGATCAGCACGCTCCAGGCCTGGCGTGGCAGCGGTGTGGTGCCGGTGTTGGCGCTGGTGGGTGTGTGGGGTGCAGCCATGGAATTGCCCGTTGCGATTCGATGGCGTCACTGTGGCTGCAGCGCAGGGTGCTGAACATCCGTCGCACGGCCGCAAAGAGAACGGCTGAAGAACGATGCTGGGGGCAAACCCCATCGTTCGAAAGAACGATGGCGGCGGCAACACGCATTCAGGCGGTGGGTCAAGCGCGGGCACCCTTGGCGCGCTGTCAGCACAATCGGCTCAAGAATGGCCCAAGATTGGCCCAGGAGACCCTTGATGAACGACGCTGAACTGGGACAACTGTCCGACCTGCCCGCCGACTATGTGCAAGCCTTGCGCCAGCTCAACCTGGTGCCGCTGTGGCCCAGCCTGCGTGGCGTGCTGCCGCCTGACAAACCACGCCCCAACACGCGTGCCACGGCCTGGGCCTACCGCGACATCAAGCCGTTGCTGCTGCAAGCCGGGCAGCTGACGCCGATCGAAAAGGCCGAGCGTCGGGTGCTGGTGCTGGCCAACCCGGGCCATGGCCTGGACAAGATGCAGGCCAGCGCCGCCATCTACCTGGGCATGCAGCTGCTGCTGCCCGGCGAATGGGCGCCGTCACACCGCCACACGCCCAACGCGGTGCGCATGGTGGTTGAAGGCGAGGGCGCCTGGACCACGGTGGACGGCGAGAAGTGCCCGATGAGCCGCGGCGACCTGATCCTGACGCCCACCGGCCTGTGGCACGAGCACGGGCATGACGGTGACCAGCCGGTGATCTGGCTTGATGTGCTGGACCTGCCGCTGGTTTACTACATGGAGGCCAGCTACCACATCAACGGCCCGCGCCAGCAGCCCTTGCCGGGCCGCGGTGACCTGGCCTATGCACGCGGAGGCCTGTTGCCCACGCCGGTGTTGGGGGGCGATGCCGCGCGCCGTGGCAAGGCCTACCCGATGCTGCGCTACCCCTGGGTCCAAGCCCGTGCGGCGCTGCTGTCGCTGGCCCAGGACCGGCCCGAGCAAGCGGCGCTGCAGCTGACCTACGCCAACCCCGAAACCGGCGGCCACGCTGAGAACATTCTGGGCTTTTATGCCTTGATGCTGCGGGCGGGGCAAACGCTGCAGTTGCCGGTGCGCTCGCCGGCCATGGTTTTTCATGTCATTGAAGGCGGCTTGCAGGTTGAAGTGCAAACCCAGGGGGCCGGTGAACGCTTCACGCTGGCGCCAGCCGACACCTGCTGCGCCCCGGGCTACACGCCCATCACGCTGCACAACCCTTCGGCCACCGATCCGGCGTTTGTCTTCATCGCCGATGAAACGCCCTTGCATCAGAAGTTGGGCGTCTACGAGGTGCGCAGTTAGGCGGTGGAACGAGCGCCGCGACACTTTGTCACTTGCGCTCGGGGTTTCCCCGACTACTGGAGGCGTCGCCCCTGCAGTCTCATGCTGCGTGCGAAATCTTCGGCAGTTGCAGTTGTTCGCGCAGATCAGCCAGCCGTCGATGGGTTTTCAAACCAACACGGCTGATTAAAAACACAGGAGTACAGATATGGTCAGAGTGATGAAAACGGTGTTGGCAGCCTCGTTGGGCTTGGTGTTATCGGGCAGCTTGTTTGCAGCTGCGCCAACCGTGACGACAGAGGATTTTGTCGCCAAGATCGAATCCCCCTGGGATATGACGTTCATGAAGGACGGCACCATGTTCTTCACCGAGAAGTGCAAAGGACTCTCGGTTCGCCTGGCCTCGGGCGCGATCAACAAGCTGCACGGCATTGGCGGCACCAGCGGCTATTCGTCAGCCAGTGCCGACCTGTTCTGCGACGGACAGGCCGGCATGATGGGCGTTGCGGTCGACCCGCAGTTCGCCAGCAATCGCTTCATCTACGTCTACTCCAGTTCCAAACTCAACGACAAGCTTAGCAACCGGGTCATGCGCTTCAAGCTCAATGACGCGATGACGGCCGTCTCTGACCGTACCGACATCGTCGGCGACATCGGCTACAAGCCCAAGGCTACCAAGCACCCGTTTGGTGGCCCTGGCGCGCACAACGGCGGCCGCATTCGCTTCAGCCCCGGCGATGGCTTTCTCTACGTGACAACGGGCGACAACCACCTGGGTGCCGGGCCGCAGGGGCCGACCTACATCGGTGGCAAGGTCTTGCGTGTTGACCGGGATGGCAAGGCTGCGGCTGACAACAAGCCGCCAGCTGGTTTCGATCCGCGCGTCTACACCTATGGTCACCGCAACCCCCAGGGAATCGCGTTCCGCCCCGGCGACAACCGCCCCTTCACCGCAGAAAACGGCCCTTGGCACAGTGACGAAGTCACCGCATTGGTCAACGGTGGCAATGCCGGCTGGGACCCGCGCCCCAACGTGGGTGGCCGCAAGGACTGCCCGGATGACTACTGCGGTTACTCACCCAACCAGATGGGCGCCATGGACCCCAAGAAGCGTGCGGCCTTCATGCCCATGACCGACCTCAAGACCTACCCCAAGGCCATGAAACCGGCCTGGAACAACAACGGGCTGTCGCAGGGCATGTTCTGCAACGCCTTCCTGTCGGGTGCCCAGTGGAAGGACTGGAACGGCCAGATGGTGGTCGGCTATGCTGGCATCGGCATTCACGCCACGGCCGTGGGAAACCGGCTGGACCTGCTGAAGGTCAGTGCCGACGGCCTGACCGCCACGAAGACTGATTTCCCGTGGCCGACGGTGGCCGGACGTTTCCGGGCCTGTGAAATGGGTGCGGACGGCAATCTGTATGTCGCACTTGAAGATCAGGGCAAGATCATCCGCGTGAAACCGCAGTAATTGCACCCGGCCAACGCGCTGCTTCACCGCAGCGCGTTTCTTTTTTTTGTAAGCACAAGGAGACCCCGTTGCGAACAACGCTTTCATGGATGGCCATCGTCGGCGTATTGGGCACCGCAGGGCCGGCGTATGCTGACTACGACTTGGCCGTCAAGAAAAACTGCCTAGCCTGCCACTACGTTGACAAGCGCAAATACGGCCCCAGTTTTCAGCAGGTGGCGGCCAAGTACGCCGATCGGAAAAACGCCACCGACGTGCTGGCCAAAAAGATCAGGCGCGGCGGAACCGGGGTCTGGGGTGAAGATGTGATGCCGCCCCAGCCGCAGGTGTCGGCCGCCGAAGCGCGTGCACTGGCGACCTACGTGTTGTCACTGAAGTGATTCAAGCCGACCGGCCTTGCAGTGGGGTGCCGCTGGGGCGCGCACGGGGCCGCGGGACACAGGCTGGGGTGAGCCACCGCGGACCCTGTCGGATGCTCTTTCTGCTGGCCCTGGCGGTCAGTGCCCAGCCGGGTGTGTGCCAGGGTGTGTTGGTGTACGTTGAGCCGGGCTTGGCCTCGTGCCCAGCGCCGCCTGTGGCCGTTGCTGCCACCGCCAAGACGGTGCAGCGTGACGCGCCCGTGGCGGGAAGCATCGGTGTGTCATGCGGCTTGGATCAAGGGTCCTACACGGTCAGCCTGAACTCGACCGACCCCGACGCTGCTTTTTCGCCCAAGACGTTTCTGGTTAATTTTGGTCGCGTCGTCGGCAATGGGATCTATGCCGTCAAATTCTCGACGCTCGGTTTGCAACGTGTCTCGGCGACCATCACATCCAACATGGGCAGCCCTGCCGTGCGCGGGCAGTTTGTCAGCGCGGCCAGCGGGTTCAAGGTCGTGCAACCGTGATGGGCGCGTGGTTGCAAAAAGGGCTGCAGACCGACTGCAAACTCTGAGCTCGTCCTGGCCAAGGCCGGCTGAATCTTTCACCCCTCGCCGATGACCCAGACGCGACCGCTCAGCTGCGCAAGTGACGGTAGACGGTGGTGCGTGAAATGCCCAGGGCGCGCGCGGTCAGGCTGACGCTGTGGCCGCAGCGCTCAAACTCGGCCCGCACCAAGTCGGCAGCGCCGCGCTGCAACTGCGAGGCACTGGTCAGCGACAGCGCCGCTGGTAATGCCTTGCCGATGTCTTGCGCGCTCAAGGGCTGGCGGCTGCGCGCTGCAGGGCGGTGCAACAACGAGCGGGTCAACACCGAACGCAGCTCGCGGAAGTTGCCGGGCCAGCTGTGGGCGGCCAGGCTGACCAGGGCGTCGTCGGCCAAGGTCTGCTGGGGGTCGATCTGGCCCAGCACCCAGCGGGCGGCTTGCGCCAGATCGCGCCGCTGGCGCAGAGCCGGCAAGGTCACACAAACGGTGTTCAGTCGGTGCAGCAAGTCGGCGCGAAAGCTCTTGGCCAGCACCGCTTCGTCCAGGCTGGCGTGGCATGCCGCCAGCAGCTGCACGTTGACGGCTCGGGTGGTTTGGCCACCCACCGGGCGCACCAGCTGGTCGTCCAGAAAACGCAGCAGCGCCGCCTGCAGCTGCAGCGGCAGGTCGCGCACCTCATCCAGCAGCAAGGTGCCGCCGTCAGCCGCCAGCAGCAGGCCCGGGTTGCCGTCGCGACGGGCGCCGGTGAAGGCGCCGCCGACATGGCCAAACAGCTCGGCTTCGAACAGTTCAGCGGGCAGCGCGGCGCAGTTGACGGCGACAAACTCGCCGCGGCGGCCGCTGACCTGGTGGGCGTAGCGGGCCAGCAGTTCTTTGCCGGTTCCGGTTTCGCCCTGCAGCAAGATGGGGGCGTTCAGGTTGACCGCCGCTTCGACCACGCGGCAGGCCTCTTGAACCGCCGGGTCGTCGGCCACAAAGGCCGTTGAAGCTTGCGTCCTCTGGGGGGCGTCCCATTTGGATTCGCCTGCCTTGTCAGGCCTTGAAGTCCTTGGGCCCGCTGCGGCCGGCATGGCCTGCAGCGCTGTGTGCCGTCGTGGATGGCCGGTGCCGCGCAACGCGGGCCGGGGTGTTGGCATCACCGCCTGCCCAACCAGCCGCACCACCAGCACGCTGCCCAACGCGTCGCGCAGTCGCGCGTCGGTGCCCAGGTGCAGGCGGGCCAGCAGGTGGTCCAGCGGCTCGCCAAACAGTTCCTCGAAGCGGGTGCCACGCACCACTTCCAGCCCGCTAAGCAGGTGGTGTGCCGGCCCGTTCACGGCCACCAGGACGCCCTGGCCGTCAAAGGCCAGCAGGCCTGTGCTCAGCGTGCCCAGGAACTCGGCGCGTGGGTGGATGGCCAAGACCCACTGCCCGCGCATCTGGTGCGCCAGCAGACTGTTCTCGATGTGGGTGGCCGCCATTTGCACCAGCGCCTGGGTGTGGCGTTGGCGTGACTCGTAATAGGATGACGCATCCAGCACGCCCACCACCTGACCGTGGGCGTCGCGCACCGGCGCTGCGGTGCAGGAAATGTCGCCTAACTTCAGAAAGTAGTGATCCAGGCCGGTCACGGCCACCGCGGTGCCCGCCGCCAGCGCAGTGCCCAGGCCGTTGGTGCCCGCCACACTTTCGGTCCACACGCTGCCGGGCAGGATGCCGGCGTCGCTGCTGCTCATGCTGAAGCGGTTGTCGGCGTAGAGGTCGAGGATCACGCCTTCGTGGTCGGCAAAGGCCAGCAAAAAGTTGCTGCCTGCAATCTGGCGCGAAAGCGTTTCCAGTTGAGCCTGGGCCAGGCGGCGCACAAAATCGGAGCGCTCGCGCCGACGCAACAGCTCGGCGGCTTCCACCACTGGCACCGCCAGGGCCGCCGTTGGCAGCAGGCCCACATCCATGCAG
This sequence comes from Rubrivivax sp., assembly GCA_043774975.1. Taxonomy (GTDB): domain Bacteria; phylum Pseudomonadota; class Gammaproteobacteria; order Burkholderiales; family Burkholderiaceae_C; genus Rubrivivax. The sequence continues at coordinate 11,769 of JAYVSX010000035.1, forward strand.
CGGACCCAGCTGTCCAGGATCAGCTGGGGTGGCAGCCCGTCGGGTGGCATGGCCATGCCGCGGGCGCGGATGGCGCGCGCGTGCGCCAGCGTGCGAACGTCTCCTGGGGTCAACAAATGCAGTCTCCTCGTGCCGGTCGTCGCCAGCTGCGGTGGCGCAGCCGTTCGCGCGCCATGCCGAAAGCCGACGGTAGCAGCCACGCCGGTCGTGATCAAGTGCACAGTTTCTGCACACCCGGTGTGCAGACTGTGCTGATGCTGGACAAGATGCCTGCGGGTCCACCGTCGGGCTGCCGCAGGCGGGCCAACTGGGAGCACTGGGGTGTACCCCAAGTGGAACGGCTCTTGCAGTCTTGTCCGGGCCGCTTCCGCATGGGGGCGGCCCTTGCACAGCAACAACGAACAGGAGAAGACACATGTCCCGATATACAGGCTTGACGAGCTGGGCCGCGGCCGCGCTGGTTGCGGCAGTGGCGCTGCCAGCCGCAGCCCAGCAGAACATTGAAAAGCTCAAGCAGATGAAGGTCGCCACCACCGACCTGAACATCCCCGTGGTGCCACAGACGGGCCGCAACGCCGACGCCATCAAGGCCAACCTCAAGCGCGTCAAGTTGCCGGCGGGGTTCAGCATCGAGCTCTACGCCGTGGTGCCCGACGCCCGCCACATGGCCGTGGCACCCAACACCAACATGTTGTTTGTTGGCACTCGCAAGACCACCGTCTGGGCCGTGACCGACCGCAACAGCGACGGCACAGCCGATGAGGTGAAGACCTTTGCGCCCAGCCTGAAGTTCACCAACCCCAACGGCGTGTGCTGGACCAAGGACGGTTTCCTGATCGTGGTCGAGCACAACCGCATCCTCAATTTCCCCGCTGCCGAGTTCTTCTATGAAGGCCCGGACGTGGCGGTGATTGAAGTGGTGGGGCAGGGCAAGCTGATTCC
>JAYVSX010000036.1:0-11058 GCA_043774975.1 Rubrivivax sp.
GCCACCAGGTAGAACTCCAGTTCAGGCGCCACCACCGGGTCCCAGCCTTGCGCGGCAAACAGGTCGCACACATGGCGCAGCACGCTGCGCGGCGCAAACGGCACCAGCTTGCCCTCCCGGTCGTAGCAGTCGTGGATGACCTGGGCCGTGGGGTCGGTGGCCCAGGGCACGATGCGAACGGTGCTGGGGTCGGGCTGCAGGTGCATGTCGCGGTCGGTGGGCTTGATGACGTCGTAGTACGGGCCTTCTTCCGGGAATTCGCCAGTCACGCCCATGGCCACCACGGCCTCAGGCAGGCGCATGCCGCGGTCTTCGGTGAATTTTTTGCGCGGCAAGATCTTGCCGCGTGCCACGCCGGTCAAGTCGGGTACCAGGCACTCGATCTCGGTGACGCGGTTGGTGTCGAGCCACTGCTCAAGGTCGCTGAAGGTGAAGTTGGCTTTGGTGGTCATGGTCTACCTAGGTGTGCCTGTGGGGTGCAGCTGCGCGGCAGGCGCGGCCGGGTGCTGACTCAAGGGCTGGCAGAAACCCGAGGCAATGGGCCTCGCACACGGTCGCGGTAGTTGCGCACGGCCTGTCCAAAGGCGCGCAGGATGTTCATCGATACCGGGTTGTCTGCAGCCCGCCATTCGGGGTGCCACTGCAGGCACAGGTTGAAGCCGCTGGCCGAAGGCACAGAGAACGCTTCGATCACGCCGTCGGGTGCCAGGGCTTCAACCCGCAGGCCGGCGGCCAACTGCTTGACGCCTTGGCCGTGCACAGAGTTGACGGTGAAGGAACCGCGGCCGATGACGCGTTCCAGCACGCCCCCAGGCTGCACCTCGATGGCGTGGGCCTCAGCGTAACGAACGGCGGCGCTTTGGCCGTCTGGCGCGCGGTGGTCGTGATGGCCTTCAACCTCTTGAATCGCCTGGTAAAGCGTGCCCCCCAAGGCCACGTTGACTTCTTGGGTGCCGCGGCAAATCGACAACAGCGGAATACCACGCGCCAGGGCCAGCGGAATGAGCTTCAGTGTCCAGGCATCGCGCTCGGGGTCGAGCGGCAGCGAAGGGTCGTGCACCGTTTCGCCAAAGTTGGCGGGGTGGACGTTGGACGGTGAACCGGTGAGCAGCACGCCGTCGGCCAGGTCCAGCAGATTTGGCAGTTCGTCGCTGGCAAAGGGCGGCGCAATCAAGGGCAGGGCACCGGCCAGGCGCACGGCGTCGACGTACTTGCGGCCAGCGATGTGGAAGGGGTGCTCGCCCATCATCTGGTTGCAGCTGGTGACCAGGACCATGGGCGTTGAACGCGGGCGTGTTGTCATGGTGGACATCTTCAGGCGAGCATATCGCGCAGGCGATACCAAGCCATGCTTAGCCATGAACCGGTTCGTGCGCTCGGCCCGGGCGATCAGCGCTTGGCCCTTGCGCGGTCTGGCAGCCAGGCCCACGTAGCCGTCGGATCACCTGATGTCGGGCGGTTGTAGCAGGCTCGTTGCGGGCTTTCGCATCACGCATCATGAATTTCATGATGTGATATCAAGCACGCTGCACTGCAGCAAAAATTCACCATACGGAAGAGTTTGATTTCGTATTATGAAAAACGACCGTAAGCTGTTGATTTAAAACGTGCGATTCTTCTGTCTTATATAAGACATAAGTTGTCGACTCAGGGGTTTGTCCGGTTAAGCTGAGGCCGTGCATTCAAGCCAAAAGCGGCCCACGCTGCTGGCACCACTTCAGCCACTTCAACCACCCTGACGGAGCCCCTTCATGACCCAACTCACCCGCCAACAGCAAGTCGCAGCCCTTGAAAAGGACTGGGCCGAGAACCCGCGCTGGAAAGGCATCAAACGCGGTTACACCGCCGAAGACGTGGTTCGCCTGCGTGGCAGCCTGCAGATTGATCACACGCTGGCCAAGCGCGGCGCTGAAAAGCTGTGGAACCTGGTCAACACCGAACCCTTCGTCAACACACTGGGCGCGCTAACCGGCAACCAGGCCATGCAGCAGGTCAAGGCCGGTCTGAAGGCGATCTACCTGAGTGGCTGGCAAGTGGCGGGCGACGCCAACAGCAATGGCGAGATGTACCCCGACCAAAGCCTGTACTCGGTGGACTCGGTGCCCAAGGTGGTGAAGAAGATCAACGCCACCTTCACGCGGGCCGATCAGATTCAGTGGAGCGAAGGCAAGAACGACGTCGACTATTTCGCGCCCATCGTGGCCGACGCCGAAGCCGGCTTCGGTGGGGTGTTGAACGCTTTCGAACTGATGAAGGCCATGATCGAAGCCGGCGCCGCTGGCGTGCACTTTGAAGACCAGCTGGCCAGCGTCAAGAAGTGCGGCCACATGGGTGGCAAGGTGCTGGTGCCCAGCCGCGAAAACGTGGCCAAGCTGGTGGCCGCCCGCCTGGCCGCCGACGTGATGGGCACACCCACCGTGTTGCTGGCCCGCACCGACGCCGAAGCCGCCGATCTGGTAACCAGCGACGTGGACGACAACGACAAGCCTTTCCTGACCGGCGAGCGCACCGTCGAAGGCTTTTACCGCACCAAGAAGGGCCTGGGCCAAGCCATCAGCCGCGGCCTGGCCTACGCACCCTATGTCGACATGCTGTGGTGCGAAACCGGCACACCTGACCTGGGCTTTGCCAGGGCCTTTGCAGACGCCATCCACGAAAAGTTCCCGGGCAAGCTGCTGGCCTACAACTGCAGCCCCAGCTTCAACTGGAAAAAGAACCTGGACGACGCCACCATTGCCAAATTCCAGCGCGAACTGGGCGCCATGGGCTACAAGTTCCAGTTCATCACGCTGGCTGGCTTCCACAGCCTGAACTACAGCATGTTTGAGTTGGCCTATGGCTACGCCCGCAACAACATGAGCGCCTTTGTCGAACTGCAAGAGAAAGAGTTCGCCGCTGCCGAGCGTGGCTTCACCGCGGTGAAGCACCAGCGTGAAGTGGGCACGGGTTACTTCGACGCCGTGACCACCACGATCGAAAAAGAGTCTTCAACCGCGGCGCTGAAGGGCAGCACCGAAGACGAGCAGTTCTTCGACGGCACCCACCACTGATCTGCTGATCGACGGCCGCCTCAGGCCGTTGTCGCCAGAAACCACAAAGGGCCCCAGCGGGCCCTTTTTTTCGTCTGCCGGCAACGCCAGCGGAACATCAGTTTGATGGGAAAAGCCTTCAGTTGCCGCCGCCCGCACCGCGCTGCCGCCATATCACCAGCGCCCCGAACAACAGCACTGACACCAGCATGGCTGCCAGGAATTGCCAGCTGGCCAGGTTTTGCAAGGCGGCGCCCAGGTCTCTCAGCGCCCAGCCTGGCAGCAAAGCCAGGGTGTCTGCTGGCGGCGCATCGTCGCTGAACGTGACGCCCGAGCCACTGGCGCCCACGATGGACAGCCCCGCACTGGTGCCCAGCTTGGTTATGGCGTTCATCAGCATGGGCTGCCCGAAGATGACCTTGAGCAGGCCGCTGAAAAGGCCCAGGCCGACCACCAAAACCGGCAAACCCCAGCGCTTGAAGAAGGCGTTGGCCAGCATCGCCAGCAGCACCAGCGGCATCAGCCACAAGGCTGCCATCGGCAGGCCCACCACGATCCGAGCCGCCAAGGACAAGGTGGCTGGAAGCAGGCTGCCCCAGGGCAAGGCAAACCACTCGGACAGGCCCACAAAGCGCGTCACCAGCAGCATGGAAATGGCGTAACCGCCCAACAGGCCGATGAAGATGGCCGCCGCTGGCACCAGCACCAGGTGAACCAGCAGCGGCACGCCCAGACTTTCACCGTGGCCAGTGGGCAAGGACATCCAGAACTCAACCGACCGGTCGGCGTGGTCGCGCCGCGGCAACGACGACGTGATGAACAGCGAAGTCACCCAGACCAGCAAGAAGATCACCGCCATGCTGATCACCACCGACATCGAGCCCAGCATCAGGGCCAGTTCGCTGCCACTGCGCGACGCCATGTCGCTGTCGAACTCGACGCTGCCAAAGGTCAGCGGCAAAACCGCAATGGCGATAGGCAACAGCGTCAGCATCGCCCAGGCAAAGCGGTGTTGCAGCCATTCGCGCTGCATCAGGGGAAGGATGTTTTTCATGGTGATGTTCCTGAAGGGTATGGGGGTGGCCGCGCGTTCAGAACTGCGTGCGGTCGAGCTCGGGCTTGCGCGTCAAGGCCACGAACAGGTCCACCAGACTGGGGCGCACACGTTTGCCCAAAGCTTGCACATGGGCAGGCGGCTCGCCGTCAAACAGCGACGCGCTGCCGCCTTGCACGCGGTACTTCAGCAGCGGGTGCGCGGCGGCCATTTGATCGGCCGCCGCGGCGTCATGGCTCAAGGCCACAAACCGGCGGTCCATGTCTTCCAGGCTGATGCTGAGCACCAGTTTGCCTTCGTTGAGCATCAGCACGTCAGACAGCAGGGACTCGATCTCTTCGACCTGGTGGGTGCTGATCAAGACGCTGCGTTCGCCGTCGCACCACTCGTCCAGCAGCATCTCGTAGAAGGCCTTGCGCGACAACACGTCCAGGCCCAGTGTGGGCTCGTCCAGGATCATCAGCTTGGCATCGATGGCCGCGATCAGCGCCAGGTGTGCCTGCACCACCATGCCCTTGCTCAGCGTCTTGACTTTGTCACCCAGCTTGACGCTGGTGCGCTTGAGCAGCGCGCGGGCGCGGTCGCTTGAGAACTTGGGGTGCAGGCCGCTCATCAAGGTGATGAGGTCTTCGACCTTGGCCCAGCGCGGCAGGATGGCCACGTCCGGGATGTAGCAAGCCGACCGCAACAGCTCGACCCGGTTCTTCAAAGGGTTCAAACCCAGCACGGCCAGCTCGCCTTGGGCTTGCGCCAAGCCGACCATGGCTTTCATCAGCGTGGTCTTGCCGGCGCCGTTGTGGCCCAGCAGGCCCACCACGCGGCCCTTGGGGATGGAAAAGCTCACGTCGTCCACAGCCCGTTTGGCGCCGTAGCTGACCGTGACGTTGCGCGCCTCGACCAGGTTGATGTTGTTGTTGTCGGCGCTCATGCAGGCTGCTCCCAGTTAAGTTGTTCGGCGCCAATCCCCAAGCGGCGCAGGCGTTCGCGCAGTCGGGGCCACTCGGCTTGCAGGAATCGTTCGCGCTCAGCCGCACGCAGGCGTTCATGCGCACCCGGGGTGACGTAAAGCCCCATGCCTCGCTTGTTTTCCAGCAGACCGGCGTCGCCCAGCGCCTGCAGCGCCCGGTTCACCGTCAGCGGGTTCAACAGGTAGCGTGTGGCCAGCACCCGCACCGAAGGCATGGCCTGACCTTCGGCAGGGTCCCCGTCCAGGAGTTGGGCTGCCAGGATGTCGGCCAACTGCTGGTAGATGGGCTGTTTTTGATCCCAGGTCTGCATGAGGCGGCCTCTGGTGTGTTGCTGATGTAGCACACCATATCAGCGCCCCTGCTGGCAGCCGAAGCCCCATGCGACAGGCTGCGCGGTCGCGCGACCAACTGCAGCTGCACCGCAAAGCTGACGGCTGGACAAGCCGTGCTTGACCCGGTGTCTGATCCCGTGCTTGATCCCGTGTCTGACCCCGTACCAGGAGAAGCTCGCGTCAGAGGCTGTCTTCCAACATCGCCCGGTAGTCGTCGCGGCTGGCGATGCGCGGGTTGGTCTTGTGGCAGTGGTCGGCCATGGCGCCATCGATCACGCGTTCAAAGTCGGCAGCCGTCACACCCATCGCGCGCAGGCCGCTGGGCAGGCCCAGGCGGGCATTGATGTCGCGGATGGCCTCGGCCACTTCGGTGCCGCGCGTGTCGCAGCCAGCCAGACCCATGGCTGTGGCCATGCGCTGCAAGCGACCTTCTTGCTGGATGGAAGGCGCCGGGGCGTTGAACAGCACCACCGCTGGCAAGAACATGGCGTTGAGCGTGCCGTGGTGCAAACGCGGGTTGACACCGCCCAGGCTGTGGCTCAGCGAATGCACGCAGCCCAAGCCTTTCTGGAAGGCCATGGCGCCTTGCATGCTGGCGCTCATCATGTTCCAGCGCGCATCCCGGTCCTGGCCGTTGCGGGTGGCGCGTTCGATGTGGCTGAAGCCACGCGCCAGGCCGTCCAGCGCGATGCCATCGGCCGGCGGGTTGATGGCGGGGGCCATGAAGGTTTCCATGCAGTGGGCGATGGCGTCCATGCCGGTGGCCGCCGTCAAGGCGCTGGGCAGACCAAGGGTGAGCTCGGGGTCCAGCAAGGCTGCCTTGGGCATCAGATGCCAGCTGTGGAAGCCCAGCTTGCGGCCGTCGTCGACGATCAGAATGGCACCCCGGGCCACCTCACTGCCGGTGCCGGCGGTGGTGGGCACGGCGATCAAGGGCAAAACACGTTCGCTGATCTTGGGGCTGCCGCCTTCGATGGTGGCGTAGGTCTTCAAAGGGCCCGCGTGGGTGGCGGCGATGGCCACGCCTTTGGCCAGGTCGATGCTGCTGCCCCCGCCCACAGCGATCAAGCCATCGCATCGCTCCTGCTGGAACATCGCCACAGCGGCGCGCACGGCGGCTTCGGTGGGGTTGGAAGGCGTGGCGTCAAAAACGGCGTGGGGGACATCCGCCAGGGCGTCCAAGGCCAGCTGCAGAACGCCGGCTGCGCGCACGCCGGCATCGGTCACCACCAAGGGGCGGAGCATGCCAATGCGCTGGCACTCGGCAGGCAGTTGCTTGACCACGCCGTAGTCGATGTCGATTTGTGTCAGGTACAGGATGCGGGCCATGTTCTGCGTGGGGTGGGTGGTGTGGGCAGACTGAAAGTATGCTCTCGCGGCCTCGCCCTCCTGAAAGCCTTTATGCAAACCCGTCGACCATGAAGATCAGCGATTTTCGATTCCTGCAAAGCCTGCGTGTGCGCTGGGTTGAAGTCGACATGCAGAAGATCGTCTTCAACGGTCACTACCTGATGTACTTCGACACGGCTGTCGGGGGCTATTGGCGCGCCATGGCGATGCCTTACCACGACACCATGCAAACCTTGCAGGGTGACCTGTACGTGCGCAAGGCCACGCTCGAATACCTGGGCTCGGCCCGCTACGACGAGAAGCTGAACGTCGGCATCGCCTGCAAGCGCATCGGCAACAGTTCCCTGGTGTTTTCAGCGGCTGTTTTTCGCGGCGACCAGTGCCTGGTGCATGGCGAATTGGTCTATGTTTTTGCCGACCCGGTGACACAAACCAGCCGGCCCGTGCCGGACGGGTTGCGTGCGGTGTTGCATGCCTTTGAGGCCGGCGGCGCCATGTTTGAAGTGCAGACGGGGATCTGGGCCGACCAGGGTGCTGCGGCACAAGCCCTGCGCCAGCAGGTTTTTGTGGAAGAAGAAGGCTTGGCCGACTACCCGGTGGCCGACGCGGCCGACGCCACGGCGGTGCACGCGCTGGCCCGCAACCGGTTTGGCGTGGCGCTGGCCAGCGGCCGCTTGACGCAGCCGTCACCCGGACGAGGCCAAATCAGCCGCATGGCCACGGCCGCAACGGTCAGAGGCGCGGGCATGGGCTTTAGCGTGCTGCAAACCTTGCTGGCGGCCGCCCGCGAGCGCGGTGATGGCCTGGTCATGCTGCAGGCCAAGGCCAGTGCGGTCAGTTTTTATTCACGTGCAGGGTTTGTGCCGCACGGCCCGCTGTTCGAAGAAGCGGGTGTGTCGCATCAAGAAATGCGCCTGGTGCTGTGAGTCATACCCCCACCGGCTCAAAAACCTCTGCATGGCGAGCACCCTGGCGCCAGGGCTCCGTGACCTGGGCGCCTTGCAGGGCGATGGCCTTTTGCAAGGCCGCTGACAAGCCGGCGGCGGCAGCATAGGTCTCCATCAACGTGGCTTGCGAGTTGTCGCTGTCGCAGCGGCTGAGCAGCCTGGCCTGCAGACCCGGGTGCGCCAGACACAGGCTTGACTGCCACGCCTGCACGGCGGCAGTGGCCTGGCCGAGCTGGTCGTGTGCCACACGCCAGTAGATGTAGAGCTCGCGGCTCAAGCCTGCTTTCGGGCCTGCGTTCACGCCTGCTTTCAGGTCGGGTCGGCCGGGAAGGCGTAGGGCAGGGGGGTCAGGGTCAGGGTTGCGCCATCGGGTGCGCCATCGGCTGCGCCGGCATGCAAGACGCCACTTTGCAGCGCTGCCAATTTCACCTCCACCAAAGCCAGTTGACCGACACCGGGCAGGCTGCCGGCCAGGACGACCATGCCCGCGGGTTGGCCAGGATCGGCGTCATGGAAGATCTCCTGGCCTGCATGAAGTGGCGCGCCCGCCAGCACAAGCTGGGCGCGGCGCTTGAGCGTGCCGCGGTACTGGCTGCGCGCCACCACCTCTTGCCCGGGGTAGCAGCCCTTCTGAAAACTGACCCCGCCGACCAGCTCCAGGTTGACCATCTGCGGCACAAACTGTTCGGCCGTCGCTGCCATGACCCGGGCCACGCCGCTGCTGGCCTCCAGGCCCCGCCAGGTCTGCAGGTCCAGGGGGTTTTCTGTCGCAGGCGCTGCACCGGCCCACAGCCGCAGTGGCACGGGTTGGCCCTTGAACAGGCCGTCCGGCAGGCGCACCACGTCGGCCTGGCTTTGCGTGGAGCAGGACCAGACCGCCTGGCTCGGGGCCAAGCCGCCCGCTTCTCCCCACAAAGGCAGCTCGACGCTGGCGTCGCTGAGCTTGCATTTGGCCCGCAAGACAAACATGGACAGCCGTTTCAGCACCGTGGGCAAAAGGTCGGCGCTGCAGGCCAGGAAGACCTGGTCTGCGTCGTGGCGCCAGGCCACAAACGTGGCCTGCAGGCGGCCCTTGGCAGAGCAAAAGCCCGCCAACCGGGCCTGCCCCAGTTCGAGCTTGGCAACGTCCTGAGTCAACTGGCTGTGCAAAAAACTCAGTGCATCGGCGCCAGCGGCGCGAATCACGCCCCAGTCGTGCAAACGGACGGCGCCAGTGACTTCGAGTGCAGCAGGAATGGCAGGATTCATCGGCTCATTATCATCAGCGCCCTATGGCTAGCCGTTCTGTGTGGTCTCGTTGGGTGGTTGGGGTGCTCGGTCTGATGTTGCTGTCGAGCGCCGGCCTGAGCGTGGCCATCTGGTCGTGGTTGAACCGCCCGCTGGCGCTGGCTGCCGCTTCGGCCGAACTGTCCATCGAACCAGGCACCACGCCGCGCGATGTGGCCCAGGCTTGGGTTGATACCGGCGTGCAGACAAATCCGCGCCTGCTCTACGAGTGGTTTCGTTGGTCTGGCAAAGCAAAACAGATCAAGGCCGGCAGCTATGAAATCGAGATGGGCACGTCACCCAAGGGCTTGTTGGCCAAGATGGTGCAGGGCGACGAACAGATGGAGCGGGTGCGTTTCATCGAAGGGTGGAACTTCAAGCAACTGCGCGCAACGCTGGCCAGAGCGCCCAGGCTGAAAAACACCACCGAAGGCCTGAGTGACGCCCAGGTGATGAGCGCGCTGGGTGCGCCCAACCTGCCCGCCGAAGGCCGGTTTTTCCCGGACACCTACGTCTACAGCCGCGGGGTCAGCGACCTGACGGTGCTGCGCCGCGCCCACAAAGCGCTGCAGCAGCGCCTGGATCAGGCCTGGGCCGAGCGACCACCCGAATCACCGCTGAAGAGCGCTGCCGAACTGCTGACCTTGGCTAGCATCATCGAAAAAGAAACCGGTCTGGCGGCCGACCGGGGCTTGGTTGCGGGGGTGTTCGTCAACCGCCTGCGCATCGGCATGCCGTTGCAGACCGACCCCACGGTCATTTATGGCCTGGGTGACAGGTTCGACGGCAACCTGCGCAAGCGCGACCTGCTGGCCGATACGCCCTTCAACACCTACACCCGAGGTGGTTTGCCACCCACCCCGATTGCCTTGCCGGGCATGGCGTCGTTGCGCGCTGCAGTGCGGCCCCAGGCCACCAAGGCCTTGTACTTTGTGGCCCGGGGGGATGGCACCAGCGTCTTCAGCGACAACCTGGCTGACCATAATCGCGCGGTGAACAAGTATCAGCGGGGTGGGTCATGAAGGTGGCAGGGCGCTTCATCAGCGTCGAAGGCATTGATGGCGCCGGCAAAAGCACCCACATCCAAGGCTTGGCCAACTGGATCCGCGAGCGCGGCCACGAGGTGGTGCAAACCCGCGAACCGGGCGGAACAGTGCTGGCAGAGCAACTGCGCGAGCTGGTCTTGCACCAACCGATGGACACCTTGACCGAAGCGCTGCTGGTGTTTGCGGCACGACGCGACCACCTGACCCACCACATCCTGCCGGCGTTGGCCCGCGGGGCCACCGTTTTGTGCGACCGCTTCACCGATGCCAGCTTTGCCTACCAAGGCGGGGGGCGAGGCTTTGATCTGGCGGTGCTCAGGCAGCTGGAGCAATGGGTGCAGGAGGGCCGCCAACCCGACCTGACGCTGTGGTTTGACCTGCCTGCCCGCACGGCCGCGGAGCGCCGAGGCGCGGTGCGCCAGCCCGATCGTTTTGAAGCCCAGGACGAAGCGTTTTTTTCCCGAGCCATCGCCGGCTATGCCCAGCGGGCGCAAGAAATGCCCCAGCGCTTTGTTCGCATTGATGCGCAGGCTGAGCGCGACAGTGTCTGGAATCAGCTGCTGCAGGTGTTGGAAAGCCGCGCATGGTGGTAGCGCAAGACGGTGCCTTGCCACTGCCATGGCTGCGTGAACCCTTGGCCACCGCCCTGGGCAGCCACCGTGGGCACGCCCTGTTGGTGCATGGCAGTGATGGCGTGGGATTGCTGCCGTTTGCACTGACCCTGGCCCAGGCTTGGTTGTGCGAAGCCACGGACCCACCTGTCCGGACTCGACCATGTGGGGTCTGTGGCAGTTGCCGTTTGGTGCAGGCCCATCTGCACCCCGACCTGCAGGTGCTGATGCCCGAAGTGCTGCGCCGTCAGCATGCCTGGCTGGGCGTGGACGACAAGGCCGAGTCGGACGACAAACGCAAACCCAGCAAGCAGATCCGCATCAACGACGTGCGCGGTGTGATCGACTGGGTTTTCAAGACAACAGCACGCGGGCGCGGCAAGGTGGTGGTTTTGCATCCGGCCGAGTCCCTGAACGTGCAGTCCGCCAATGCCCTGCTCAAGACCCTGGAAGAG
>JAYVSX010000037.1:0-10198 GCA_043774975.1 Rubrivivax sp.
CCGCAACCCCGAGCTGGCGGTCTTGCAGGCCTGCCAGGACATTGGCGCTGCCCTGGTGGCCTTCAGCCCCGTGGCGCGCGGCTTTCTGACCAGCGCCCCGCCCAACCCCGCGATCTTTGAAGTCAAAGACATCCGCCGCGGCATGCCGCGTTTTGAAGCCAAGGCCTACGACAACAATTGCGCCTTGCTGCCCGCTTTCTGCGCACTGGCAGAAGACGCCGGCTGCACCCCCGCCCAGCTGGCCTTGGCCTGGTTGCTGGGCCAAGGCCAACACGTGCTGCCGATTCCAGGCACCACCCGCCTCTCGCACCTGCTGGAAAACACGGCAGCAGGCGGCTTGTTGGTGGACGCGCGCTGGCTGAACGAGGTCGGCGAACTCATCAATCAAGGCACAGTGACAGGCTCGCGCTACGGCGCGCAGGCCAGCACCGAGGTCGACACCGAAAACTTCCCGTCAGCGCCCGATTGAACCCAGGTGAACCTGAGTGAACCTGAGCCGGCCCGCGGCGCTCCTTGGCACGGGCAACACGACAGCGGTGCCGACGGCCACGCCAAACGCGGCGGTTTCACCATGAAGGCTGGTTGACGGTGGACGCCGTGGCGACGCATAAAGACTGAAGATGCAACCACTCAGGGGTTTGACCGTCATATCTTTGGAGCAAGCCATTGCGGCGCCCTTTGCCACCCGGCAGCTGGCCGACCTGGGCGCCCGCGTGATCAAAGTCGAGCGTCCAGGTGCGGGCGACTTTGCCCGCTCCTACGAGCAACGCGTCAAGGGGCTGGCCTGGCACTTTGTCTGGACCAACCGCAGCAAAGAAAGCCTGACGCTGGATCTGAAAAACCCCCGTGCGGCCGAGCTGTTGATCCAACTCCCGAGGCTTCTGCGTCACTCAGCGTTGCAGCCGTGGCGCAAAGGCTGGAAGACGCGCAGATCGCCAACGCCCAACTGCGCGACGTGGCTGGCCCGTGGCAACACCAGCCGCTGAGCGCACGCAGACGCTGGCGCCAGTTCGCCACCCCCGCCGGCCCGGTGCCCACGCTGCTGCCACCGAGCAGCTGGACCGATGGCGACCCCCAACTGGGGGCGGTGCCCGCGGTGGGTCAGCACACCGACGCCATCCTGCACGCGATGGGTGTGGGCGCTGACGAGATCGCGGCCTTGCGTGCTGCGGCGGCACTCTGAGGCAAGCCCTGTAGGGCGAACGCCATCTGACGCCTGCCTCGAAGGGCAAGCACCGTTGCGGGTCGCCGGCCAGCGAACGGCCCTGGCGGTCTTGGTGGCCTTGCTGGCCTTGCTGGCCTTGGCGGCCTCAGTGGCCCGACTTGGGCCGGCCGACCTTCACCGGCGCCAAGTCGTTCAAGGCGGCCAGCAGGGTTGCACTGTCCAGCGCAGCCAGAGCGTGCAGGCCAGCGCGCAGCAGTTCGCTCTTTTTGGTTTCTCGCTTGGCCGCCAGCAGACGAGCTTTCAGAGTGGCGATCAGTGCAAAGTCGCCTTCGGGCATGGTGAAACTGTCGCGCACGGGCTTTTGACGCACTTTCACGGGCTTGGGCACTTTGGCGACGCTGCCTTGTTTGCGTGGCTTGGCAGGCTCAGTGGGCTTGGTGGGCTTACTGGGCTTCATCGGCTTTGCGGGCTTAATGGGCTTGACGGCTTTGACGGGCTGTGCGGCCGGGGGCGAGGCAACCCGCTGGGCAGATGGGCTCTTGGCGGCCGGCTGTACGGCAGCGGGCTGTCGGGCGGTGGGCCGCTTCGATGTGGGCCGTTTTGCGGTCGGCCTCTTCGCAGTCGGCCTCTTCGCAGCAGCAGTTCGCAAGGTTTTGGTGGCGGTCATTTGAGGTCCTCAGTAAATCATATAAACAGTTTATATCGTTTCCGTCGGACACTGCAAGCTGCCGCTGCAAGCATGCTGGCTCTGCAGCCTGGGCAGCGCGGGCCTGTCGGCCATGACTTGAGCCCAAGTCGGGTCACCGCTGGCCGTCTGACCCCGTGGCCGTGGCCGTGGCCATGCCGTTTCAAGCGATGATCAAGCCTCCGTGACACTGGCCCCGCTGCCGCCCGCCATGCGCCCCACCCTCGTCTATCAAGGTCAGGTCCTCGCTGCCGAGGACTTTGAGCAACGCTGGCAACGCTCAGCCAGCGCGCTGCAGGCTGCGGGTGTGCGCGACGGCGACGTGGTGGCGCTGCTGCTGCGCAACAGCCCCGAAGCGATTGAGCTGATGTTGGCGGTGCGTCACCTGGGTGCGCAATGGTGCCCCGTCAACTGGCACTTCAAGACCGACGAGGTGCAGTACATCCTGGACAACAGCCAGGCCAAGGTGCTGATCGCCGACAGTGCCTTGATGGCCGCCCTGCCCGGCCTGAACTTGGGCACCACCCAAGCCTGGACGGTACGCGGCAGCGCAGCGGGGCTGCCGGCCTGGGAGCCGCTGCGAGACGCCTGTGCCCTGCACGCCGGACCTGCGGCCCCACCGCGTGGCGCCATGTTCTACACCTCGGGCACCACGGGCCGGCCCAAAGGCATCGTGCGCCACGCTTTCACGCCGCAGCAGGCCGCAGCCAACACCCACATGCGCCGCATCGCCTATGGCGTGGCGCCCAACATGCGGGCGCTGCTCAACGCCCCGTGGTACCACAGCGCCCCCAACAGCTACGCGCTGGGCATCGCCCAGGACAACGGCACCTTGTACGTGGAAGAGCGCTTTGACGCTGAACGCACGCTGCAGCTGATTGCCCAGCACCGCCTGACGCATGCGTACCTGGTGCCGACGATGTATGTGCGGCTGCTGGCGCTGCCCATCGCCACGCGCCAGCGCCATGACCTGAGCAGCATGCGTTTTGTCTCCAGCACCGGCAGCCCCTGCGCACCCGACATCAAACGCGCCATGATCGACTGGTGGGGCCCCGTCATCAACGAGTGTTATGGCGCCAGCGAGCTGGGCTACATGACGCTGCTGACCAGCGAACAGGCGTTGCGCAAACCCGGTTCAGCCGGTCTGCCCATGGACGGCGTGGCGATGAAGATCCTGGACGAACAGGGCCAGCAGCAGCCCGCGGGAACCGCAGGCCTGATCTACATCCACCAACCTGCCACACCCGACTTTGTTTATGTGGGAAGTACCGAAGCGCGCTCGCGCATGGAGCGGGGCGGCCTGAAGACCATGGGTGACATCGGCTACCTGGATGAAGACGGTTTTCTCTTCATCGTCGACCGCCAGGCCGACATGGTGATCAGCGGTGGCGTCAACATCTATCCCGTGGAAATAGAGCATGTGCTGCAAGGCATGCCCGGCGTGGTTGACTGCGCCGTGTTTGGCATTCCCGACGATGAATTCGGCGAAGCGCTGGCCGCCGCTGTGCAGTTGGCACCCGGCAGCTCGCTGACCGCGCAAGACGTGCGCAATTGGCTGCACCAACGGATCAGCGGCTACAAGGTGCCCAAGGTGGTGGCGCTGCATGAGCAGCTGCCGCGCGAGGACACCGGCAAGATCTTCAAGCGGCGGCTGCGCGACCCCTACTGGGCCGGGCGCGCCCGGCGGGTCTAGTCGCCGGCTACTTGAAGCGTCAGGTAGCTCTGAAACACCCCCGCATGCACCCAGGCGCGGTCGGCCGCGTCGGGCCAGAGTTCGGTGCTGCAAAAGCGCACGTCATAGGTGGGCTCATCTTCGGCCTGCACACCGTGCGCATGGGCGTCGGGAAAAGGATAGGCGGGCGACTCGCTGACCACCACGCCGCGCTTGCCGCGGATGTAAGCCGGCATGCGCACGTGGCCGCCCACCCATTCAGCTTTGACCTGCACCGCGTCACCGGGCTTGAAACGTGGACGGTCGACCGCGTTGCTTCGGCCTGGCACTGCGGGCAGTGACAGTGGAAAGGAGCCCTGCGCCCGCTGCTCCAGGTCCTGCCGTGTCAGCAGGCCTTTTTCAACACACAGCGTGGCCAGGCTGGTGAGCGTGCGCTCGTAGTAGCCAGCACCCATGTAATGGCGCGGCTCCATGCGCTCGATGGCGTGGCGGTACTCGTCCATGTTGAAGATGCCTTGCTTCACGGCCAAGGAGTACAGCGCGTTGACGCGTCGCTCCCAGGGTTCATGAAAGCACGGCGCATCGGGTGCGTGGCGCACGCGGCCAAAGCCTTGTTTACCGCCCAGGTCGTGCATGCCATCCATCCGGGTTCCCTTGGTATCAGTGGCTGGAGTTGAGGGTGTCGCTCACAGGGCGGCCACACCGATCATGCCGTCCTGGGTGACCAACGCGGCCAACCGCTGTTCTGACCAGCCCACCGTGTGCGCGGGCTGAACCGGCAGCACCATGTAGCGGGTGTCGGCGGTGGTGTCCCAGACACGCACTTCCACGTCGGCTGGCAGGCCCAAGCCCATCTCGCGCAACACGCTGCGCGATTCACGCACCACGCGCGCTCGGTACTCCAGGTCTTTGTACCAATCGGGCGGCAAGCCGATGACGGTGAAGGCGGTGCACGAGCACAGCGTGCAGCAGATGACGTTGTGCACCACGGGCGTGTTGGGCAGCGCCACCAGGTGCCGGTGGTGGCGGGGCAAGGTGATGCCCAGCTCGGCCACGGCGGCAATGCCGTTGCTCAGCAGGCGTTGCCTGAAGGCGGCGTCGACCCAGGCCTTGGCAACCACGCGGGCGCCGTTTTGCGGCAGCCACTGTTCTTCGATCAAGTGGCCTTGCTCGGCAATGAACTGGGCGGCGGGCAGGCCCTGGGCCTGCAGCGCCGCTTCGATGGCTGCAGCGCGTTGTTCCACCGGCGCAATGGCGGCTTGGGGGCGACTGGCTTCGGACATGTCTTGTGGCTCCGGGCACTCTGTGTCAACGCAGTATAGGAGTCAGCCCAAAAACCTCGGGTGGTGGCTTCGCAGTGGCCTCAGGTCATGGCTTGAGCTGTCGGCCGTGGGCTGTGCTGAGGGACTCTGCTTCAAAGAAAAAAGGGCCCACAGTTGTGGGCCCCATTGGGTTCAGCTCGCGCTTGGCAGCGCGGCTGGCTCCAGTTTTCAGCGGCTGCGGCGACGCAGGCTGGCACCGAGCAGGGCCAAACCAGCCAAGGCGACCAGCGGCAGACTGCCCGGCTCAGGGACACCCGTGGGCGGGCAGTCCGGGCGGCCCGGAACGCCGCAGGCGATGACCGTTCCGGCCCCACCGCCGATGATGTAGCTACGCTGCTGTCCGTCCAGGGCCAGCGTGGTCAGGCCGCCAAAATTACCGACGAAACTGCTGTGGCAAGGACCGGCGTTGTTGTTGATGTCGTTGTTGCTCAGGCCCGGGAAGGCGGCCTGACCAGCAGCCGTCAAAGTCGCGCCGGTAGAGCTGCAGCCCCCGCTGTCACTGAGCCCCGGCAGGAGCGTTGACAACCAACCATAGGCAACGCTGCCGGACCCATGGGCCATGATGCCGCCACCCGAACTACCAAAGTCATTGATGGCATTCGCGTTGGCCGTAAGCGCAAGACCTTCAAAACTGTCCAGATCGTTGTTGGCGTTAGTGCCCGCGAACCACAGCATGCCCGGGTTGACCGTTCCTGCAGCCAAGTCAAGGAAGAACTGGCTGATCGCCGCGGCTCCATCGACATACAGCACCGACTTGCCCAGCACGTTGGCCGCCGAGCCAATGGCGCCACCGGCATCGCTGACATTGAAGCCCGGGTTCGCTGCCGAGCCCAAAGCAACGATGTCGTGCGTCAGCACTCCAGCGCGGGTCTGGCCCGTCAGGATGTTACCTACCGCCTTCTCGATGTACAGCCAGCCTTCCAGGTTGGCCCCCGCGCTGCGGCTGCCGTGGTCGGTCAGGTCGTCACCGCCCAGAATGACAGGGCCGGCCAGCGCCGCGCTGCACAGCCCAGCGGCCAGGGCGATGCTGGTGAAAGTAGTTCTCAATCGATTCATGGGATCCCCCAAAAAGAAGTTGCGGTGAGAGAAGACGTTCTGCTCCGTGAACGTTGCCAGTGGCCACGCAAAATGTGGGCCAAGCGCATTTGTGCCCTTTGAATCAACGACTCCTGTTCCAGAACCGCTCTTTGATCAGCGGGCTTGTAAGCAAACCCGACAGCCCTTGAGCGGCTGCCCCCCTAACTTGTGGGCCCGATGGTGCAGCGCTTGTCACTGCCGATCTTTCACCCCCACGCACGCCACCTCAGCGACGGGCTGCGCACATCACCAACCCCTACAACTGCTTGTGGAAGTAGGTGGTGGCGCACAGCGCCCCATCGGGCTTGCTGGGGGGTGGCACGTTGGACGGTGATGGATGCCGGCGTGGGCATGTTGGTCTGCTGGTTGCATCAAACGGCAAAATAGCGCGCCGCCTGCCGCATCTTCGGTTGTGCCACGCTCACCCGCAGGGACCGCCTTGAACTCGCTTGAAACCGACTACCTCGTCATCGGCAGTGGTGCCGCCGGCATGGCTTTTGTGGACACCTTGATCAGCGAGACCGATGCCCACGTCACGCTGATCGACCGCCATGGCAAGCCTGGCGGCCACTGGAACGACGCCTACTCCTTCGTCACCTTGCACCAGCCCTCGGCCTTTTATGGTGTCAATTCCACCGAACTGGGCACCGGCCGCAAAGACACCCGCGGCAGTAACCGCGGCATGCTGGAACTGGCCTCCGGCCCCGAAATCTGCGGCTACTTTGACCGCGTGATGAACCAGCGGCTGCTGCCCAGTGGCCGGGTTGACTACCACCCGATGTGCAACCACCTGGGCGATGGTCAGTTCGAGTCCCTGCTGTCGGGCCAGCGAACCCAGGTGACGCTGCGCAAGAAGGTGGTGGATGCCACCTATTACAGCCCGCCGGTGCCCTCCACCCACAGGCCCAAATTCAGGGTGGCTGAAGGCGTTTGGCTGGTGCCCCCCAATGCGCTGCCGCATTTGGGAAACAGCGCCAAGACTTCCGGGCAAGCGCAGCGTTATGTCATCCTGGGGGCCGGCAAGACGGCGATGGACGCCTGCGTGTGGCTGATCCAATCGGGCGCCAGCCCCGACAGCATCCACTGGGTGGTGCCGCGCGACTCTTGGCTGGTCAACCGCATCACCACGCAGCCGGCGCCCGAGTTCTTCTTTGACGCCATCGGCAGCCAGGCCCAGCAGATGGAGGCCTTTGCCAAGGCCCGGTCTGTGGACGACCTGTTTCAGCGTCTGGAAGCTTGCGGCTTCTTGACCCGAATCGACACCAGTCGCAAGCCTGAAATGTTTCACTTCGCCACCGTGGCGCCAGGTGAAGTGGACGCGCTGCGCAGCATCCACAACGTCATCCGCCAAGGCCGCGTACAGGCGATCGAGCGCGACCGTCTGGTGCTGGACGGTGGCACACAGGCCATGCCCGCCAACGCCCTCTACGTCGACTGCACCGCGTCAGCCGTGGAAACGCGCCCCACGCAGCCCATCTTCCAGCCCGACAAGATCGTGCTGCAGGTGGTGCGCATCCCGCAGCCCACCTTCAGCGCGACCTTGATCGCCTATGTCGAAGCGCACTACGAAGGCGACCTGGCCAAGAACCGCCTGTGCGCGTCGGTGCCCTTCCCCCACCGGCTGCAGGACTACCCGCGCACGGTGATGGTCAGCATGTGGAACCAGGCCCAGTGGGCACAAGACAAGACCCTGCGCAACTGGATCCGCGAAAGCCGCCTGGACGGCTTCGGCAAACTGATGACCGGCATTGACCCGCAGGACGCCCAGAGGCTGGCCATCATCAGCCAACTGCGCGAACAAGCGATGGCCGCCATGGCCAACCTGCCCCATCTGATCGCAGCAAGCTCAGCCACTGGAGACACCGCATGACCCTGACCCGCCGCAGCACGCTGGCCGCCCCATTGCTGATGCTGCCAGCCTGGGCTCGCGCACAAAGTGGCTGGCCCAGCCAGTCAATCCGTTTTGTGGTGCCCTTTGCACCCGGTGGCACCAGCGAGATCGTGGCCCGCACGGTGGCCAACGAGCTGACCAAACAACTGGGCCAGACGGTCTTTGTCGACAACAAGGGCGGCGGCGCAGGCCTGCCCGCGATGGGCGAAGTGGCCAAGGCCAAGCCAGACGGCCACACCCTGATCCTGGGCCACGTGGGTTCCCTGGCGGTGAACCCCGTGATCTTCCCCAAGCAGCCCTTCGACGTGAACAAGGACTTCCTGCCGGTCACGCTGTTGGCCAAGGTGCCCAACGTGTTTGTCATCCACCCCGACGTGCCGGCCAACAACTTCACGGAGTTTGTGGCCTACGTCAAGAAGAACCCGGGCCGGCTGAACACAAGCCACCAACACCGGTTTGCCGGCGCTTTTGGGGCACATCAAAAGCGGCAAGCTGAAGGCCTTGGCCGTGGGCAGCCCGCAGCGGGTGGCCACCTTGCCCGACGTGCCCACCGTGGCCGAGATGGGCTTCAAGGACTTCGAGACCTCGCAGTGGTACGGCATCCTGGTGCCTGCAGGCACGCCGCGCGACATCGTCAAGAAGCTGCAGGAAGAGTCGCTCAAGGCGCTGAAGAGCAACAGCGTGACCGAACGTTTTGCCAGCGACAGCGCGGTGGGTGGCGGCGGGCCGCCCGAAGAATTTTCGGCCTACATCGGCCAGCAGCAAAAGATCTGGGCCGACATCGTCAAGCGGGCCGGCATCAAGCCCGATTGACGGCGAAAAGCGCCAAAAGCTTGACCACACGGGTGCACAAGCCCACACCATGCGTCGCTGAAAGCCAATGAACCCCTACCGCATCGGCAGCGGAGCCGGCTACGCCGGAGACCGCATCGACCCGGCCCAGGCCCTGGCTGAACACGGCCAGCTGAACGCGCTGGTCTTTGAATGCCTGGCCGAACGCACCATTGCGCTGGCCCAGCTGCGGCGCTTGCAAGACCCCCAGCACGGCTACGACCCCTTGCTGCAAGAGCGCCTGCAGGCGGTGCTGCCGGCCTGTGTGCGCCACGGCACCACCGTCATCAGCAACATGGGCGCAGCCAACCCGGTGGCAGCCGGTCAGGCGGCGCTGGCCGTGGCCCGCGAATTGCGGCTGCCGAGGCTCAAAGTGGGTGTGGTGACCGGCGACGATGTGCTGGACTGGGTGCGCCAGCACGACGTGCCGCTGATGGACAGCCAGGAGGTCACGGCCAACACCACAGCGAACATCACAACGCACAGCACAGCGGACACCACAACGGACACCCACCATCGGTCAACTTCCCAGGGCCAGGCCAAGCAGGCCACAGCCCACGCCTCCGACTTCGGTGACCGCCTGATCTCAGCCAACGCCTACCTGGGCGCCGACGCCTTGCTGCCCGCACTGGCGGCTGGCGCGCAACTGGTCATCAGCGGCCGCGTGGCCGACCCGGCGCTGTTCCTGGCGCCGTTGATGCACCACTTCGGCTGGCAGGCCGGCGACTGGCATCGAATGGGCCAGGGCATCCTGGTCGGACACCTGCTGGAATGTGCGGCCCAAGTCAGCGGCGGCTACATCGCCGACCCCGGCCACTTCGACGTGCCAGGGCTGGCCGACCTGGGCTTTCCGCTGGCCGAGGTCAACGCCGACGGCAGCGCCGTCATCACCAAACTGCCCGGCACTGGCGGCCGGGTCGACCGGCTGACCTGCACCGCGCAACTGCTTTATGAAATCGAAGACCCGGCGCGCTACCTGCAACCCGACGTGGTGGCCAACTTTTCGCAGGTCCAGCTGCAAGACCTGGGCGCCGACCGCGTGCGCGTCAGCGGCGCCAGCGGCAGCGCGCGCCCGGCCCAGCTGAAGGCCACGCTGGGCTACCGCGACGGCTTCATCGGCGAAGGCCAGATTTCTTACGCCGGCCCTGGCGCGGTGGCGCGTGGGCAGCTGGCTTTGCAACTGCTGCAGCACCGCCTGCAGCGCCTGGGTTGGCAGGCTCTGGAACAGCGCGCCGAACTGATTGGCGTCAGCTCGCTGCACGGGTCGAAGTTGGCCCAGCAGAGCGGCCGCAATGAGCCCTACGAAGTGCGCTTGCGCCTGGCCTTGCGCTGCGGCACCCGAGCGCAGGCCGAGCGTGTGGGCCAGGAGGTCGAGGCGCTTTACCTCAACGGCCCCGCTGCCGGTGGCGGCGTGACCCAGTCGGTGCGCGAAGTCATTGCCGCGGCGTCGGCGTTGATCCCGCGCGAAGCGGTGCGGCCTGCCTTGCAATTGTTGGAGCCATGAGATGAAGCTGCACGACATCGCCATCGCCCGCAGTGGCGACAAAGGCAACCG
>JAYVSX010000038.1:0-6971 GCA_043774975.1 Rubrivivax sp.
TCACAGGCCTGCCGCACGTCGGGCGCTCGGCGCAGCGTGATGCTGCGGTCGCCCTGCAGCGTTATCAAGACCTGCGACAGCACGCGGGCGCGCTGCGCCTGGGCTTGGCGGTGGCGATGAAAGGCAGCACCCGCAACGCTGTCGTCTGGCGGCGCGCTGTGGCCGCGCGACTTGCGCCGGGGCAGTTTTTCAGCGCGCCGGGCCAGCGCGTCGAGCAGATGGCGGGCGTTCTGAAAATCAGCGTTCCACAGCAGGCCCGTGCCTTCACAGGCCAGGCGATAGGCACTGTCGGCGGTCAGCGTGTCGTCGACCAGTTGCACCCGCACTGGGGGCGGGGCCTGGCGCTCGCTGCGCCAAAGGGCCTGGTTAGGCTGATCGCCGTCCAACCAGTGGATGGCAGGAAGGTTGCCAACCGGCGGCTGGCGGGGTTCGGTGTGATCGGGCATGCACCGAGCGTACCGCGCCGCCGTACTGCGGGTCGGCATGCGGCGGGACGGCTGCGGCGCTTCGCTTGCAGCGGGTCAGTTGGACGCTTGCACCGTCACGGCCGAAGGCTTGGGCGCCGACTTGGCGCTGGCCAGGCGGAAAGACGCCGCCGTGTTCGTACCCATCGGGTCCTTGCCGCTACGGTCAACCCACAGGCGGTAGTGCGGCAGCTCACCAAGCCAGTCGTCCAGCGACTCACCCTCAAGCCGCGCCGACACCACCGGAGTGGGTTTGCCAGCCCAGGACAGGGTCCACTTGGAATAGTGCGGCAGGCTGCCCAGCCCACTGTCTTGTTTTTCACCCACCACCACGCTGGCAGGCTGCGCAAAGGCGGGCCCAGCCAAGCTGGTCAGCACGGCAACAAGAAAAAAGGCAGGGGTGTGGCGGGTCATGGATGCTCCAGATGGGGATTTCAACAGCGGACGAGCAAGCCTGCACAGCACATGCGCCGACGTGCAGCGCGCACGGCAGGCCTTCTCTGCTTTGATTTCGGCGGCACAAGCACCCCCTGTAGCCCGCGACTCGTGCGGTGCTTCACGGCCCAGTGGCTGGGCAGTCGGCAGCAAAGTCGGCGTTCATGTCGGCGTCCAAAGGTGCGCCTGCCCATGCGCCACTGCGGCTTCATGGCGGCTGATGCAGCGTCGACAATGTGACCATGACCGCTCCTGCCCCCGCCAAGCTCAAGGACCCGTTGCAAGGCCTGACACTGGAAGCGCTGCTCACCGCCCTGGTCGCCGCCTATGGCTGGGCGGGGCTGGGCGAGCGCATTGCACTGCGCTGCTTCACACACGAGCCCAGCCTGGGCAGCAGCTTGAAGTTTTTGCGCCGCACACCCTGGGCGCGCGCCAAGGTGGAAAGTCTCTACCTGTTCATGCTGCGCGAAACGCGCCGTCAACAAGGGCCTGCTGGCCCTTCTGCCGTTCAGTAGTGCGGCGGCAGTTCGTCGCGCAGGCTGCGTGCGGGGCTCGCTTCTGCAGCGGTGGGCTGCTGGCGCAGTTGCATCAGCTCGCGAATCAGCGAATCGATTTGCGCCTGCTGGCGCACGATGACGTCGTTCAGGCGGTCCAGCGTGTCTTCGGCGAAGCTGGCCTTGATTTCCAGTTCGGTCAGGCGGTCACTCAGGCGGTCACTCAGGCGCTCACACAGGCGCTGGGTTTCAGTCGGGTCGGTCGGGTCGGTCGGGTCGGTGTGCATGGCAGATTGGACCTCAAGCCGGCGGCAATTCTGGCGCTGGTTTCAGACGGGCCAGCACCTTGGCGTTGTTTTGCCCCACAGCAGGCGCAGCGGGGGGCCGACGGTCAGCGCTTCGTTCAAGGCCAGAGCACCACCACCCAGACCACGGCCGCAGAAATCAGGCTCAACATCACCGCCGCGCTGCCCAGGTCCTTGGCGCGGCCCAGCAAGGGGTGGCGCTCCAGCGTCAAGGCGTCGGCCAGGGCCTCAACGGCCGAGTTCAGCAGCTCCACCACCAGCACCGCCATCACACTGGCCGCCATCAGCAGCGCCTGCCAACGCCCCGGCGCGATGAAAGGCACCAACAGCAGCATCGGCACGCCCAGCGCCAGCTCCTGGCGAAACGCCGCTTCGTGGCGAAAGGCCGCACGCAAACCGGCCCAGGAATAGCTCATCGCGTTGCAGACGCGGCGCAGCCCGCCGCGGCTCTTGAAGGCAGAGCCAGGCGGGTCGGGTTGGGGTGGGGATTCGTTCATGTCGGTGCGCTGTGGGCAACGCTGACATTGTCGTCGTGCCGTGCAGGCCCCAGGTCCAGCAGCACGGTGAAGCCCGACTCACAGGCGGGCAATGACAGGGCACCACCGTGCGCACGCGCCACCAGGTCAGCCAGCATCAGGCCCAAACCCATGCGGCCTTCATAGGCCTGGGCGTTCAACGCAGCTTGCAAGTCCAGTCGCCGCTGTGGGCTGACGCCGCTGCCGTCGTCGTGCAGACTCAAGCAGCCCGCTTGTGGAGTGCCGATGTTGACAACGCGTGCGCCGTGGCGTTGCGCGTTGTCCAGCAGATTGATCAAGACGGCCGTTAGCAGGTCGGCATCACCACGCACCGGCGCTGTTGCCTGCAGTCGCAGGTCCAGGCCTTGTACAGACAGTTTGTCCCGCAGCTGGGTCAGGTCCAGTGGCAGATGTTCCACTTCGGCACCGCCGCGAAACAGCGCCAGCAGCGCAGCCACCACGCGCTGCAATCGAAAGGCGGCGGCACGCACCCGCTGCAACCGCGGCTGCAAGCTGAGCGGCGCCTCCAACAAGGCCACCGCCAGCTGGGCGTCGATGCCCGCCAAGGGCGTACGCAGGGCATGCGCCGCGTGGGACGTGAAGGCGCGCTCATGCGCCACCCGGCGCGCCAGCCGCGCGGCCATGGCGTCGATGGCGGCCTGCACCTGTTGCAGTTCTTCGTCGTCCTGGGCTTGTTGCCCTGCTTGTTGCCCTGCTTGTTGCCCCGCTTGTTGCCCCGCTTGCAGCCCCGCATGCGGCCGCAACGGGTCAAAGTCGGCCAGGCGCTGCGACATGCGCTGCAGTGGCGACAGGTCGTCCCGCACCCGCGCATTGAGCCAGACCAGGCCCAACAGCAGCATCGGCAAACCCGCCAGCAGGCCCGTGATGACCAGTTCCAGTTTGGCTTCGGTGCGCTCTTCCAGGCTCTGCGCCACGTAGAGCATTTGCCCGTCTCGGCCCAGCGCCAAACCAAACACGCGCCAGTCTGGCGATGTCGAAAATCCAGCCGTTGGCGTTGACCTCAGCGCGGTTTCTGGCGCCCCTTGCGCGCTGGCCAGCAGGGGGCTGCCAGGGCCGGGGGCCACCAGTTGCCAGACAAAGCGTGGGCCACTGGCAGGCGCGCCTGAGTCGGCCTGCGCCGGGCCCAAAGGCCCCGCCAGCCCCACGCCAGCCCCACCGATCGTCGCGCGCTGTTCCAGCATGGGCCCGATCAAGCCCAGCGCCGCACTCTGCAGCGTGTCGTCCAGCAGCTCGTCAACTTCGTGCTGTACCGCCAACGACATGGCCAATGCAAACGCCAACCCCAAGAGCAAGCCCCACAGCAGCTGTGTGCGCACAACCCGGGCGCGAATCGATCGGGACTTTTTCATGGTGTTTTCAAGACTTGACCGGCACGGACCTGTGGCTCAACCATCAGACAACCATCCCACAACCATCACACAACCATCACGCGGTAACCCAGCCCGCGAACGGTCTCCACCGCATCACGCCCCAGCTTGCGCCGCAAACTCGAAACATGGACTTCCAGCGCGTTGCTGGACAGCTCGGACTCAAAGCCCAGCACCAGCCGCTCCAGTTCGCTCTTGTCGACGATGCGGCCTGCACGCAAGGTCAGGGCCTCCAGCACCGCCCATTCGCGACCCGTCAATTCCACGCGCTCGTTAGCCAACCAGGCGCAGCGGGCTTGCAGGTCCACCTCAAGCGCAGCCGCTGCGGGCGCCAAGCCCACCCGAGGTTGCGCCGCCCCGGCTGCACGCCGACACACGGCCCGCAAGCGGGCCGTCAGCTCCTCAGGCGCAAAGGGCTTGACCAGGTAGTCGTCGGCACCGATGTCCAGGCCTTGCAAGCGGTCGGCCAGCTGGTCACGCGCGGTCAGCATCAGGGCCGGCGTCAGGTCACCCTGCGCGCGCTGCTGGCGCAACCAGTCCAAGCCTGAACCGTCGGGCAATTGCCAGTCCACCAACCAGGCGTCAAAGGGCTCGTGGTGGAAGGCTCGAACAGCCGCAAGGGACCGCGCCAGGTCCACCTGATGGCCTTCAGCCCGCAGGAAGTCAAACAAGCCGTCACCCAGCAACTCGTCGTCTTCGATCAGCAGCAATCGCATTCGGGCGTCGTCCACAACAGGAGCCGCCACGGTAGCACCACCGCGGGCGCGGTGGCTTCAGGTGGGCTTCAGGTGGGCTTCAGTTTGCGCAGGCGCAATCGGCACCATGTTCTTGCGCGCAGCTTCACGGCCATCGTTTTCCGGCACTCTACCGAGTCGACCTTCGCAGCGGTTTTCCATCCCGGCCACGGTGGAGCAACTGCTGCTGGCCGCCAGCTTGTTCTGGGCCCTGGCTGCCAACCACCTGTTCGTATCGGCCGCGCTGAAGGACCGCAGCCTCTCGGAACCCAGCACCTGGGGCTTTTGGGTGGCGCTGGTGGTGATCTTGACGGCGTTGCACTTTCTGTTGCTGGCGCCGTTTGCGAACCGCTGGACCGTGAAGCCGCTGCTGGCGGTGCTGGTCGTGTGCACTGCGTTGGCCACCCACTTCATGCAGAGCTTTGGCGTCTACCTGGACCCGTCGATGATGCGCAACGTGCTGCGCAGCGACGTCCACGAAGCGCGTGAACTGTTGTCCTGGGGCCTGCTGCTCCACCTGCTGCTGTACGCCGCGCTGCCGCTGCTGTTGCTGTGGCGCGTGCGTCTGGTGCAGCGAACCTGGTTGCGGGCCGGCGCCGCCCGCTTGGGTGCGTTGGTGCTGGGCGTGGTGGTTCTGGTGGGCGCCTTGCTGCTGGTGTTTCAGTCGATTTCATCGTTGATGCGCAATCACAAGGAAATGCGCTACCTGGTGACACCCGCCAACGTCCTGTGGTCTACAGGTGCGGTGTTGGCTGCCAGCGCCAAAGGCGCAGCGCTGCCACGCCAGGCCATCGGGCTGGATGCCACGGCAGGCAGCCGCATGGCTGCACGCACCAAGCCGCTGGTGGTGGTGCTGGTGGTGGGAGAAACCGCGCGTGCCGCCAATTGGGGCCTGAGCGGCTACCACCGCCAGACCACGCCTGAGCTGGCCCAGCTGCCGGTGATCAACTTTCCCCAGGTGACGGCCTGCGGCACCAACACCGAGGTCTCCTTGCCCTGCATGTTTGCGCCCGTGGGCCGGCGCGACTATGACGAGTCGCGCATCCGTGGCAGCGAGTCGCTGCTGCACGTGGTGGCCCGCGCCGGCGTGGCTGTGCACTGGCGCGACAACCAGTCGGGCTGCAAGGGCGTGTGTGAAGGCTTGCCACAAGACGAGGTGGCGGCCCTGAACCCGGCCGGTCTGTGCAGCAATGGCCGCTGCCTGGACGAAGGCCTGCTGGCAGGCCTGGACGAGCGGCTGGGCAAGCTGAAGGGTTCACGCGGCACGCAACTGATGGTCTTGCACCAGTTAGGCAACCATGGCCCCTCTTACTTCAGGCGTTACCCCAGCGCCTTTGCGCGCTTTTCGCCGGCCTGCCAACAAGACGACTTGCAAAAGTGCAGCCGCGAAGAAATCACCGCCGCCTACGACAACGCGCTGCTCTACACCGACCACGTGCTGGCCAGCCTGATGGCCAAACTGCAGGCCGCGGCTGGCGACGTGGACTCGGTCGTGATCTACGTGTCAGACCACGGTGAGTCGCTGGGCGAAAACAACCTGTACCTGCATGGCTTGCCCTACGCCATCGCCCCTGACCTGCAGAAGCAGGTGCCCATGGTGGCCTGGTTCTCTGCGGGTGCGCCCGCCAGCCTGGGGCTGGACACCGCTTGCCTGCGAGAACGGGCCCAAAAGCCGGTGGCGCACGACCACCTGTTTCACACCCTGTTGGCGTTGCTGGACGTGAAGACCGCGCTTTATGAACGCGAGTGGGACTTGACCCAAGGCTGCCAAAAACCGTGAGCCCGGGTCAGCGAAACCCGGCCCAACGCGACGCGCTGGTGACGGTGCTCAGCCTGGGGCTGTTGCTGGCCTGGGACGCTGCGGGCCTGGACCTGCCCGCGGCGCGCTGGTTTGGTTCTGCCTCCGGCTTTGTTGGGCGCGACGCCTGGTGGGCCAGCTCCTTGCTGCACGACGGCGGCCGTCTGGCTGCTTGGCTGCTGCTGTTGGTGATGGTGGTTGGCGCCTGCCTGCGGCCCCCGGCGGGCACGCCCAGCCGTGGTCAGCGCTGGCGTTGGCTGGGCGTCATTACCCTTTGTGTGCTGCTGGTGCCGTCCATCAAGCGCATCAGCCTGACCAGCTGCCCGTATGAGCTGGTTGAGTTTGGTGGTTTGGCGCAATACATCTCGCACTGGCGCTGGGGTCTGGCCGACGGTGGGCCCGGGCACTGCTTTCCTTCAGGCCACGCCGTTTCTGCGTTTGCCTTTTTCGGCCTGTACTTTCTGTGGCGCGAACATGCACCCCGCCGCGCCCGAGCCTGCCTGGCAGCGGTGCTGCTGACCGGATTGCTGTTGGGCACGGCACAACTGGTGCGTGGCGCCCACTACCCCAGCCACACTTTTTGGACCGCCTGGCTGTGCTGGGCGCTGTGTGTTGCTGCCGCCCACACGGTTGCACGGCCAGCGCCAGTGCACTCACACTCACACCCACAGCCACACCCACAACCGCAGCCGAACCCGCAGCCGTCACAAATGCTTTGACGCCAGCAGCGCCAGCAGCGGCTGGGCCGGGCCCTTGAAGCCGGGATGATCGGGCTCAATACCACCGCAATCGGCGGCTCGGATTCGCCGTTCGGCGGGGTCAAGTGGTCGGGCCACGG
>JAYVSX010000039.1:0-8875 GCA_043774975.1 Rubrivivax sp.
GATCTACGAGAAGATGGTCGAGTACGACATCCCGGCCATGATCCATGTGAGCACCAGCTGCAACGCCTGCTTTCACACCACCGGTGCGCACTACCTCAACGCCGACACCACCGCCTTCATGCAGTGCCTGACCTCGGACTTGTTCAAAGACTTTCCGACCCTGCGCTTCATCATCCCGCACGGTGGCGGCGCGGTGCCCTACCACTGGGGGCGGTTTCGCGGCCTGGCGCAGGAGCTGAAAAAGCCGCTGCTCAAAGACCACCTGCTCAAGAACATATTCTTCGACACCTGCGTCTACCACCAGCCCGGCATCGACCTGCTGACCCACGTGATCCCGGTCGACAACATCCTGTTTGCCAGCGAGATGATCGGTGCGGTGCGCGGCATCGACCCCGAGACGGGGCACTACTACGACGACACCAAGCGCTACATCGAAGCCAGCACCATCGTGGTGGGCGACGACCGCCACAAAATCTATGAAGGCAACGCGCGCCGTGTGTATCCGCGGCTGGACGCCGCACTCAAAAGCAAGGGGCTCTAAAGTGTACGAATTGGGTGTGGTCAAGACCAACATCACGCGCGCCAACCGCAGCGCGGCCGATCAACTGGCGCGCTATGGCGCTTCCACCGTGCACGAGGCCCAGGGTCGGGTGGGCTTGATGAAGCCCTACATGCGGCCCATCTACAGCGGCGCGCGCATCTCCGGCACCGCCGTCACCGTGCTGCTGCACCCGGGCGACAACTGGATGATGCACGTGGTGGCCGAACAAATCCGCGAAGGTGACATCGTGGTGGCCGCCTGCAGCGCCGACAACACCGACGGTTTTTTTGGCGACCTGCTGGCCACGTCGTTCATGGCACGCGGCGCGCGCGGGTTGGTCATCGACGGCGGCTGCCGCGATGTCCGGGACCTCCAACAGATGGGCTTTCCCGTCTGGAGCCGCGCCATCAGCAGCAAAGGCACCGTCAAGTCCACACTGGGATCGGTGAACATTCCCGTGGTCTGCGCCGGCATGTGGGTGACACCCGGCGACGTGATCGTGGCCGACGACGATGGCGTGGTGGTGGTGCCTGCTGCGCAGGCCGTGGCCACAGCAGAAGCGGCGGCCAAACGCGAGGCGCTGGAAGCCGACAAGCGCGCCAAACTGGCCGCCGGTGTGCTGGGGCTGGACATGTACAACATGCGCGAGCCGCTGGCCAAGGCCGGCCTGAAGTACATCGACTGAACGGCCGAGCACCCGCCGATCATCCGCCCATGAAGGACCGCGCATGAAAACCCAAGTTGCCATCATCGGCGGCGGCCCGGCCGGTCTGCTGCTGTCCGAATTGCTGCACCGCCAGGGCGTGAGCAGCGTGGTGCTGGAAGCGCGCAGCCGCGACTACGTGCTGGCGCGCATCCGCGCCGGTGTGCTGGAGCAGACCACCGTGGACGTGCTGCGTGCCAACGGACTGGGCCAACGCATGGACGCACAAGGCCACCCCCACGACGGCATGCGCATCGCCTGGGCCGGCCGCGACAGCTTCTACATCGACTGCTTCAAGCACCTGGGCAAGCGCTTCATGGCCTATGGCCAGACCCAGGTCCAGGAAGACCTGTTCGACGCCGCCGACCGGCGCAGCGCCACCGTGCTGACCCAGGCCACCCAGGTGCAGCCGATGGACGTGACCGGTGCGAAGCCCTACGTGCTGTTTCACCACAACGGCGAAGACCTGCGGCTGGACTGCGACTACATCGCCGGTTGCGACGGCTTTCACGGCGTCAGCCGCAAGACCATTCCCGCCACGCACCTGCGCGAGTTCGAGAAGGCCTACCCCTTCGGCTGGCTCGGCATCCTGTCGCGCACCGCACCGCTGCCCGACGTGACCTACGCCAACCACCCGCGCGGCTTTGCGCTGGCGTCTATGCGCAGCAGCACGCTCAGCCGCTACTACGTGCAGGTGCCGCTGGACGACAAGCTCGAAGACTGGTCCGACGACCGCTTCTGGAGCGAGCTGACCGCGCGCTTTCCAGCTGAGCTGGCGCGGGCCATTCAAACCGGCCCGTCAATCGAAAAGTCCATCGCCCCGCTGCGCAGCTTCGTGGCCGAGCCCATGCGGCACGGCCGCTTGTTCTTGTGCGGCGACGCAGCTCACATCGTGCCGCCCACTGGCGCCAAGGGCCTGAACCTGGCGGTGTCCGATGTGTTCTACCTGACGCGCGCGCTGGCCGCGTTTTACCAACAAGGCAGTGATGCGCTGATCGACCGTTACAGCGACATGGCGCTGCGCCGCGTGTGGAGCTCGGTGCGCACCTCGTGGTACCTGACCAACCTGCTGCACCGCTTTCCCAGCACCACCGAATTTGACCAGCGTGCGCAGGAAAGTGAGCTGGACTACCTGAAGTCTTCGCCGCACGCCCAGGCCTCACTGGCCGAACAGTACGCTGGCATTCCCTTCGAAAACGCCTGAGCACCGCGACCATGAGCGACTTCACCAAAACCCCCGGCTGGCTGGACTGGACCGCCGGCCCCAGCCAACCCCGCTTCCAGCTGCCGCCCGGCAGCGTCGATGCCCACTGCCACGTCTTTGGCCCTGGCGAGCAGTTTCCGTTTGCACCGGAGCGCAAGTACACGCCTTGCGATGCCAGCAAGGCGCAGCTCTTTGCCTTGCGCGACCACCTGGGCTTTGCGCGCAACGTCATCGTGCAGGCCACCTGCCACGGCGCCGACAACCGCGCCATGGCCGACGCCTGCGCCAGCAGCAGCGGCCAAGCGCGCGGCGTGGCCACCGTCAAGCGCAGCGTCACCGACCGCGAGCTGGAAATGCTGCACGCAGCCGGCGTGCGCGGCGTGCGCTTCAACTTCGTCAAACGGCTGGTGGACTTCACGCCCAAGGACGAGCTGCTGGAAATCGCCAACCGCATCCAGGCGCTGGGCTGGCACGTCGTGATTTACTTCGAGGCGGTGGACCTGCCAGAACTCTGGGAGTTCTTCACGGCCCTGCCGACCACCGTGGTGGTCGACCACATGGGCCGGCCCGATGTGAAGCAGCCGGTCGACGGCCCCGAGTTCGTGCTGTTCCAAAAGTTCATGGCGCAGCATCACAACGTGTGGAGCAAGGTCAGCTGCCCCGAGCGACTCTCGGTCACGGGGCCGCGGGCGCTGAACAGTGAACAGGCCGCTGGACTTCCGAGTTATCGCGACGTGGTGCCGTTTGCCCGCCGCATCGTCGAGGCCTTTCCCGACCGCGTGCTGTGGGGCACCGACTGGCCGCACCCCAACCTGAAAGACCACATGCCCGACGACGGCCTGCTGGGGGACTTCATCCCGCACATCGCGGTCACGCCAGAACTGCAGCACCAGTTGCTGGTGAACAACCCGATGCGCCTGTACTGGCCCGAGGAGCAGCACTGATGGCTCTGGACAAACCGTACCTCGACGTGCCCGGCACCACCATCTTCGACGCCGAGCAAAGCCGCAAGGGCTACCACCTGAACCAGTTCTGCATGAGCTTGATGAAGGCACCCAACCGCGAGCGCTTCAAGGCCGACATGCGGGCCTACCTGGACGAGTGGCCCATGACCGAAGCGCAAAAGCAGGCCGTGCTGGCACGTGACCTGAACCGCTGCATTGCGACTGGCGGCAACATCTACTTCCTGGCCAAGCTCGGCGCCACGCTGGGCAAGAGCTTCCAACAGATGGCGGGCAGCATGACGGGCATGAGCGAAGACGAATACCGCAGCATGATGATCAACGGCGGGCGCGCCATTGAAGGCAATCGCTACCCAGGCGAAGACGGCAGCGCGCAGCCGCAACACCAGCCGCAAGGCAGCGGCGCAGGCACGCTGTGATGGCACGCACGCACGCTCGAATCACCGCCAGCGTCTACACCAGCCACGTGCCCGCCATTGGCGCGGCGTTGGACCTGGGCAAGCACACCGAGCCCTATTGGCAGCCGGTGTTCCAGGGTTACGAGTTCTCCAAGCAATGGATGAAGGACAAGCAACCCGACGTCGTGTTCCTGGTCTACAACGACCACGCCACGGCCTTCAGCCTGGAGATGATTCCCACCTTTGCCATCGGCACCGCGGCGCGGTTTGAACCGGCCGATGAAGGCTGGGGCCCACGCCCGGTGCCCACGGTTCAAGGCCACCCCGAATTGGCCAGCCACATCGCGCACAGCGTGATCCAGGACGACTTCGACCTGACCATCGTCAACAAGATGGACGTCGACCACGGCCTGACGGTGCCACTCAGTTTGATGTGCGGGCAACCACCCGCAGACCACTTTGTGTGGCCTTGCCCGGTGATCCCCTTTGCCGTCAATGTGGTGCAGTACCCGGTGCCTTCGGGCCGGCGCTGCTACAACCTGGGCCGCGCCATCCGCAAGGCGGTGGAAAGCTACGAGCAGGACCTGAACGTGCACATCTGGGGCACCGGGGGCATGAGCCACCAATTGCAAGGACCGCGTGCAGGGCTGATCAACCGCGAATGGGACAACCGGTTCCTGGACCGCCTGATCGCCGACCCACAAGACCTGTCCACCCTGCCCCACATCGACTATGTTCGCGAGGCCGGCAGCGAAGGCATCGAACTGGTGATGTGGCTGATCGCGCGCGGGGCCATGGGTGACACACCGCCCAAGGTCGCGCACCGTTTTTATCACGTGCCCGCCAGCAACACCGCGGTGGGCCATCTGATCCTGGAAAGCTGACATGACGATCAACGTAGCCCTGGCCGGTGCCGGCGCCTTTGGCATCAAACACCTGGACGCGATCCAGCTGATCGACGGTGTCAAGGTCGTTTCGCTGGTCGGCCGCGAGCTGTCCAAGACCCAGGAAGTGGCAAGCAAGTACGGCATCGCACACGTCACCACCGAGCTGGCACACAGCCTGGCATTGAAGGCGGTGGACGCGGTCATCCTGTGCACGCCCACGCAGCTGCACGCCTCGCAGTCCATCGCTTGTCTGAAGGCCGGCAAACACGTGCAGGTCGAGATTCCGCTGGCCGACAGCTGGCAAGACGCACAAGCTGTCGCGGCGCTGGCGCAAAGCAGCGGCCGGGTCGCCATGTGCGGCCATACCCGCCGCTTCAACCCCAGTCACCAGTGGGTGCACCAAAAAATCCAGACCGGCCAGTTCAAGGTCCAGCAGATGGACGTGCAGACCTACTTCTTTCGCCGCAGCAACATCAACGCGCTGGGCCAGGCCCGCAGCTGGACCGACCACCTGCTGTGGCACCACGCCGCGCACACGGTGGACCTGTTCCGCCACCAGACTGGCGGCAGCATCGTGCAGGCCCATGCCGTGCAGGGGCCCATTCACCCGCAGCTGGGCATCGCCATGGACATGAGCATCCAGCTCAAAGCCAGCACGGGCGCCATCTGCACGCTGTCGCTCAGCTTCAACAACGACGGGCCCCTGGGCACCTTCTTCCGCTACATAGGCGACAGCGGCACCTACACGGCCCGCTACGACGACCTGTTCAATGGCAAGGAAGAACGCATTGACGTGAGCCAGGTCGACGTGTCGATGAACGGCATCGAGCTGCAAGACCGCGAGTTCTTTGCCGCCATCCGCGAAGGCCGCGAGCCCAAGGCCAGCGTGGCGCAGGTGCTGCCGTGTTACCAGCTGCTGCATCAGTTGGAGCAGCAGTTGGGTCGTGCGGGATGAGGCGGGAGAAGGCGATACAAGGCCAGCGGGTAGCGTTTGCGTTTGCGTTTGCGTCTCAGGCCCAGGGCACCATCAGCCCGGCGGCGCCAGGTCGCGCAACTTGAGCCTTTGCACCTTGCCCGACGGGCCGCGCGGCAGCTCGCTGACCAGCTTCAGCACCTTGGGCGTCTTGAAGCGCCCCAGCTGGGCCTCACAAAACGCCAGCAGCTGCGCTTCGTCTGCCTGCGCGCCTTCGCGCAGCACCACACAGGCCATGATCTCCTGGCCATAGTGGCGGTCGGGGATGCCCACCGCTGCGGCGTCCAGCACGTCGGGGTGGCGCAAAAGCGTTTCGTCGATTTCACGGGGCGCGATGTTTTCGCCGCCCTTGATGATCAGTTCCTTGATGCGGCCGGTGACAAAGAAAAAACCGTCGCTGTCGCGCCGACCCAGGTCGCCGGTGCGCAACCAACCGTCTGGCGTGAAGGCGGCCCGGGTGGCGGCCGGGTCCTTGTAGTAGCCCTGCATGACCTGCGGGCCGCGGATGGTGATTTCGCCGGTGGTGCCGTCGGGCAAGGGCAGCAGGGTCTGGGCGTCCACCACGCGGGCCTGACAGCCCGAGGCCCGCCCCACGGCACCGGCCTTGCGCAGGGCCGGGTCCAGCGGGTTGGAAAACGCTGGCGCTGCCGTTTCGGTCAAGCCCATGGTCTCGATGATGCCGATGCCAAAGCGCGCCTCAAACGCATGCAGGTGCTCGACCGGTAGTGCAGCGGAAGCTGAACGACAAAAGCGCAGCCCTGCCACCTGCGCCCGCGGCGGTGTCGGCCCTTCCAGCAAAAACGACACGATGGTGGGCACCACGTTGAGCCAGGTGCAGTGCGCGGCCGCGGCCTGCGCCCACAAGCGCGCGGCCGAAAAGCGCGGCGCCATGGCCACGCTGCCGCCGGTGGCCAGCGGTGTGAGCATGGTCACCACAAAGGCATTGATGTGATAGAGCGGCAGCACGCCCAGCACGCGGTCGGCCGCGCTCAGCTGATGCTCGGCTGCGATGGCATGTGCGTTGGCGCAAAGCTGGGCCTGGGTGAGCTGCACGCCCTTGGGCTGGCCGGTGGTGCCCGAGGTGTACATCAGCAGCGCAGCGTCGGCGGGCTGTGGGCTGGGCGCGGTTGAGGTTGCGGTTGCGGCTGAGTTAGCGGCTGAGTTAGCGGCTGCGCTTGCGGTTGAAGTTGCGACTGAATTCGCGGTTGAAGTTGTTGGTTGGGTTGGCGACGGCGCCAGACCGGGCAGTTCGCCATCCAGTCGCAAGGCCTGCGGGTCGGCCAAACGCAAGGGCAGCGCTCGCCCGATCATGGCCAGCGCCGCCGCCACACGCTCTTGCCATTGCGGCGCGCAGACCACCAGGCTGCAGTCCGAGTGGTCCAGCACGTGGCGCAAAACATCGGCTTGCGACAGCAGGTTGACCGGCACCACACAGCGGCCTGTGGCCATCGCCCCCAGCAGCAAACGCAGGGTGCCCAGGCCGTTGGGCATCACCACCGCCACGGTCTGGCCCGTCGCCGCGCCGGCCTCGGTGAGCCAGGCATCCACATCCGGCAGTTGCTGAGCCAGTTCACCGAAGTGAAGCTGCGCGTTGCTCTCGGTGTCCACTGCCAGCACCGCCTGCGGCCGCACCAGGGCCTGGTGGTCAACCAACGCGCGCACGCTCATCAGGCTTGTGGAACCACCCAGCGTGGTCATGCCCGGCCAAACTTGTCGAACAGCGCACCAAAGATCTGCGCTTCGGTTGGCACCTGTTCGGCGATGGGACGCGAGACCCGCGTGATGTTCATGTAGTGGCGCACGGTCATGTTGTCTGAAAAGTGGTTGCGGCCCCAGGTGCCGCAGCCCATGGACAGCGAAAACGGCAAGCCGTTGTCAAAACTGCCCCCGGTGGCGATGCAATGCGCCTGGTTGACGATGACCCGCGCAACCGGCAGCGTCAGGCCCAGCGTCAGCGCCCGGTTGGGCTGCGTGGTGTGCAGGCCCACTGAATGGCCAGCACCCTGGAAACGGTAGATGCGCTCGACCAAACGGGCTGCATCTTCAAACGTGGCCACGCGGTAGATGGCCAACACCGGGCTGAGCTTTTCGCCGGAAAACGGGTGGTCGTCGCCAACGCCACTTTCTTCAACCATCAGGATGCGTGGCGCGCTCAAGCCCAAGGCGGCCAACTGCGCAATGCGGGCCGCCGACTGGCCGATGACCGCCGGTGACAGCTTGCCCTGGGGCCACATCAGCGCCTGCAAGCGGGTTTTCTGCGCGGCGTCCAGCATCACGGCGCCACGCGACGCCAGGGCCGCCAGCATCGGTTGTTGCGCCGCGCCGACCAGGATCAAGCTGTTCTCGGACGAACAGCTGGTGGCGTTGTCAAAGGTCTTGGACCGCAGCACCAGCGTGGCCGCAGCGTCCACGTCGGCCGTTTCGTCAACGATGCCCGCCACGTTGCCTGCACCCACGCCAAAGGCCGGTGTGCCACTGGCATGGGCCGCCCGCACATTGGCCTGCGAGCCGGTGGCCACCACCAGGTCGCACTGGCGCATCAGTTCCAGCGTGGAGACCTTGTCCACCGGCGACGGCAGCAGTTGCACCAGGTCCACGGGCGCGCCAATGCGCGCCAACTGCTGGTGGACAAATTCAACCAGTCGGTTGGCGCTGCTCCAGCCCTTGGGCGACGGTGCCACGATGACCGCATTGCGCGCCTTCAGTGCGTTGATGATCTTGTTGGCCGGCGTGGCAGCGGGGTTGGTGGACGGCGTGACGGCGCAGACCACGCCCACCGGCCTTGCAATCTCGACCAGGCCCAGCGCGCTGTCCTCATGGATGACGCCCACCGTCTTGGCACCCGCCAGGTCGCGCAGCAAGCCCAGTGTCTTGCGGTGGTTCTTGCGCACCTTGTCTTCGACGTCGCCAATGCCGGTATCGGCCACCGACAGTTCGGCCAGCGTGCGGTTTCGGCCCGGTTCGATGATGGCCCAGCCCGCCGCGGCCACCAGTTCGTCGGTGCGGGCCTGGTCATAGCCATTGGCGATGTGTTGCGCGGCGCGCGCACGCGCCACCAAGGCGGCCACGCTGGCCACCGTGGCTGCCATGGTCGCCATGGAAGAGCCAGCTTCGCTGTTGCGGTCGTTCATGTCGGCTCGCCAGGTCTCAGTCGGGCTTGATGTTGGCGTCTTTGGCCAGCTCGTTGAAGAAGCCATCGCGGTTGCC
>JAYVSX010000040.1:0-5516 GCA_043774975.1 Rubrivivax sp.
CTCGCTGGGGCCAAATTTCGCTTCGACGCCCCAAGTCCGACAGGCTCCTAAGCCGGGGCCGCTGGCGCTCAAACACGATCACGGCAATCTCGGCCTGCAGCGGTGGGTCCCATTGCAAAGCCTGTTGTGGCAGCGGCAACAAGCCCTGGACGGCTGAAGCCAGCGGTTCGGCCACCAGGGCCCGGACCTGCAAGAACCGGCCCGTTGCCAAGACTTCGGCCAGCACCGCTGAGCCCAGCACGCCGCCCGCGCCCACCAGCAACAGCCTTTGCAGTGTGGGAATGGGCTGCCGCAACACATGCTGCGCGCCGCCGAGGGCTTGTTGAAGGGGGTCCATACCGTGGTCTGGTCTTGAAAGGCGATTGTCATGCCCCACATGCAAGCGGCGGGTACCATGCGCCCGCTTATCCAGCCGGAGATCTTCATGAACCTTGCCCGCCCCTTGCCGCCAAGCCTTGTGCAAGGCCTGACACGCCGCCTCCAGATGCTGCTGGCCCTGGGTGTTGCCGCCGTGCTCAGCGGCTGTGGCTACAACGACTTTCAGCGGCTGGACGAGCAGGTCAAGGCCGGCTGGTCCGAGGTGCTCAACCAATACCAGCGCCGCAGCGACCTGATTCCCAACATCGTGGCCACCGTCAAGGGCGAGGCCAACTTCGAACAAGAAACGCTGACCAAGGTGGTCGAGGCGCGCGCCAAGGCCACCAGCATCCAGGTCACGCCCGAGTTGGCCAACAACCCCGAAGCGCTGAAAAAATTCCAGGCCGCCCAAGGCGAAGTCAGCAGCGCGCTGAGCCGCCTGTTGGTGGTCAGCGAAAACTACCCCAACCTGAAAGCCAACCAGGGCTTCCAGGACCTGCGGGTGCAGCTCGAGGGCACCGAAAACCGCATCACCGTGGCGCGCAACCGCTATATCAAGACGGTGCAGGAATACAACGTGTTGGCGCGCAGCTTCCCCAACAACCTGACCGCCATGGTCTTTGGCTACCAGGTCAAACCCAGCTTCACGGTGGAAAACGAAGCCGCCATCTCGGCCCCGCCCGCGGTCAACTTTGACAAGCCTGCGGCCGCACCTGTTGCACCTGCAGCCCCTGCCACGCCCGCCTCCAAGTAAGCCACCCGGCACACCTTGAACATGCTGCGCCGCCTGGCCGCCCTGGGCCTGCTGTTGTGGGCGACGCTGGGTCAGGCGCAGGACGTCTTGCCGGTGCCGGCACTCGCTGGCCGGGTGGTGGATCAAACCGGCACGCTGAGTGCCGCGCAAAGCGCTGCACTGGACGCCAAGCTGGCGGAGTTTGAGGCTCGTTCAGGCCCGCAGATCGTCGTGCTGCTGGTGCTGAGCACGGCACCCGAAGACATCACCAGCTACGCGCAGCGGGTGGCCGACACCTGGAAGATCGGTCGCCGGGATGTCGGTGACGGCGTGCTGCTGGTGGTGGCCAAGGGTGAGCGCAAGGTGCGCATCGAAGTGGCCAAGTCGCTGGAGGGCGCCATTCCAGACCTGGCGGTTCGGCAAATCATCGACAGCGCCATTCGGCCGGCGTTTCGTGCCGATGACTACGCCGGCGGCCTCAACGCCGCCGTTGACCGCTTGATGCAGCGCATCCAAGGCGAAGGTCTGCCCACCCCACAGGCCCGTGACGGGGCACGCGAAGGCCTGCAGCTGGAAGAACTGGGTATGTTCTTTTTTGTCGCCGTGCCCATTCTGGGCGCCGTGCTGACCGGTCTGTTCGGTCGCAAACTGGGTTCGGTGCTGACGGCGGGAGCCGCAGGCGGTTTGGGCTGGTGGTTCACGGCCAGCCTGCTGTTGGCCGGCGCTGCCGGCCTGGGCGCCTTGTTGCTGGTAGGCATCTTGGGCATCGGCTCGGCGCTGCAGCGCGCCGGCTCAGGCGGCCGTGGCCTGCCGCACATTGGCGGCTTCGGCAGCTCCGGTGGGTGGGGCGGCGGCTTTGGCGGTGGGGGGTCGGGCGGCGGTGGTGGCTTCTCATCCGGTGGTGGCGGTGACTTTGGTGGCGGTGGCGCCTCGGGGGACTGGTGATGGGCCGCTTGACACGCATCCTCAAACACCGCTGGACCGACGAGACCGACACCCGGCGTGCGCTGGGCGCCGACGCTTTGAAGCGCCTGGAAGCCCGCGTGGCGGCCAGCGAAACCGGCCACAACGGCGAAATCCGCCTGTGCGTGGAAGCCGGCCTGCCGCTGTCTTACCTGTGGCGCGGTGCCACCGCACGCCAGCGTGCCGTGGCGCTGTTTGGCAAGATGGGTGTCTGGGACACCGAGCACAACAACGGCGTGCTGATCTACCTGCTGCTGGCCGAACACGCGATCGAAATCGTGGCCGACCGTGGCTTGACGCGCCACGTGTCCAAGAGCCAGTGGGACGGCCTGGTGGCCAACATGCGCGAGGCCTTCCGGGCCGGCCGTTACGAACCCGGTCTGAACGAGGCCGTCGACACCGTAGACCGCCTGTTGCGCCAGCACTTTTCATTGGCACCCGGGCAAAGCAACCCCAACGAATTGCCCGACAGCGCCGACATTCGCTGAGCCTGCCTGGCCCTGTTGGCAGCGGCTGCCGCTGCGGCCATGCTGGCCGTCAGTGGCGCAAAACTGTCAGCAAGAATCGATTCTGACCGTCGCGGTATTCATAAGCCATGGTGTTGGCGGTGTTGCGGATCATCAGCAAACCCAGGCCACCCACCTGGGCGTCGTCCAGCGAATCGGGCAACAGCAAGCCGCCTGAGTCCAGCGGGTCAAAGGGCTTGGCGTCGTCGACGATCAGGATCTGCACCTCGTCGAGATCGACTTGCAGGTCAATCTCGATGATGCGCCCCTCGGGGTTGTCATAGCCGTAACGCACGACGTTGGTGACGGCTTCTTCCAGCACCAGTTCAACCGCGGCCAGCGCATGGTCGTCGACCGCGTTGTTCTGCAAAAACTGGCGCGCCTGCAGCCGCGCGATCTCCAGCCCGGCGATGTCCGCCGTCATGGGGATCAACAGCGAAGGCGAGGGCGCGGGCATCGCGGGGTCAGGCTGAAAGATGCGCCAGCGCTTCGGCGCGGTCGCCCAGCAAGGGGATGATCTTGTCCAGCGCCACCATGTCCAGCGTGGCCCGCACCGCCGGCCGCGCACCAAACAGCACCAAGCGCTGTCCGCTGGCCTTTTGCGAGCGGGCCAGCGTGATGATGAGCCGCACGCCCATGCTGGCCAGAAAACTCACACCGCTCAAGTCGATGGCCGTGTCCCGCGGCTGCGCCGCCACGGCGGTTCTGACCGGAGCGTCGATGCGGTCGACTCCCACCGTGTCCAGGCGGCCGTTGAGCACCACACACAAGGCGCCGTTGGAAAGGTCTTCGAGCTGAATGTCCATCAGAGGTGTCGCGGGTTCAGACCATTGTTGCGTTCAGGCAATGCTCAGCGCAAGGATCGAAAAATCATCGTCGAGCGGGCCCGGACGCGCAAGCCCCCGCACCACCTGAAACAGGTGTTCGGGCTGGCTGACGCCTTGCGGTCCCGGCACACCCAGCAAGGGCAGAAATTCGTCCAGTGTCCAGGTTTGGCCTTCGGTGGTGACGATTTCGAACACGCCGTCACTGAACAGAAACAAGCGGTCGCCGGCCTGCAGTCGGGTTTGTGCACTGTCAAATTCTGCATCGGGCATGGCGCCAATGACCAGATTGCGCGTGGCCAAGGGCAGCGGGGCTGTGGCCGCAACGCCTGCAGCACCCGCAGCACCCAGCACATAAGCCGGATGTTGGCCAGCCGAGGCATAGCGCAAAAGCCGCTGCGGCAGCTCGAGCACCCCGTACCAGATGGTGAAGAACATGCCGCCATGGCGGTCCATCGGGAACACGTCATTCAGGCGCGTCAGCACCTGGGACGGGTTGGCAAAGTCGGTGGCCGGCAGGGTTTGCTGACGCAAGGCGCTGAGCACCGCCACGCCGTGCATGGCTGCACCCACGCCATGGCCCGAAACATCCAGCAGGTACATGACCAGGCGGTGTTCGTCCAGCCAGTGGTAGCCAAAACCGTCGCCGCCCACGCGTGCGCTGGGCTGAAAAAACCACTCGGCGCGCACCGGCCCGGTGAGCAGCGGCGGCGGCAGCAAGGACTGCACATAGTCGCTGGCCCTCAGCAGGTCGCGGTCCAGTTCCTGGCTTTGCGCCAGCTCGTGACCGTCTCGAAACTCGTGCTTGATCAGCTGGCGCCCGACCTGCAATGTGCTGCCATGGGGCAGGCGTTCGTTGCCAAAGACGCGCTTGCCGTCGACATAGGTGCCGTTGGTGGAACCGCGGTCGCTGACCATCAACTCGTCGTTGTGCAGCGAAATCTCGCAGTGCACGCCGGAAATCTCGGAGTCGCGCAACACCAGTTCGCAGGGCGCACGGCGGCCCACGCGCAGTGGCTGCAGCCCCACGCGCAGACGCTGCGGCTGGCCCAATTCGTCGGTGTAAACCAGATCGTGCACCCAGCCTTGCCGCGACGGCTGCAGCGGCTGGCGGCTGCGCGTGGTGCGGATCATGGTGCGCTCGCCGTCGTCAACGGCTTCCGTGCTGGTGCGGTCGTCTGCGCTGCTCAAGGTGTCTTTCTGCCTCGGCGGACCAACGCAGCGTTGCTGCTGTTCAAGCCCGCTCTCCTGGTTGCCCCTGGGGCTGAGCATGCCACAGCGCCAGCCATAAACCAGCCCCGCAGTCGGGGATGGGCAGGGATAGGCACAGTTGCTGCTTCGCCAGTTTGCCTATACCGTCGCGCCGCTCTAAGAGCCTGCGACCCATACCCTTTCTTTCAGGAGCGACAGATGTCCAAGAACACGTTTTCCACCCTGGCCGCTGCCGCACTGCTGGCGGCGGGCGTCTTGACCGCGCTGCCCGCCACGGCCGGCAAGACCATCGACGCCATCAAGGCGCGCGGCCAGCTGATCTGCGGTGTCAACCCCAGCCTGCCGGGCTTCTCAGCCGCCGACAGCCAGGGTGTCTGGGCGGGCCTGGACGTGGACGTCTGCAAAGCCATCGCCGCCACCGTGGTGGGCGACGCCAGCAAGATCAAGTGGGTGCCGCTGAACGCGTCACAGCGCTTCGCGGTGCTGCAATCCGGCGAAATCGACATCCTGTCGCGCAACACCACCTGGACACTGACGCGCGACGCCTCGCTGGGCCTGCACTTCACCGGCACCACCTATTACGACGGCCAGGGTTTCATGGTGCCTTCCAAGGGCAAGATCAAGAGCGCCAAGCAGCTCAAAGGCGCTACCGTTTGTGTGCAGTCCGGAACCACCACTGAAAAAAATCTGAGCGAGTTTTCGCGTGTCAACAGCCTAGCCATCAAGCCCATCGTGTTTGAAAAGTTTGACGCCGCCAACGCCGCCTACTTTTCGGGCCGTTGCCAGGCCTACACCACCGACGCATCGGGCCTGGCGTCGATCCGCAACAAGGAAGCCAAGAACCCGGCGGAGCACGTCGTGCTGCCCGATCTGATTTCCAAAGAGCCGCTGAGCCCAGCCGTGCGCCGCGGCGATGACGAG
>JAYVSX010000041.1:0-3272 GCA_043774975.1 Rubrivivax sp.
CATTGAAATTCGACTTCCCGCCCCCATGTGACCTGACTTCGCCGCCGGGCACCCTTTGAGAGCCACCTGCCATGACCCAAGGACTGATTCCCGCGACCATCCTGACCGGCTTTCTGGGCTCGGGCAAGACCACCTTGCTCAAGCGTGTGCTTTCCGAAGCCCACGGGCAAAAGATCGCTGTCATCGAAAACGAATTCGGTGAAGAGAACATCGACAACGAAATCCTGGTCGCCGACACCCAAGAGCAGATCATCCAGATGAACAACGGCTGTGTCTGTTGTTCAATCCGCGAAGACCTGCGCACCACGCTCAGCGACCTGGCAGAAAAGCGCCGCAAGGGCGAATTGCAGTTCGACCGGGTGGTGATCGAGACCACCGGCCTGGCCGACCCTGGCCCGGTGGCGCAGACCTTCTTCATGGACGACGAAATCGCCGAGAGCTACCTGCTCGACAGCGTGCTGACCCTGGTTGACGCCAAACACGCCAACAGCCAGCTCGATACGCGCCAGGAAGCTCGGCGGCAGATTGGCTTTGCCGACCAGATCTTCATCAGCAAGTCCGATCTGGTGGAGGCCGCCGACGTGGACGCCCTGATCCACCGCATCAAGCGCATGAACCCGCGCGCGCCGCAGCGCAAGGTGCACTTTGGCGAGGTGCCCATTTCCGAGGTGTTTGACCTGAAGGGTTTCAACCTCAACGCCAAGCTGGAAATCGACCCCGATTTTCTGAACGCCGACGATCCCCACGGGCAGCACCACCACGACCACGACCATGACCACGCGCATGGCGAAGACTGCGACCACCCGTCGCACCAAGCCCACCACCACGTGCACGACGACGATGTGAAGAGCTTTGT
This sequence comes from Rubrivivax sp., assembly GCA_043774975.1. Lineage (GTDB taxonomy): Bacteria > Pseudomonadota > Gammaproteobacteria > Burkholderiales > Burkholderiaceae_C > Rubrivivax. The sequence goes on from JAYVSX010000041.1 coordinate 857, forward strand.
CTTTCGCAGCAAGAAGGCCTTCAACCCGGCCAAGCTGGAGGATTTTCTGGGCGCCATCGTCCAGGTTTATGGCCCCAAGATGCTGCGCTACAAGGGCGTGCTGTTCATGAAGGGCAGCGACCGCAAGGTGATCTTCCAAGGCGTGCACCAGCTGATGGGCAGCGATCTGGGCCCCAAATGGGCGCCGGGCGAAGAAAAAGGCAGCAAGGTGGTGTTCATTGGCATCGACCTGCCCAAAGAGGTGCTCTTGCAAGGGCTGGAGCAGTGCTTGGTGTAGAGCGCGGCTTGGGCGGTTCGGCAGGGCCGGCCGCCTGCGGCCATGGCATGGATACAATCCGCGCGCCTTGAGGGTCTGCCAGGCCATCAAGGCATAACCGCCCACCGCGTGCAAACGCGCCAAGCTGAACGGTCCGATACAGCGTTCCCGAAAGGGGAGGAGGTCCCCGTGAGCAAGCCAACGGTCAAGTCAGGTCCAGCCAAGGCTGGCACCAAGACCAGCAAACCCCCCGTCAAGGTGACTGCCAAAACAGCCCCCAAAGCGGCGGTCAGGTCGAGCCCCGTCAAGGTGCCGGCCAAGGCTGCAGCGAAACCGTCCGCCAAAGCCCCGGCCAAGGCCTCAGCCAAGCCAGTCTCCAAAGCCCCCGCGAAAGCCTCCACAAAAGCTCCCGCAAAAGCGGCACCCAAGGCAGCCAGCACACCGGTGACCAAGCCAGTCGCCAGTTCCACCAAAGCAACCGCTGCAAAGTCAAACTTCAAAGCTGAGGCCAAGCCCATCGCGAAGCCACCAGTCAAGGCCGTTTCCAAGCCAGTTTCCAAGCCTGAGGCCAAGCCCTCAGCCAAAGTGCCTCCCGCACTGGCGCCCAAAACTGCTGCTCAGCCAACCCCTCAACCCACCGCTAAACCCGAGACTCCTCCTGTGACTTCACCTGTGGCCAAATCGGCCGCCAAGCCAGCGGCCTCTGCCGCTGCTGCACCCGCCAAGGCACCGTCCCCCTCTGCCGCCTCCAAGGCTGCCGCGGCGCGAAATGCCCTGACCTCCCCCCTTCCCCTGCCAGCACCACCCCCCTTTACCAATCGGTTCACCGACCGATTTGCACCTGCGGCCAAACCCGCCGCCCGCGACATGTCTGAAGCGGCCGGACTGCCCAAGCCTGCTCAAAAGGTTGACCCGAAAACCGCCAACGCCTGGAAAACCAAGCCCGGCCGCGAGCTCACCGAGGCCGAAATCCTGGCCATGCCCGAGTCGGAGTTCATGAACGACAAGCAACTGGACTTCTTCCGCGCCCGCTTGCAACAGCAAAGAGACGACCTGCTGTCCAGCGCCGGCGAGACCACCGAGCACCTGCGTGAAGACACCTCGATCGTGCCCGACCCGGTGGACCGGGCGACCATCGAAGAAGAGCACGCGCTGGAGTTGCGCACCCGCGACCGCGAGCGCAAGCTGCTGAAGAAGATTTCGCAGTCCCTGACGCGTCTGGAAACGGGCGAGTACGGCTATTGCGACGAAACCGGCGAGCCCATCGGCCTGGCCCGCTTGATGGCGCGGCCCACGGCCACGCTGTCGCTTGAAGCCCAGCAGCGCCGCGAACTCAAGCAAAAGATGTTCGGCGACTGAAACCCACCGGTGTGAAAAGGGTCGCCGCGATCCTTTTCACACCCACTGCCCGTGCGTGCTGGGGCCAGCCCCGTGCATGGCATTTGCACACATCTGCCGGAGTACCATTCCTTCATGGCCGAGAACGAAAGCTTCTTCAGAAAGATGGTGCGGTTCGTTGCGAACCCGGCCACCGACTGGACCGAGCTCAATTCACGCCAAGTAGACAACCAGGACCTTGAGCTCGAAAAGTCCGAGCTCAAGGCCATGATCGAGCGCAAGCGGCGCAACGACTTTGTGCGCAAGCGCGAATTCGACATGCTGCGTCGGGTGCGCCGCGAGGGTCTGTCGCCCGAACAGCTGGCCACCCTGGGCACGTCGTCGCGGCTGGACGATTCAGAGTCGCGCGCGCCCGAGACATCCACCGCCCGCCCCGACGGCGTCAAGGCCAAGATCGACGAGATCGAACAGCAAATGGTCGGCGACGCCGGCTTCAACAGCACCGGCCGTGGCCGTGGCCCTGGCCATTACGGCCCCGCACCGGCCCCCGAGACCACCGCAGCCGTGCACACGCCGGCCTACGACAACCCGTTTCGCAGCCCGACGCCCGCACCGCTGCCCGACATCCACCTGCCGCCGCCCTCCGCGCCAGCGCCGGTACAGATGGCCACGGGCTTGCCGCCGCTGGCGCCCTTGTCGGCCGTGTCGTTTGACGCCGCCATGCCCGTCCCGACCGCCACCCCTGCACCGGCTCCAATGTCCGGTTTCAGCATGGGAGCCAGTTCCAGCCTGGAACCGTTGGGCGACAACACCGACTTCAGC
>JAYVSX010000042.1:0-15152 GCA_043774975.1 Rubrivivax sp.
CAGGATCAGTGGTACGGCCAGCATGTCGACCCTAAAGGCAAAGGTCACGGCAAAGGTCATGACAAGGACCATGGCAAGGACCATGGCAAGGGCCAAGACAAGGACCATGGCAAAGGCCAAGGCAAGGGCAAACACGGCGATTGACCACCCCAGGCCCGGCGCTACAGTCGGGCCCCATGTATGAAACACCGCTGACCGCCCTGGTTTTGAGCGGTGGCGGTGCGCGGGCCGCTTACCAAGTGGGTGTGTTGCGCGCCATCTCGCGCATGCGGCGCGAGTCGCTGGGCCCCATGGCTCGCTTGCGCAACCCCTTTGGCGTGATTTGCGGCACCTCAGCCGGCGCCATCAACGCTGCGGCGCTGGCCGCCAACGCAGACCGCTTTGAAGCGGCGGTTGAACTGCTGGCGCGGGTCTGGCAAAACTTCAGCGCCGAGCAGGTTTACCGCTCCGACTCGTTGGGTGTCATTCGCTCTGGTGCGCAGTGGCTGACCATGGTTTCGGTGGGCTGGGTGATCGCCCGCTGGCGCCGGGCCCGGCCCCGGTCCTTGCTGGACAACGCGCCCTTGGCGGATTTGCTGCAGCGGCTGGTGCCGCTGGAGCGCTTGCCGATGATGTTTGAACAGAAGCACCTGCACGCTTTTGCAGTCACGGCTTCCAGCTACACGAGTGGCGAGCACCACACGTTTTTTGATGCGGCTCAGACCATTGAGCCCTGGATGCGTTCGCAGCGGGTGGCCATCCAGTCTCGTCTGACCCAGGCGCACCTGCTGGCTTCGTCGGCCATTCCTTTTGTCTTTCCTGCCACGCAGCTGCAAGTCAACGGCGACCCGGGCTGGTTCGGCGACGGTTCGATGCGCCAGACGGCGCCACTTTCACCCGCTGTTCATCTGGGCGCGCAGCGTCTGCTGATCATTGGCGTGGGGCGCATGCAGGAACCGCAGGGCCGGGTGGCCCCGACGCTGGACTATCCCAACCTGGCGCAGATTGCAGGCCACGCCATGGCCAGCATCTTTTTGGACGCCCTGGCGGTTGACATCGAACGCATGCGGCGCATCAACCGGACCTTGGCTTTGTTGCCCGAGGCGGTGTTGGCAGACTCGCAGCTCAGGCCCCTCGAGGCCCTGGTCATTTCGCCCACGCAGCGCATCGATGACATCGCGTCGCGCCACTTGTCGGCCCTTCCAGCACCGGTTAGAGCCTTGCTGCGCGGGGTGGGTGTGAGTGGGCAGGGCCAGCAAGCGCGGGGTTCGGCTCTGGCCAGCTACCTGCTCTTTGAAGCGCCCTTCACTCAAGAGCTGATGGCGCTGGGCGAGGCCGACACGGTGATCCGCAGGGACGAAGTCTTGCGCTTCTTTGGCTGGGACCTGATTGCGCAGGCCCGGCAGCGCCACAACGCCACCGGGCCCGACTTGTTGTTGCCTTGATCGTTGCTGCCGTGTCGGTAGACACCGCAGCTCAGCCTTCAGACTTCTGGTCTGTCGGCTTTCTTGCTCTTCCTGGCCTTGGGCTCTGCGCCTTCGGCCTTGGCGCTGCGGCTGACTTTGTCGGCCGAGCTGGTCTTGCTGCTCTTGGCTGCGGGCGTGGCTTGGCCTTCGTAGGCCGCGCCTGAAACCGTCAGTCCGGCCTTGGAGAAGCGGGCCGCGTTGCCCGGGCCAATGCCGCCGACACGTTCGACCAGGTCGCCCCAGCTCTTGAATTCGGCCGTTTGACGTGCTTTCAGGATCTTGCCTGACAGGCCGGGGCCGATGCCTTTGACCGATTCCAGTTCGGCCTGTGTAGCCCGGTTGGCATCGGCTGCGGCCAAGGCGTTGACAGAGAAGACAGCGAAGATAAAGGCCAGCAAAGTGGCCTGCAGTGGTTTCAGCAGCGTGCGGATCATGGTGTGCTCCTTGAAGCAGGGTTGAGGTTCATCACAACCCACCGGTTCCGGCTTTGAGGCTCAGTGCTCAGAGCTGGCTGGCGGGTTGGAATGAATTCTGCGAAGCTGCACTGCGCAGGTCACTCCCCCGCTGCGGGGCAAGGCGAGTGCCCCCAGGCGGGTGACGCCACGCATCCCCCCGGTGGGGTGTCAACGCCGGTTCAAGATGCCTCGGGTGGCGTCCATCACAGCACCCGTCTCTGGCCACCGGCCATGGCCGCCCAGCACCTGCACGTCGTGGCCCCAAGGGCGCCAGAGCGAAGGGTTGCTGGGCCCCATCACCGAGATCAAGGGCGCGCCGACGGCCGCCGCCATGTGGCCCGGACCGGTGTCGTTGCTGATCAGCAGCGCAGCGTCTTTCAACAAGGCGGCGTATACGCCCAGGTTGACCCCAGGCAGCAAGGTGGCAAGCGGAAACTGCTCACGGGCGACGCGCTCTTCTTCGCCTGGGCCGGGGCACACGACCACGCTGCGACCCAGACTCAGCAGCCCCTGCGCCACGAACTCGGCGAAGCCGGGCCAGGTCTTGTCCATCTTGTCCCAGGTACCGCCTGCGAACGGGCAGATCAAGATGCAGCCCGGTTCCAGGCCATGGCCTTGGCGCAGCGCCTGGGCTTGCTGCGCTTGCTGCACCGTAGGCTGAAGTTGAATCTGGGCGGGCAAGGGCGCTTTCTGGCCCAGAAAAACGTCGCCCAACTGCCAGTACACCTGGAACTCATGGACCGCGCGCGGGCGCGGCACAGCTTGGCCCAACAAGGCGCTGCGACCTTCCCAGGCATGACCCAGCGCAGGCAGGCCGGCCAGGCGAAATTCCAGGGCGCTGGAAAAAGAGTCGGGCAGACACAACGCCGGCAGGGCAGCCCCCGTCCGGCGGGCATCGCCTTTCGTTCGTTTCGGCTGGCTCTGCAGCTGGCGCAGCTGTCGCAGCTGCAGCACCCGTTGCCGCAGGGTCGGCGCCAGTCGATGGACCGGCCAGCCCTGGCCAGCCAACAAGTCGCGTGCCCAGCCTTTGCCCAGCAGCGTCAACTCAAAGCCATGGGCGGCCAGGCGTTGCAGCATGGGCAGGCTCAAGGTCACGTCGCCCACCCAGTTGCGCAGGCGGACGATCAAAGGTCTGGGTTCTGGAGTGGTCATGTGCAGCTGATAATCGCGGCTCATTTTGACAGTGCAAACCGTGCACCCTTGCCGCCCATGACTTCATCCGCGCCCCTGACCGCCGCCCAGGTGATCGAGCTGCACGACCGCTTGCTGAGCTTGCCGGCTTGGCCCGCCACCGAGCCGGAGCCTGTCGATGCTGACCTGTGGCGCTGGGTGCAGACCAACCACCGCAACAATTGTTTGCTGTGGGCTGAAGAAGACTTGGCCCGGCGCACAACGGTGGCCGACAGCGACATCGCGCTCAACAAACGGGCCATCGACCGCTATAACCAGGCCCGCAACGACGCCACCGAACGTGTCGACGAACTGCTGCTCTTGGTGTTGGGATTGGTGGACGAAGCCGCAGCCCGTGGCCCTGCACCTCGTTCCAACGCCGCGCTGGGGGCCCGGCTCAACAGCGAGACGGCAGGCAGCATGATCGACCGCATGTCGATCATGGCGCTCAAGCTGCAGGCGATGCGGGCGCAAACCTTGCGAACCGATGTTGACGAGGTTCATCGACAGTCCAGTCAGGCCAAGTGGCAACGCCTGCACGAACAACGCAGCGACTTGGGCGCCTGCCTGGACGTCTTGTTGGCTGAAACGGCATCCGGTCGTGCTTACTTCAAGGTTTACCGGCAGTTCAAGATGTACAACGACCCGCAGCTCAACCCGCAGCTCGTCAAAGAGCGCCAGCAGCCTTGAACGCGCCGCGCATCCTCATTATCAAGACCTCGTCCATGGGTGACGTGGTTCATGCGTTGCCCGTGGCGTCGGACATCCGCAAGCAGTTTCCGCAAGCTCAGATCGACTGGCTGGTCGAGGCACCGTTTGCCGCCATTCCCAAGCTGCATCCTGGCGTCAACCGGGTGCTGCCGATGTCCTGGCGCAAGTGGCGCGGCAGTCTGCTGAGCGGCGACACTTGGCGAGCCATGGGCGCCTTGCGGCAAGAGATGCGAGAGGCTGCTTACGACGCTGTGCTGGACCTTCAGGGCTTGGTCAAAAGCGCCGTCTGGGCACGGCAGGCGCGTGGCCCTGTGGTTGGCTACGACCGCCACAGCATTCGCGAACCGGCAGCGGCGCTGCTGTACTCGCGCAGGGCCGCTGTGTCGCGTGAACTGCCTGCTGTGCAACGCTGCCGCCTGCTGGCGGCCGCCCACCTGGGCTACGTCGTCAGTGGCCCGCCTGACTTTGGCTTGCTGGCGCCCATGGCGGCCTGGAAGCCGCATACGGCCTATGGTGTGTTGATTCCCAACGCCAGCCGCAAAGAAAAGCACTGGCCCGAAAAGAACTGGGTGGCGGTGGGCAAGCGCATGGTGGAGCTGGGCTGGACGCCGCTGGTTTGTTGGGGTCGCCCTGACGAGCAAACGCTGGCCGAACGCATTGCTGCGGGTTGCGAGGGCGACGTGCCGCCTTTTCTGAAAGTGGGCGAAATGGCCGCGGTGCTGGCCAGTGCGCAACAGGTGGTTGGTTTGGACACCGGCCTGACCCATCTGGCGGCGGCTTTGGGACTGCCGACTTTGGGCATCTACTGCGACCACGAGCCTGGCCTGGCGGGTATCACGGGGGCCGGGCGGGTGGCCAGCATCGGTGGCAAAGGCCAGGTGCCCAGCCGTCAGGATGTGCTGGCCTTGTTCGAGCGGCAAATCGCCCGTTGACGCAGGCGGCCCGGCCCGGGCTGTGCTTGCTGAGCCGGTGTCACGTCAGCAACACGCTCGCCGGCGTCAAACAGCGTCCAGCCGCTGCGGCGGATAGCTGTCCCAGCTGAGGCAGCCGGGACACTGCCAAAAGTAGTGTTGGGCTTCGAAGCCGCACACGGCACAGCGGTAGCGCTGCAGAGGCCTGGCTGCGCGAGCGACGGCTTCACGCAGCGCCACACGGCCTTCGTCGGTCCACTCTTGCGGTTCTTGCGACAGCAGCAGCTGAGCCGCAGACAAAGAGGGGTGCGCCCGGAGGTGGGCTAACAGCCGCGGGAGTCTGCGGGCCGAGTCTGGGCCATCGAGCTGTTCCAGTGCCTGCAGCAGTTCGACGGCGGGCATGCCGTTCAAGGCAGTCTCCAGCCTGTTTTGCGCAGCCAGCGTGACGGCAGCGTCCTGGCAGGCCAGAGCCGAGTTGGCGTAGTCCGCCGCCACCAGCAAGAAGGCCGCCGGCTGGTTCTGCTGAAGCTGGTCCCACGCCAGCAGGGCCTGCGCATGTTGGCCTTGCCGACGCAGACGCTGACCGGTCAGCACCGCTACCCGGGTGGCGTTGGGCGAGGCCGCCTTGGCACGCAACAAAGCAGCGTCGGCTTCTTCGGCGGCGCCACGCGCGTCGGCCTGCTCGGCCAGTTCGCATTCATAGTGGGCAATGCGTTCGGCGAATGAGCCCTGGCCTTGTTGTTGCAGATTGCCGGCAATTTCGGCCGCCTGAACCCAGTCGCGCGAGCGCTCATAAAGCGACAGCAGCGCCAGTTGGGCTTGTCCAGCGTGTGGCGTGCCCTGCAAGGCCCGCCAAGCCGCTTCTGCGCGGTCAAAGAGGCCGGCCTTCATGAAGTCTTGGGCCAGCTCCAATTGCGCGCGGTCGCGGTCGCCGTTTTTCAGGTCGGCCCGGTCCAGCAAGTGTTGATGCACACGCACGGCGCGTTCGAACTCCCCGCGGCGCCGAAATAGGTTGCCCAGCGCGAAGTGAAGCTCGGTGGTGTCGGGGTCGTTCTGGACGGCTTCGATGAAAGCGTCGATGGCCCGATCCTGCTGCTCGTTGAGCAACAGGTTCAAGCCCTTGAAATAGGCGCGCGGCGAGTCGTCACGCTCACGGCGCAGCTGTCGCAGGTCCATGCGTGACGCCACCCAACCCAAGGCAAAGGCCACCGGCAAACCGATCAGCAGCCACTGCAGCTCAAACTCCATCGTGGGGTCCTTTGAACGGCAGGTTCAGGGGCCTACCCGTGGCGGATGTTCAACCGCAAATTCGGATGGTGTGACAGAAGCCGGTGCTGCTTCGGTGGTTTTGGTCGACGACAAACCGACGGGCCGGGCTCGGCGCCATCGACGCCACAGGTCAGGCAGCATGGCCAGCACCCCCACAGCGCAACCGGCGGCAAAGGCGGCCAAGACGATGATCACCAACGGCGCCTGCCATTGCGCGCCAAAAAACCAATGCACGACCGTCTGCTGCTGGTTGTTCAGCGCAAACGCAAACAAGGTGAAGAAGATAAGGGCCCGAGCGAGCCAGGAGAAAAGGCGCATCAGGCGCCGATTCTAGGAGCCATGGCCCGGCTCAGCGGAGCTCGAGCTCGAGCTCCGAGGCGGGCTGCGTGTCCACGGCTTCGCGCAGGGCTTTGCCCGGTTTGAAGTGCGGCACCAGCTTTTCGGGAATGACCACCTGCTCGCCACTGCGCGGGTTGCGGCCTATGCGCGGTGGTCGGCGGTTGATGCTGAAGCTGCCAAAACCGCGTATCTCGATGCGATGCCCACGCGCCAGCGCGTCAGACATGGCGTCGAGGATGGTCTTGACGGCGAATTCGGTGTCGCGCTGGGTCAGCTGCGAGAAACGCTCGGTCAAGCGGGTGACAAGATCGGATCGGGTCATCTGGGTCGGTCGTGTACAGCGGGTACGAAGGCCAGAGAGGATGCCCCGCCGACCCTGCATCAGCAGGCTCGGCAGGGCAGGGCAGTCTTACTCGTTGCCCTTGTCGAGCTTGGCGCGCAGCAAGGCGCCCAGGCTCGTGGTGCCGGCGTTTTCACGTTCGGCGGTCTGGCTCAGGCGCTGCATGGCCTGCTGCTCTTCGGCGTTGTCCTTGGCCTTGATCGACAACTGGATCGAACGCATCTTGCGGTCGACGTTGATCACCATGACGTTGACGTCGTCGCCCTCTTTCAGCACGTTGCGTGCGTCTTCGACGCGGTCGCGGCTGATTTCGGAGGCACGCAGGTAGCCGGTGACGTCTTCGTTGAGCTGGATCTCGGCGCCGCGCGGGTCGACGCTCTTGACTTTGCCGTCAACGATGGCACCGCGGTCGTTCATCGTGGTGAAGCTGGTGAAGGGGTCGGTGTCCAGCTGCTTGATGCCCAGGCTGATGCGCTCGCGCTCGACGTCCACCGCCAGCACCAGGGCTTCAACTTCCTGGCCCTTCTTGTAGTTGCGCACCGCTGTTTCGCCCGGTTCGTGCCAGGACAGGTCTGACAGGTGAACCAGGCCGTCGATGCCGGCGGTCAGGCCGATGAAGACGCCGAAGTCGGTGATGCTCTTGACGGGGCCCTTGACGCGGTCACCGCGCTTGACGGTGGAAGAGAACTCTTCCCACGGGTTGACCTTGCACTGCTTCATGCCCAGGCTGATGCGGCGCTTGTCTTCGTCGATCTCCAGGACCATGACTTCGACTTCTTCGCCCAGGGTGACCACCTTGGCGGGAGCGACGTTTTTGTTGGTCCAGTCCATTTCGGACACGTGCACCAGACCTTCGATGCCGGGTTCGATTTCCACAAACGCGCCGTAATCAGCGATGTTGGTGATCTTGCCAAACAGGCGGGTGCTGTTGGGGTAGCGGCGAGCCACGCCATGCCAAGGGTCGTCACCCAGCTGCTTCAGGCCCAGGCTGACGCGGTTTTTCTCGGCGTCGAACTTCAGCACCTTGGCGGTGAGCTCCTGGCCCACGGTGACCACTTCGCTGGGGTGACGCACACGGCGCCAGGCCATGTCGGTGATGTGCAACAGGCCGTCAATGCCGCCCAGGTCGACAAACGCACCGTATTCGGTGATGTTCTTGACCACGCCATGGACGATGGCGCCTTCAGACAGGGTTTCCAGCAACTTGGCGCGCTCTTCGCCCATCGAAGCTTCGACCACGGCACGGCGCGACAACACCACGTTGTTGCGCTTGCGGTCGAGCTTGATGACCTTGAACTCCATGGTCTTGCCCTCGTAGGGCGACATGTCCTTCACGGGGCGGGTGTCAAGCAGGCTGCCCGGCAGGAAGGCGCGGATGCCGTTGACCAGCACCGTCAGACCGCCCTTGACCTTGCCACTGACCGTGCCAGTGACAAATTCGCCCGACTCCAATGAGTTTTCCAGCGACATCCAGCTGGCCAGGCGCTTGGCCTTGTCGCGGCTGAGGATGGTGTCGCCGTAACCGTTTTCGACGGCGTCGATGGCCACCGAAACGAAGTCACCGACCTGGACTTCAAGCTCGCCCAGGTCGTTCTTGAATTCTTCAATGGCCACATAGCTTTCGCTCTTGAGGCCTGCATTGACCACGACGTGGTTGAACTCGATGCGCACAACTTCGGCGGAGATGACCTCGCCAACGCGCATGTCATTGCTCTTGAGGGATTCCTCGAACAGAGCCGCAAAAGAGCCATTGCCACCCGAGGAGGTGACGGTAGTAGTGATGGACATGGACTTCCTAGACTGACCCGGAGGAGTTGAAGGCAGAGCCGGGCTTGCTTGCAGCGGGGTGCCGCGGTTGGAGTTGAAGACCTGCACACCCTGTCATGACGACGGGCCTGACGGCCACGGGGGGGAATGCAGGAACGAGGCAAACCAGTGGAGCTACAGGCCCTTAAAGGGCCCGCGCTGTTGCCACCAAGCCAGCACCTGTTGCACCGACTCTTCGATGCCAAGGTCTGAATTGTCCAGGAGCAGCGCGTCTACGGCCGGTTTGCAAGGCGAAACGCTGCGATTTTGATCGCGAGCGTCGCGGGCTTCCAGATCAGCGCGAAGGCTAGCGATATTAGCGGGAATTCCTTTTGAAATCAACTGCTTATGGCGGCGTTCGGCGCGGTGTTCGGCGCTGGCCGTGAGGAAGACCTTCAAGCTGGCGTCGGGAAAGACCACCGTGCCCATGTCGCGGCCGTCGGCCACCAGGCCCGGAGCGCGGCGAAAGGCCAGCTGCAGACCGTGCAGGGCCCGGCGCACGGCGGGCAGGGCCGAGACGCGTGAGGCCAGCAAGCCGCTGGCTTCCAGCCGCAGCGCATCGGTGACCTCGCGGCCGCGCAGCCAGGTGCGGCCGGCGTCTACGCCCTGGCCGAATCGCAGGTCCAGCTGGGCGGCCAGCGCCGCCACCGGCAGCTCAGCGTCGGGGTCGACGCCCGACTGGACGGCGGCCAGGCCAGTGGCGCGGTAAAGCGCTCCGCTGTCCAGGAGCCCGTAGCCCAGCGCTGTGGCAACGGCAGAAGCCAAGGTGCCTTTGCCCGATGCGGTGGGTCCGTCGATGGTGATGACGGGAACGACGGCCGGATCGGCACTGACCACGTCGAAAAAAGCTTCGAAGTAGTCGGGGAAAGTCTTGGCCACGCATGCCGGGTCCTGCACCCGTACGCTGGCGTGGCCGCCCGCCAGGGGGTTGAAGGCGGCCAGCGACAGGCACATGGCCATGCGGTGGTCGTCATAGGTGCACACCGACGCGCTGTGCCAGCGCTGCGGTGGCTGGACCACCAGGTGGTCGGCGCCCTCTTCGACCGTGGCGCCCAGCTTGCGAAGTTCGCTGGCCATGGCTGCCAGGCGATCGGTTTCTTTGACGCGCCAGCTCGCAATGCCGGTCAGGCGGGTGGGGCCGTCGGCGTAGAGCGCCATCACCGCCAGAGTCATCGCGGCATCGGGAATGTGGTTGCAGTCCAGTGTGATGCCGGCCAGCGGCCAGCGGCCGCGGTGGACTTCCAGCCACCCTGGGCCGCGCTTGACCTGCGCACCCATGGCCACGGCCGCGTCGACAAACCGAATGTCACCCTGGATGGAGTCGCTTCCCACGCCCTCAATGCGCAGCGGTGCACCACCGTGAGCGGCAATGGCGCCCATCGCAACGAAGTAGGACGCCGACGAAGCGTCGCCTTCGACGTGCACGCTGCCAGGGCTGCGATATTGGCTGCCACGCGGCAAGGTGAACCGCTGCCAGCCTTGGCGCTGCACCTGAATGCCAAACCGCGCCAACAAGTTGAGCGTGATCTCGATGTAGGGCTTGGAGATCAACTCGCCCACGACCTCAATCTCGACATCGGCCTGCTCGGTGGCCAAGGGCAGGGCCATCAGCAACGCGGTCAGGAACTGGCTGGAGACGTCGCCCCGCACTTGGATGGGCTGTGCCGTCTGAAGACGACCGCCCGCCGTGCCCGTCAGTCGCAACGGCGGATAGCCAGCCTGACCCAGGTCTTCGATCTGGCAACCCAAGGGCCTCAGGGCATCGACCAAATCCCCAATCGGACGTTCGTGCATGCGCGCGACACCGCGCAGATCGAACCGGCCACCCTGCAGGGTGCTGAGTACAGCCAGCGCGGCGGCCAGCGGGCGCATGGCGGTGCCGGCATTGCCCAGGAACAGATCGGCTTCGTGGGTCAGCAACCGTCCACCCATACCGGTGACGTGCAACACACGGCCTTCATGGCGCAGTTGGCAACCCAAGGACTGCAGGGCTGCCAGCATGACCCGGGTGTCGTCGCTGTCGAGCAGGTCGTGCACGGCGGTGGTGCCGCTGGCCAAGCCGGCCAGCAACAGCACCCGGTTGGAAATGCTCTTGGACCCGGGCAAACGCACGGTGCCTGATGCGCCGTTCAAAGGCGGTAGATCAAGGTAGGGGATGTGGTGCATGAGACCGGGGCAATCGTGTTTGGCGTGTGCGTTGGCTTGGTGGCAGGGTTACCAGCCCCACCCGCATCGTCACAGGGTCAGAGTTTGGTGTTGCCGCTGCCGTTGCTGCCACCGCTGCCCGAGGAACTGGAGCCGCCACTGCCGCGGCTGCCCATTTGCCACTGGGACCGACCTTCCGCCGGCCCGCGGATCAGGCCTTCCAGTGCGTCGCCGTTGCCTTCGCGGATGACGTGCTCCAACGCGTCGAGCGCGCGGCGAAAGCGTTGCGACTGCTTGAGCACTTCTTCGCGGTTGGCCACCAGGACGTCGCGCCACATCTCGGGGTTGCTGGCTGCGATGCGGGTGAAGTCGCGAAAGCCCGGTCCCGCCAGCGACAGGAAGTCTTTGCCCGCAGGCTGGTTGACCACCGCGCTGAAATAGGCAAAAGCCAGCAGATGGGGCAGGTGGCTGACCGCGGCAAATGCAGCGTCGTGGTTTTCAGGTGTCATCTTGAGCACCTGGGCCCCAATGGCGGACCACACGTCGGTGGCTTTCTGAACCAATTCGGGTGAGGTTTGCGCCAGCGGCGTGATGATGACCTGGCGCCCGCTGTAGAGCGCGGCGTCGGCGTGGGCAATGCCCGACACCTCTTTGCCTGTGATCGGATGGGCCGGCACAAACGACGTGATCCGTTCGCGCAACACCCGGCGCGCGGCGTCCACCACATCGCGCTTGGTGCTGCCGACGTCCATGAACAGCACACCCGGCTCCACCAGGTGGCGGATGGCCTTGAAGGTGGTTTCGGTGGCGGCCACCGGCACCGCCAGCAGCACGATGTCCGAGCCCGAGACGGCGAGCAAAGCGGACTCGGCGGCCACGTCGATGATGCCGAGCTTCTTGGCTTTTTCGGTGGTGGAAGGCGACTTGCTGTAGCCGATGACCCGTTTGACCAGCCCCGCGCGCTTGAGCGCCAACGCAAAGCTGCCGCCCATCAAACCGCAGCCGATGACACCCAGTTGGTTGAACATCGCTGCGGCCTCAGCCCACCAGCCTGGAAAGGGCTTGCGGCCGGCGGCGCCGGGACGGTGCCAGCGCGCCCTGGATAGACGGTGAAAGAAGGCCAGCTGCAAGCTTCATTTCACGTCGATGGGGTAGGTGCCCAAAACCTTGAAGTAGGCACAGACCTGGCGCAACTCGGTCAACGCCTGGGTCACGTTGGCGTCGTCAGGGTGGCCTTCCAGATCGATGTAGAAGTAGTACTCCCACTGGCCCGACCGGGCTGGCCTGGACTCAAAGCGGGTCATGGAGACGCCATGCGACTTCAACGGCACCAGCATGTCGTGCACCGCCCCAGGCCGGTTGGTGACCGACACCACCAGGCTGGTGCAATCGTGTCCAGAGGCTTTGGGCGCCGGGTGACGTTGCGGGTGGGTGACCACGGCAAACCGGGTGCGGTTGTGGGCGTCGTCTTGTACCGCCGGTGCCACCACGTGCAGACCAAATTCGCCCGCTGCACGGGTGCTGGCGATGGCGGCCAGGCTGCCATCCAGTGCGGCCAGGCGGGCACCTTCAGCGTTGCTCGACACCGGCCTGCGTTCGGCCGCAGGCAGGTGCGCAGACAACCAGGCGTTGCATTGCGCCAGCGCCTGCGGGTGGGCCAGCACCGCCGTCACACCCTGCGCGCTGTCGGTCTTGCGCAGCAGGTTGTGGCGCACAAACAAGCTGGTCTCGCCAATGATGAACAGCGGCGTGTGCAGGAACAGGTCCAGCGATCGAGTGACCACGCCTTCGGTGGAATTTTCCACCGGCACCACACCAAAGTCTGCCGCGCCAGTGGCGGTGACGTGAAACACCTCGTCGAAATTGGCGCACGGCACCTTCAGGATCGACGAACCAAAGAACCCAAGCGCGGCCTCTTCGCTGAAGGTGCCCGCAGGCCCCAGGTAGGCCACCCGCGTGGGGGTTTCGAGCGCGCGGCTGGCCGACATGATTTCGCGCCAGATCGGCGCCACGCAGTCGTTGGGCAGCGGCCCCACGTTGGCGGATTTGAGACCGTCGATGACCTGAGCTTCGCGCTCGGGGCGGAACACCGGCGAGCCTTCCTGTTTCTTGACCTCGCCCACCTCCAGCGCCAAGGCAGCCCGGCGGTTGAGCAGCGCCAGCAACTCGCGGTCCACAGCGTCGATGCGCGTGCGCAACGACATGAGCAGCGGGTTGGTGGCCAAAGGCTCGTTCACGTCGGGCATGGCTTGGTGCGGCTGGGCTTACTTTTTCGGCGCCGAGCTGTTGGTTGCAGGCCCCGCGGGGGGCGTCAAGCGCTTGGAGACGCTGGCCGTCATGGCGCGAGCCTTGGGCTCAATCTCGGCGCGGGTGTCGGCCACCACCTTCTCCATCAGGGCTTTCTGCATGTCGCCGGCCATGCCCTGAAACTTGCGGATGGTGGGCGACTCGAGCATGGCCACCACCTGACGAAGCTCGTCTTCGGTGAAACGCTCTTCCAGGATGGGTCCGATGGTGGCGGGTGCGGCCTTGACGGCGCGGTCGCGAACCAAGGGAACTGCCTCTTCGGCGTATTTGCGCATGTCGGCCTCCACGTCCTTGGCCACCGCTTCGCGACGTTCGGCGGGCAAGCGCTGCAAGGCCGGGCCGGCCTGTTGCATCAACTGCATCGCGGGTTGCTCAGCCATCTGGCGGGCCATGGCCTCGATGCCGGGTTGTTGCAGTTGAAGGATCTTCGCCACCAGTTCTTTTTTGCCGTTGGTCTGGGCCAGCGCGGCGGTCGGGGCCACCAAGGCACAGGCCAGGGTGAGGGCGATGAAAACGGGATTTTTCATGGGTTTCCTTCCGCGCTCGGCTCGCTGCCGGCGGCGTCTTCGTTGTCAGCGGGGGCGTCGTTTTCGACCAGGCGCTGCAGACCCGACAGTTTGGTGCCGTTGTCCAGCGAGATCAGCGTGACGCCTTGCGTGGCGCGGCCCAGTTCGCGGATTTCGCTGACCCGGGTGCGCACCAGCACGCCTTTGTCGGTGATGAGCATGATCTCATCGGCCGGCCTCACCAGCGTGGCGGCCACCACGCGGCCATTGCGCTCGGTTTGCTGGATGGCAATCATGCCCTTGGTGCCGCGCCCATGGCGGGTGTACTCGACGATGCTGGTGCGCTTGCCGTAGCCGTTTTCGGTGGCGGTCAAGACGCTTTGGGTTTCGTCTTCGGCCACCAACATGGCGATCACGCTCTGGCCTTCTTCCAGCGTCATGCCCTTCACACCGCGGGCCTGGCGGCCGTGGGCGGTGACGTCACCTTCGTCAAAGCGCACCGCCTTGCCACCGTCGCTGAACAACATCACGTCGTGCTTGCCGTCGGTGAGCGCCGCGCCAATCAGGAAGTCACCTTCGTCCAGCGTGACGGCAATGATGCCGGCCTTGCGGGGGTTGGAAAAGTCGTCCAAAGGTGTCTTCTTGACCACGCCCAAGGCCGTGCTCATGAACACGTAATGGTCGGCCGGGAAGCTGCGGAACTCGCCCGTCAGCGGCAATACCACGGTGATCTTTTCGCCGGCCTGCAGCGGGAACATGTTGACGATGGGGCGGCCACGCGAAGCGCGTGAACCCTGCGGCACTTCCCAGACCTTGATCCAGTAGACCCGGCCGCGGTCGCTGAAGCACAGGATCCAGTCGTGCGTGTTGGCGATGAAGAGCTGGTCGATCCAGTCGTCTTCCTTGGTTTGTGTGGCCTGCTTGCCGCGACCGCCCCGCTTTTGGGCGCGGTACTCGGTGAGCGGCTGGCTCTTCACATAGCCAGTGTGGCTGAGCGTGACCACCATGTCGGTGGGCGTGATCAGGTCTTCGGTGCCCAGCTCCAGGGCGTTGCGCTCGATCACGCTGCGGCGCGCGCCCAGTTTGCTTTGTCCAAACTCCTGGCGCAGGTCGCCCAGTTCGCCGCTGATGATGGCCGTCACGCGCTCGGGTTTGGCCAGGATGTCCAGCAGGTCGGCAATGTGCCCCATCACCTCGCGGTACTCGCCAATGATTTTGTCCTGCTCCAGCCCGGTCAGGCGCTGCAGGCGCATCTGCAGAATTTCTTGCGCCTGGTCGTCGCTGAGTCGGTACAGGCCGTCGGCCTGCAGCCCGTAGCTGGCGGGCAAGCCTTCGGGGCGGTAGGCCGCGCGGCCGCCCAAGGTGCCTTCTTCGGCGCGCGACAACATCTCGCGCACCATCGAGCTGTCCCAGCTCTTGGCCATCAAGGCGGCCTTGGCCACTGGCGGCGTGGGGCTGGTCTTGATGGTCTCGATGAACTCGTCGATGTTGGCCAGCGCCACCGCCAGGCCTTCCAACACGTGGCCGCGTTCGCGTGCCTTGCGCAGCTCAAACACCGTGCGCCGGGTGACCACTTCACGGCGGTGCTCCAGGAAGATGTCGATCAACATCTTCAGGTTGCACAACTTGGGCTGGCCGTCGATCAGCGCCACCATGTTCATGCCGAAGCTGTCTTGCAGTTGCGTCTGCTTGTACAGGTTGTTCAGCACGACCTCAGGCACTTCACCGCGCTTGAGTTCGATGACGAC
>JAYVSX010000043.1:0-17100 GCA_043774975.1 Rubrivivax sp.
CGGCCAGGTGCCGCATGATTTGTCGCACCCCGCGATCGCCGTCAACCTGGACGCGTGCATCCAGTGCACGCGGTGCCTGCGCGCCTGCCGCGAAGAGCAGGTCAACGATGTGATCGGACTGGCGTTCCGTGGCGAGCACGCCAAGATCGTGTTCGACATGGCCGACACGATGGGCGACTCCACCTGTGTGGCCTGCGGTGAGTGTGTGCAAGCCTGCCCCACCGGCGCCCTGATGCCGGCGCGCGAAGTGGCGCTGGCGGTGCCCGACAAGCAGGTGCAGTCGCTGTGCCCGTTCTGCGGTGTGGGCTGCCAGCTCACCTACCACGTCAAGGACGACCAGATCCTGTTCGTCGAAGGCCGCGACGGCCCGGCCAACCAGGGCCGGCTGTGTGTCAAGGGCCGCTATGGTTTTGACTACGCCCACCACCCGCAGCGTTTGACGGTGCCCTTGATCCGCCGTGCCGACGCGCCCAAGAGCGACCAGTTGAAGCCACATTTCAAGATGGACCCGACCCGCGTGTTGGAAGTCTTTCGCGAAGCCAGCTGGCAAGAGGCGCTGGACCTGGCCGGCGGCAAGCTGGCCCAGATCCGCGACCAGCACGGCAAGAAGTCGTTGGCCGGTTTTGGCTCGGCCAAGGGCAGCAATGAAGAGGCCTACCTGTTCCAGAAACTGGTGCGGACGGGCTTTGGCAGCAACAACGTCGACCACTGCACGCGGCTGTGCCATGCGTCGTCGGTGGTGGCCTTGCTCGAAGGCATCGGCTCTGGCGCGGTGAGCAACCCGGTGATGGACGTGATCCAGGCCGAGGTGGTCATCCTGATCGGCGCCAATCCCACGATCAACCACCCGGTGGCGGCCACCTTCCTGAAAAACGCCATTCAAAACGGCACCAAGCTGATCGTTTGTGACCCACGCCGCTCCGACCTGGCCCGCGTGGCGCACCGCTTCCTGCAGTTCAAACCCGACACCGACGTGGCCATGCTCAATGCGATGATGAACGTCATCGTCACCGAGGGCCTGGTCGACCAGGACTTCATCAACAGCCGCACCATCGGCTTTGACGAACTGCGCCAGAACGTGGCCGCCTACACGCCCGAGGCGATGGCCCCACTGTGTGGCATTGACGCGCAGACGCTGCGCGAAGTGGCGCGGCTGTACGCCACGTCCAAGGCGTCGATGATTCTGTGGGGCATGGGCGTTTCGCAGCACGTGCATGGCACCGACAACGCCCGCTGCCTGATTGCGCTGTCGCTGATGACCGGCCAGATCGGCCGCCCCGGCACCGGGCTGCACCCCTTGCGCGGGCAGAACAACGTGCAGGGCGCGTCCGATGCAGGCCTGATCCCGATGATGTTCCCTGACTACCAGCACGTCAGCAACCCGGCCACGCGGGCCCGCTTTGAAGCGGCTTGGGGCGCGGCCCCCGGCAGCCTGGACGACCAGCCTGGCCTGACCGTGGTGGAGGTGATGCACGCCATCCTGCACGGCGACGTGCGTGGCATGTACGTGATGGGCGAAAACCCCGCCATGTCCGACCCCGACGCCAACCACGCCCGCGCAGCGCTGGCGGCGCTGGACCACCTGGTGGTGCAGGACATCTTCCTGACCGAAACCGCCTACCTGGCCGATGTGATCTTGCCGGCCAGTGCCTTCCCCGAAAAGACCGGCACCTTCACCAACACCGACCGCCTGGTGCAGATGGGCAGGCAAGCCGTCAACCCACCTGGCGACGCGCGGCAAGACCTGTGGATCATTCAAGACATGGCGCAGCGCCTGGGCCTGCCCTGGAACTATGGGCACGTCAGCCAGGTGTTTGACGAAATGCGCCACACCATGCCCAGCATCGGCGGCATCACCTGGGACCGGCTGGAGCGTGAACACGCGGTGACCTACCCTTGTGTGAAAGAAGGTGACCCGGGTCAGTCGGTGGTGTTTGTCGACAGCTTCCCGCGTGAGGGCGGCAAGGCGCGCTTTGTGCCCGCCGACATCATCCCGGCGGCCGAGCGCCCCGACGCCGAATACCCGATGGTGCTGATCACCGGCCGCCAGCTGGAACACTGGCACACCGGCAGCATGACGCGCCGCGCCACCGTGCTGGACGCGCTGGAGCCCGACCCCACCGCGCTGATCCACCCGCTGGACCTGGCCGCCCTGGGTGTGCTGCCGGGCGGCGTGGTGACACTGCAGTCGCGCCGCGGCACGGTTTCGCTTTACGCCCGCGCCGACGACGGCACCCCGCGCGGCGCGGTGTTTGTGCCGTTTTGCTTCTACGAAGCGGCCATCAACCGGCTGACCCACGCGGCGCTGGACCCGTTTGCCAAGATCCCCGAGTTCAAGTACTGCGCGGTGCGCTTGCTGGCAGGCGGGCCTGCGCCAGAGCAGGGTAGTTATGGCGGCGGTCAGCGGCAGCAGGCTTTGACAAGCCAAACGACTGGCTGACGCAGAAAATTCGAGAGCGCACCGCCGACCCCACCCGACGATTTGCCAGGCCCACCCGGACTGCACCGTGAGTGGGCTGCAGGCGTCGTTTCAAGAACTGGGCATTGGCGAAGCCGAACGGGTTCAGGCCGGCCGGCTGTCCAACCCCGGCATCAGCTTCGGGCGCAGCACCGGGATCGGTGTAGTCCGCCTTGAGTGTTCAGACTCTGCGTGTTAGCGTCGTTCATCGGGTTGATTGGTAGGGCTTGCTCTGCAACGGTCCCCCATCGAACAACAGTCGGCGGTGAAAACACGCGGGCGGGCCGGAGTCGGGAGGTGGTTCATTCATGCACATCGTCATCGCCAACCCGCGAGGGTTCTGTGCGGGTGTTGAGCGCGCCGTGCTGATGGTGGAACGTGCCCTCGAAGAGTTCGGTGCGCCCGTCTACGTGCGCCACGAAATCGTTCACAACCGGCACGTGGTGGACCGCCTGCGCCAGCAAGGCGCGGTGTTCGTTGACGAGCTGCAGGGCTTGCCCGTCGGCGCCAGGGTCATCTTCAGCGCGCACGGTGTGTCGCGCGGTGTTTCCGAGCAGGCCCAAGCGCTGCAACTTCACCCGCTGGACGCCACCTGCCCTTTGGTGGCCAAGGTGCACAGGGAAGTCGAGCGCCATGGGCTGGCTGGGCGCAGCGTGATCCTGGTCGGCCACGCTGGCCACGCCGAAGTCGAAGGCACGCTGGGCCACTTCCAGGCGCAGGGTGATGCCCAGATCCACCTCATTTCCAACGAAGAACAGGCCAAGTCAGTCAACGTGAGCAACCCTGAGAAGGTGGCCTACGCCACCCAGACCACCTTGTCGGTGGACGACACCGCGCGCATCCTGGCGGTGCTGCAACAGCGCTTTCCCGCCATCGTGGGGCCCAGGCAGGACGACATTTGCTACGCCACCCAGAACCGGCAAACCGCGGCGCGCGACCTGGCCCGGCGTTCGCAGGTGGTGCTGGTGGTGGGCGCGCCGCACAGCTCCAACGCCTTGCGCTTGCAAGAACTGGTTCAACAGTGCGGGCGGCCAGCCCACCTGATCGAATCGGCGGCCGACCTTCAGCGCCCCTGGCTGGAAGGCTGCGACGTGGTGGGCCTGACCTCGGGCGCATCGGTGCCCGAGACGCTGGTCGAAGGCGTTGTCGCGCAACTGATGGCCTGGTGGCCCGGCAGCGATGTGGAAAGCTTTGGTCAGGCCGAGCAGGTGGTGTTCAGCCTGCCAGCGGCGCTGCGGCGCGAGGCCGGGCCGCTTGCTGGCCCATTCGGTGGCTCACTCGGTGGCCCATTCGGTGGCCCACTGGGTTTGGCCCCCGCAGCCCAGCCCGCACCACGGCGCACCGGGGCCGCTGAATGAGCCCAATCAAACCGATTCGGGTCACGGTGATCGGCGGCGGTTGCGCCAGCCTGACCACGGCCTTTGAGCTCAGCCGGCCCGAGCACGGCGGTCGCTACGACATCACCGTCTACCAGTTGGGCTGGCGCCTGGGCGGCAAGGGCGCTTCGGGCCGCGGCGAGTCTGGGCGCATCGAAGAACACGGCTTGCATCTGTGGATGGGCTTCTATGAAAACGCCTTTGCCCTGATGCGCGCCTGTTACGCCGAGCGGCACACGCTGCACCCCGAGCAACGGTTCAAGACCTGGCGCGACGCCTTCAAACCGGCGGCCGACGTGGCGGTGGCCGACCGCATGGGCGACGAGTGGACCTTCTGGCGCGCCCACTTCCCACCCGGCAGCGGTGAGCCCGGCGACCCGATGGGCCAGGGCAGCCCGTTCACGGTGCTGGCCTATCTGAAGCAATCGGCCATGCTGATCAGCGAGCTGGTGCGTTCGGCCGGGGCGCTGGAAAGCCAGGCGGCAGCTGCTGCAGCGCCAGGCTCAGCGGGCATGGGCACGGGCGTGGGCACACGCAGCGGCCCGCAGGCGGTGGGCGCGGCGGTCGAGACCCTGCTGCGTTACGGGCAGTTGGCCGGTGTGGCGGCCATCACCGAAGCCGCCGAGCTGCTGCTGCAAGCCGTCAACGCCTGGGTGCCGCAGCGGCTGCGCGAGGGCAGTGCGGTGCTGCTCAAGCTGATCGAGGCCTTGGCCAACGCCGCGCGCTCGCGCATCGAACTGCTGGTGGCCGACGACGTTGAGCTGCGCCGCATCTGGCAGGTCATCGACCTGATCCTGGCCATTTTGCGCGGCGCCACGCTGCAAGGCCTGGCCTTTGACCCACGCGGCTTTGACGCCATCAATGAACACGATTGGCGCGACTGGCTGCGCGCCAACGGCGCTTCTGAGGCTTCGCTGCAGTCGGGCTTCATGCGCGGCATCTACGACCTGGCGTTTGCCTTTGAAGACGGCGACGTGAGCCGCCCCCGCCTGGCCGCCGGGGTGGCGCTGCGTGGCGCGATGCGCATGTTCTTCACCTACCGCGGCGCCCTGTTCTACAGCATGAGTGCGGGCATGGGCGACATCGTTTTTTCGCCGCTTTACCAGGTGCTCCAGGCGCGCGGCGTCAAGTTTGAGTTTTTCCACCGGCTGCGCAGCATGACCGTGTCACCCGCACAGCCCGGCACAGCGCCACACGCAACGCCACACGTGCAATCGCTGCATTTCGACGTGCAGGCCCAGGTGCGGGGCGGGCACCCCTATCAGCCGCTGGTCGACGTGCTGGGCGTGGCGTGCTGGCCGTCGCAGCCCGACTACACGCAGCTCGAAGACGGCGCCGCCCTGCAGGCTGCAGGCCGCGCCTTCGAAGCCGACTGGGAGAGCGGCTGCGCCCGCCATTTGCGCCTGGAGGTGGGCACCGACTTCGACCTGGTGGTGTTGGGCGCCAGCATCGGCGCCTTGCCGCAAGTGGCAGCTGAATTGATTGAACGTGAACCACGCTGGCGCGACATGGTGCGGCATGTGAAGACCGTGCCGACCCAGGCCTTCCAGGTCTGGCTGCGCGAGGACATGCCGGCGCTGGGCTGGTCGCACCCGGCGGTCAACCTGTCGGGTTTTGTCGAGCCCTTCGACACCTGGGCCGACATGCGTCACCTGATTCCCGAAGAGTGCTTTGCCAAACCGGTCAAGGCCATCGCCTATTTCTGCAGCGTCCTGCCCGACGCCGACAAGGCCGGCATGGACGGCCGCCAGTTCCACCAGCAGCAGCATCAGCAGGTCAAGGCCCATGCGGTGCGGTTCTTGGACCACGATGTGGGCGCACTGTGGCCCTTGGCCCGGCGCGCCGACGGCGGCTTTCGCTGGGACCTGCTGGTCTCGGCCAAGGCCAAGCCCGGCCGTGCGCGTGCAGCCCATGACCGACGCGCCTTTGACAGCCAATACTGGACCGCCAACGTCAACCCGAGCGACCGCTACGTGCAGTCGCTGCCCGGCAGCCCGGCCTACCGGCTGTCGCCGCTGGACAGGTCGTTTGACAACCTGGCCATCACCGGCGACTGGACCGCCACTGGCCTGGACACCGGTTGCATCGAGTCGGCGGTCATCTCGGGTCGCCTGGCCGCCCATGCGCTGTCCGGTGCGCCCGCGCTGGAAGACATCGTGGGCTACGACCACCCATGAACCCATCCGATTCAATGCCGAACGCCACCACCCACGGGAGGAATGCCGATGAACGACGCTGAAACTGGGGTTGAGAACGACACCCGCCTGAAGCGCCCAACGCCAGCGCGCCAAGCCCCGCTGCGGCGCCCGCCGCTGGGACTGCCGGCCTCGATGGGCGCCACACTGAATGGCGCACTGAGCGGCGCACTGGACGCGGCGCGAGACTCGGGTCAGGCGCTGAGCTCGGGTCTGGGCGCTGCGGTGCGGCAGGGCCTGGACAGCGGGCAAGCCGTGGGCGGTGCCGTCGAAGCGGGTGTACAGGGCTTTGTCGAACGCGGCGTCAACACGGCCTACCAGGTGATCGAGGCGTACATGCAGCGCGGTCAGCAGGCGGCGCAGCGTTTGTCGCCGCAGGGCCCCGAGCCTGCACGCCACGGCCTGGCTGCGGACGCGGCCAACGCGGCAAGCGCCTGGGCGCAGAACCTGGCGGGTCCGCTGGGCCAGAGCGCTTCGTCTCTGGCCGGGCCCTGGATGCAACTGGCGCGAGCCTGGGTGGATGGCCTGTCGACCTTGGCGCCGATGGCGGGGCAAGTCGCCGGGCGAATGGCAGGGCAAATGGCAGGGCAAATGGCAGCGCAAACAGCAGGTCAAGCAGCAGATCAAGCGGCAGATCAAGCGGCAGCGCCGGCGGCCGCTCAAACGGCAGCACACACGGCAGCGCAATCGGCAGCGCAAACGGCAGGTCACGCAGCTGCGCCGTCGGCCATCCACGCTGCAGGCCCACGCGCCAAAGTCACGCTTGAATTCATGTCGGGGCAAAGCGCTGACGTGGCGGTGACGTTGGAGCCCGGGGCCGACCTCGAGGCCCTGCGGGCGCGTTGGACGGCTGGCGCGGGTCAGGGCGAAGCTGCCACTGTTCCTGGCAGCCTGGTCTTGTACAGCGCACCCGGTCATGTGCATGTGCGCCTGACCTTGACCCAACCGGCGGTTGCGGGCCGCCATCTGGCGACCTTGACGGACAGCCAAGGCCAAGCCTGGGGCAGCGTGTCGGTGGTCATTGCCGAGCGCGCTGCAAACCACCCCATCACGCCCGCAGCCTGAGCACGGACACCCTGATGCGCAACGCAGCCGACTGCCGCGACGAAAAACTCGTGGTGTCGATCCTGAAGGACTACTCGGCCGTCACGCGCGAGCTGCTGTTCCGCTACCTGCCCACGGGCGAGCCCAGCCGCTACCTGTATGACCTGCTGCCCGACTACCCGCGCCGCGGAGGCCGCGGCTTTCGGCCCAGCCTGTGCATCGCCACCGCACGCGCGCACGGGGCCAGCACCGAAGCGGCCATTCGATCGGCGGTGTCGATCGAACTGATGCACAACGCCATGCTGATCCACGACGACATCGAGGACGAAAGCGAGCAGCGCCGCGGCCTGCCGGCCCTGCACATCCGCGAAGGGTTGCCGATTGCGCTGAACGTGGGCGACATGCTGTCGCTGATCTCGATGAAGCCCTTGCTGGACAACCGCCACGTGCTGGGCTCCAACCTGGCGCTGCAGATCCTGGAAGAAACCGAACGCATGGCGCGTGAATCGGCCGAAGGCCAGGCGCTGGAGCTGGGCTGGCGGCGCGACAACGTGAGCAGCGTGACCGAGGCCGACTACCTGCTGATGGTGCTGAAAAAAACCTGCTGGCTGGCCACCATTCACCCCAGCCGCATTGGCGCCTTGATCGGTGGCGTGGCCGCAGCCGAGATCGACCGCGTGATCCGCTTTGGCTTCTTCCTGGGTGCGGCGTTCCAGATCCAGGACGACCTGCTCAACCTGGAAGGCGACGCGCAGTCCTATGGCAAGGAAATTGGCGGCGACATCCGCGAGGGCAAGCGCACGCTGATGCTGATCCGCCTGTTTGAGCAAGCCAGCAGCGACGAGCGCGCCCGCCTCGAAGACTTCCTGGGCCAGGCCCGGCCGCAGCGCAGTGAAGACGATCAACGCTGGGTGCGCGGGCGCATGGACAGCTACGGCTGCTGCGACTACGCACGCCAGGTGGCCCACGGCCTGGCCGGTGCCGCGCACCACGAATTCACGCAGATCTACAGCCACCTGCCCGACTCACCCGACAAGCGTTTCATTGAAGCCTTGCCGGCCTGGGCCATTGAACGCAGCTAGACACCAAGGACCCGCCATGACCATGACGCCCGACGAGTTCACCCGCCAGCTGCCCTTGCTGGCCAACAACCCGCTGCCGTTCAAGCCGCCCTTTGTCTTCAACGGCTTGTCGTCGCGGGTGTTCCCGCTGCGCGCCAACCTCGACGCCTTGCAGCGGCTGTGCAACGGCTACATGAACTTCGTGCCCGAGTCGGTGGGGCGCTTTCGGGCCTCGGTGCCTTATGTGTTTTTGTCGGTGCTCGACTACGGCCAGGTGGCCGAAGCCCGCGGACTGGGCTGGTTTGCGCAGACCGAGGTCTTTTTTGCGGTCTCGCTCGATTGGTACAAAAAAGTCAATGGGCGCTGGGTGTTCCACGACTGGGCCACCATCACGCCCTTCATCTACGTCAACGACAACTACTCGGTGCCATTGGGCCGCACGGTGTCGGGCTTTCCCAAGGTGCTGGCCAACGTCACGGCGGTCGACAGCGCTTGGGTGCGCGACCCCTTGGCGCCGATCACCCTGGCACGTGTCGAGACCGAAGTTTTCCCTGCCGCCTACGCAGGCCGCCGCCTCGAGTCGCGGGTCTTCCTGGAAGTCAAGCGCGAAGCGCCGATGTCCAACATGCGCGTGCCGTTTGATCCGCGCAGCCCCGCGGCGCCCTGGACCGTGGCGTCCAACATCGCCGACGCGCTGGGTGGTTTTGGCCGCGACGCGCTGTGGCTGGCCCAGGCGCTGCGCATCTTCCCGCAGGTGCCCGCCGGGCAGATGCCGGGCATGCTGCCCGAGATGCTTGCCCGCATGGCCCCAGCGCTGGCGCCCGGTGGGCCCGGCATGGTGACCAACTCGCTCAACCTGAAGCAGTTCCGCCGCGCCGACAAGCCCGAGGAATTGAGCTACCAGGCCCTGACCAACGGCCCGATGGTCACGCACGCCTTCAACGGTGGCGGTTTGCTGGGCGAAGAGCGCACGCTGCTGGGCGACCTGAGCGGCGGCCATTCGATCCAGCTGCACGAATACGCAACCCTGCCCATTGCCCGCACGTTGGGCTTGGAAGTGCAGCGCCGCTGGAAGGACGGCGGTGTGGACGTGGCCGAGCTCAAGCCGGTGATGCCGTTCTGGATGGATGTGAACGTCAGCATGCAGCCCAGCCTGAACCTGGCTTGGCGCGGACAGGAAGGTGTTTGGCGCGACAACACCGGTTCACCCTTGCCGGCTGATGAAGGCCCGGCCGCGCCCGCACCCGAATCCGCAGCGGTGCCACCGCCACCGCCTCGGTTCTACCCGTCGCTGTCGTCGGCGATCGAGGCCATCACCGGGCCTTTTCGCTACACCGGCACCACCTTCAGGGTGCTGCCTCTGCTGGCCTACAAGGACAAACTGCAGGCGTTTTTGGACAAATCGATCAACGACGCGCTGAAAGACCCCGTGCTCTGCGCCGACAACCGCAGTCACAAGATGCGGATGCGGGTGTGGGCGCGTCCCAAGACGCCGGTCAACCGCTGGGGCTGGTTCGACGAGCAACAGCAGACGCAGCCGCGTGAAGAAAACTGGATCAACGGCCAGTACGCTTATGTGTACATGGCGGCCGCCAGCTTCAAGGGTGTCACCTCGGCCACCAACAACGTGGGCGACTGGGCCAAGTTCGAACTGTCCTTCCTGGTGCCGGTGTGCTGGGAACGCGAGGCCGCGCCTGGCGAGTGGGTGACCGAAGGCGTGGGCGTGGTGCCGGCCTACTTTTTTGTCGACGACTGCATTGCGGCCACCTCGCGCTTTGAAGTTCAGGGCATCGACGCACGCACCGCCACCTTTGTGCAACCGGGCAGCGTCTGGATGTCAGACCAAGCCGAAGAGGACGAACCGCGGCAAACCTTGCTGCGCATGGACGCCGAGGTCTGGACCGCACTTGAGTCCGGTCAGCAAGCGATGGTGCAGCCCTTGGTTGAGATCGTGCAAAACGAGGACAACGCCGGCCTGGGTCGGCTGGCCGCCCAGGACAAGGCCTTTGCCTGGGCCGAAGCGCTGCGCCTGGAATTGGGCACCAAGAAGGGTGCCAAGGCACTGTTTCCACAGCATGCCAAGGTGGCGCGCGCGCTGGCCCTGGAGCTGTTGGGCAACCAGGCGCCACTGGCGCTGTATTCGCTGAAGCAGTTTCGCGACGCGGGCGACCCCGACAAGGCATGTTTCCAGTCGCTGGTGCGCGTGTCACGCCACCTGCAAGAAGTGGTCGACATATGCGAAATCGAAGAGACGCTGACGGTTCGTTTCCACGACTTCCCCAACCTGGACATCGTGAACACGCTGGGTCTGTTGGCCACCTGCCTGGAAAACGACGGCGCGGGCGTGCTCTACAGCGCCCAGGCCATCCGCCCGTTCTACGTGCGCGGCACCATGGTCGAACCGCTGGCCGAGCAGCTGATGACGCGCACCGGCACAGCGATGTGGACCCTGGGGCCCAAGGCCCACAGTGGCAGGCTGGGCAGCGCGCCAACGCCCGACAGCCCCCACCTGGAGGTGAATCTGGAGGCGGAAAACCAGCAAGACCGTGCCGACCCTTGCCACATGGGCGCGCTGATGTTCAACGCGCGCACGCAAAACAAGGAAAACGATGGCAACAAGCGTCCCATCAGCATCGCCCAGGCTCGGCAGGCGCTGGCGGTGATTGACCCGCAGATGGTCATCGAGTCGGTGCTGTCACGTGAATGGGGCAATGCCGATACCGGCGCGCGCTGGCGCCGGGCACGGCTAGACTTGGTTTCAGCTGCAGCAGGCTTGCCACGCGGCGGCGAACTCAGGCCAGCGGCCGAGGCCGCGCTGTACCGGGCACTGGTCGATCAGCAAATGGCCCTGCAAGGATTCCCGCAGCCGCCGAAGGAATCGGTGGAAACAGTCATCACCGCCCAAGAGCTGTTCAGCGGATTTCGCGTTCAGTTGGAGAGTCACTTCGATGCGCTGGGGCCTTGGCTGCTGATGGACGACCAGGACTTGAAAGCGGCAACCCAAAACAAAGGGCTTGACGACGCCAGCCTGCTGGAAGCGGCCCGGCAGCTGCTGGCATCGATTCTGCTTTTCAAGAACTTGACAATCCAAGGCGAGCCTTCGAACAGCAATTACCTGGACCAGCAGGTGGGGGGTTATGCCGGCAAGCTGAACGAATTGCTCGCCGGCCCCTTGCTCGGCCTGGTGTCCAAGGAGGGCATGAAAAAGCTGTCCACTGCCGATGGCCTGCAGCATGTGAAGGCGGCCACCGGACCCCTTCGCGAGGCGGTCGCCATGGCCCGCAAGTTGTGCCACAGCCAACGCGAGGCCATGCTCAATACGCTGTCACGTGCGTGGCAGAAGCCCGACTTCTGCATCCGGCGTGACGCTGTCAGTTCGCAGCGCGACCGCTTGCTCACCACCATGGGCAGCTGGGACGAAGACTGGTACTTCGGCAAGCAGTTTGATGACGTCAAACCTCAATCCACACCCACCGCAAAGGGATCGACATGAGCACCCCCTCCAGCCCCTTCAACGTCGTCAACCTGTACGGCTCCGGTTGCCTGCGGGGCGTCACCGTGGCCATGCCCACAGCGCAGGTCCAGCGCCTGCTGCCCAAAGGCCTGGAACTGGGCCCGCAGAACGTGACACCGCCGGGCACGCACCCGGTCATCCTGTCCTTCAATTCCATGTTCAACGCGGTGATGTCGGTGCCCACGCTGTTGCCCGAACTGACCTACCAGGAGTTCACCGTGGGCGTGCCCTTCACGACGCTGCGTCCGGGGCCCTTGGGCCGGGCGCTGGGCACGATGCTGGGGCGCCGCCCCAACGAGCCGATGGGCCCCTACTACTACATGCCCCGGCTGTTTCTGGACAGCGTGCTGGCCACCCTGGGCGGCTTGATGTTCTGGGGTTTTGCCAAGAAGCTGGCGCGCTTCAAGCTGACCGAGGGGCGCTATTCGATCGATGCCGAAAGCGGCGCGCCGCAAATCTCGCTGGACTGGGAGGCCGAAGGTCAGCCCCAGCCCCTGTCGGCCTACCCGCACTTCGACCCGGTGCGCGAGATGCTCAACCAAAGCGTGATTTCGCAGATGCCCGCCGCTTTCGGCCCCATCTTTGTGCTGACCCAGTTCAACAAGGACTGGTCCCAAGCCAAGCTGCGGCCCCTGCGCACGTCGGTACGCATCGACACCGAATTCTTGCCGGGGCTGAGCCCTGGCCTGATTCCGCTGCAGGGCCAGACCGAAGGCATCGGTGCTTCGGTGCTGGGGTCTTATGAAGTGACGGCGCCGTGGATCCTGGGGCTGCCGCACGCACCCTTCTTCGAAAGGTAGGCCAGACCCGCATCCAAGCCACCGATGGCTTCAGCGATCACCCAACAAAGCCTTGGCGCTTTGCAGGTCCGGGGTGTCAAAGCCCTCGGTGAAGCCCGCATAGACCGCAGCCAAGGCGTTGAGCGCCTGCGCATGGCGCGCACCGCCATGGCAGATGCGCACCCGGCTGATGGCGCAGCGCAACTCAAACGACCGCGCGCCCTGGGCTTGTGCCAATTCGCTGGCCCTGTCCAGGTGGCCCAGCGCCTGGTCCATCAAAGTCGCGTCGGCGCGATCGGCAGGGTTGCCCACCAGCAGTTCAGCCGTCAAGCGGTGCAGCTCCGTTTCAAAGTAATGCTCACCCGACTGTTCGACGTACGCCAACGTGGCGGGCGCGAAGTCCAGGCCCTTGCGCACGTCGCCGGTCTTCAGACAGGCTTCCAGGAACAGCGCGTAGAACATGGTCGTCAGCACACCGGCGCCACCGCCACGCCAGATGTTGATGCACTCTTCCATCGTGGCCAGCGCGCTGGCGTCGCCGTCCATCACCCGGGCCCAGCTGCCGTAAAAGCGCAGCAGCGCGGGCCAGAAAACGTTTTCGATTTCAGCTGAAATCTCCAACCCTCGTTCTTCACATTGTTTGACCCAGGCGGTGTCACGCAGCATCGAGGCCACGCCCCACTGCAGCCCGGCCATGTCCACCGCGTCGCAGGACCGGTTGCCGACGCTGTCGCTGACCTCGGACTGCCGCACCGCCATCTGTTTGGCTTGGTCCGGAAAGCCCAGGGCCCACAGCGAGATGGCGGCGATGTTGCACATCGCCGAGGTCGACGACTGCTGGTAGCCACCCACCAGGACCTTTTCCAGGTCCAGGTTGAACAGCGTGATGCCGTGCGTGCAGACCTCCAGCGCCTCGCGGTACTGGGCGGCAAACATCAGGTTGTAGCCCCGAGCGTGACCCAAGGGGACCAGCAGGCTGGGGTCTCCAGTGGGCTCGGCAATGGCCCGCAGCTGGACGGTGACCTCCTGGCCCTGGCGGAAATTGCCGGCCACCAGGTGGTAGGACCACAAACCCCACAGCGCAGGAAACACCTCACGCTGATGACCCAAGGTCTCGCAGATGTCGCGCGCGCGGCTGAAGGCGCCCATGACGCCGGCGGAAGCCCAGCCCTGCGTGGCGATGTAATTGCCGCCCAAGGTCAGCTGCAAGCCCAGCTCGGTCTGGTTGCGGGCCGCCGAATCGGGCTGCCGCTTGAGCAGTTCAACCGCGTGGTTCAAGTGGGCTATGGACTCGCGGTGCGCCGCGCGGGCCATCGCGTTCTGCCCAGCCTGGGTCCAACTGGCCACCGCGGCTTGCAGCTGCCCGGCGCCTTCCAGGTGCCAGGCCAGGATCTCGGGGCGCTGCTCGCACTCTTGCACGCTCAAGCTCTTCAGCGCAGAGGCGACACGGCCGTGCAACTCTTCGCGCTCTTTGCGCAGCAACGAGTCGTAGGCCGCGTCGCGAATCAACGCGTGGCGAAAGACGTAGGTTTCCTGGTTGACCGAAGGGTCGAGCTGAACCAATTCGCCACGCACCAGGTGGTCCATG
Organism: Rubrivivax sp.; assembly: GCA_043774975.1. Lineage (GTDB taxonomy): Bacteria > Pseudomonadota > Gammaproteobacteria > Burkholderiales > Burkholderiaceae_C > Rubrivivax. The sequence goes on from JAYVSX010000043.1 coordinate 14,016, forward strand.
TGGCGCCGCAAGACCACGATGTCGTCCGGCGCAATGGCCGCCAGCACACCGTAGGGGAAGCTGCGCCCGATCACCGCCGCCAGCTGTGCCACGCCTTTGGCGGCGCCCAGGTGGTCCAAGCGCGCGGCCAGCGAGTCGCGCAGCGTCGATGGCAGGTTGAGCTCGTAGCTGCCCGTACCGGCGCGCAGCAGGCCGGACTCGATCACCGCCTTGGTCATTTCCTCCACATACAAGGGCACGCCGTCGGCCCGGGCCAGCAGGTCCTTCAGCACCACATCGGGCAGCTGCTTGTCGCCTGAGACCGAGCGCATCAGGGCCTCGGCTTCGGCCAGGCCCAGCCGCTCCAGGTTCAACTTCTTGAGGTAAGGCCGAAAGCCCCAAGGGCTGACAAAGGTAGGCCGCGCCGTCAAGACCAGCAGCAGGCCCACCTGTGCACCCGGCTCCAGCAACGCGTCGATGAAATCCAGCGTCGACGGGTCAACCCAGTGCAGGTCCTCGACAAAAACAACCACCGGCCGCTGGCGGGCCTGGTCCAACAACAGCTGCCGCAGCAACTGCAGCGTGCGGTCGCGGCGCTTGGCCGATGACAGGCCTGAACTCAAGATGCTGCCGCTGGTCTTGAGCGACAAAAACGCGGTCAGCAGTTCAAAGGCATCGGGGTCGTCAGCGTTCTGCAACTGCTGCCGGATTCGAGCTTCATCCTCCACGCTGACGGCCTGGGTCGTGATGCCGAACATCTGCCCAAAGAGCTCCACCAGCGGTAGCAAGGGGCTGTTCTGGGCCTGCGGGGCGCAGCGCGCGCTGAGTTGCCGCGCATCTGCCGGCAAGCCGGAAGCAAAGGCGTAGATCAGGCGCGACTTGCCGATGCCGGCTTCACCACTGACCAGCGCGGTGCTGCCCCGCTGTTGCGCAGCACCGTCAAACTGCTGCTGCAAGGTGGACAGCTGTTGCGTGCGCCCCATCAAGGGGCGTTCGCCCAGCCGCTTGTTCTGGGCGATCAGGTGTCGCGTGCCCTGTTCGGCCAGCACACGGCAAACCGTCACCGGCTTGGCAATGCCCTTGAGGATGGCTTCTTGTTCGGGCGAAAACTCGAACATGTCGGCCGTCAGCCCGCGGGTGGCGGCGCTGACCCAGACTTCGTCAAGCCCGGCCAAGGACTGGATGCGTGCAGCGATGTTGGGCGTGCTGCCAATGGCCAGCCGTTCTTGCCGGTTGCCAGCCCCAATTTCGCCCACCACGCCCATGCCGGTGTGCACGCCCACACGAACGTGGATGGCGTCCGCCGCCAAGCCGGATTCGCGCAGCCGGGCCATGCCAGCAACACACAACAGCGCCGCGCGCACCGCCCGGGTGGCGTCGTCCTCTTGCGCCAAGGGGTAGCCAAAGTAGGCCAGGATGCCGTCGCCCAGGTACTGCGCCACATGCCCGCCGGCCTGTTCGATGGCCTGCACCACCACGCCTTGGTAGGCACGCAACAAGTCACGCAGGTCTTCTTCGAGCAGCGACTCCGACAGGCGCACCGAGTCGATCAGGTCGACAAAAATCACGGTCAGCTGGCGGCGTTCAGCTTCGCGACCGGTGACAGAGGCGGGCGGCGGGCTGCCAACGGACGACATTGCCGGTGAAGCAACAGGCGCTGTGCCCTTCAGCGGCGCGGCGCAACCGCCGCAAAATTTGAAGCCGGGCGGGTTGCTGAAGCCGCACTTGCCGCAGATCTGGGCCAATACGGTGCCACAGGCCCCGCAAAAACGCATGCCCGCAGGGTTGGCGGTTCGGCACTGGGGACAGTCCTGGGTAACCGGGGCCATGAACTTGCCTTCAAGAAACGGTGAATTTTTATCTTTGACGTCGCGCACAAAGTCATCGACAAGGTACCGTCCGAACGTGCACAGATGTTAGCGGCTTCACAACATTTCCTGCTGGGGCCGCTCTCAAACCCGAGCACTTCGTTGGCTTTGCACCCCCTGGTTTCCCCTTGTTTGATGACGCGGTGCGGGAATCCACACGCCAAGCCCCCTTCACAACGCAGGCGTTGGGACGTCTGCGCCGCGGGCGAGAATCAGCAGCATGAGAAAAACGTTATTGCTGGCTGCTCTGTGGATGCAGGCCATGGCCGCGCACGCTGAAATCGTCGAGATCCGGTGGTCTGGGGATGGGCGCTTTGAGCACCAAACCACGGTCGCGCCAGCCAAGTTTGTCGAGCTGTGCGGCAAATTGCCGGCTGCCTTGAAGGTGAAGTGGGCCTTTGAGGCCGGCGCGCCACTTGACTTCAACATCCACTATCACGTCGGCAAAGAAGTGGTGTATCCGGCCAAGCTCAAGGCTGCGGCCGCCGCCCAAGACAGCCTGCTGACTGAACTTGAACAAGACTACTGCTGGATGTGGACCAACCAGTCGAAGGTAGCCGCTGCGCTTTCGGTTCAGCTGCAACGCAACTGAACGGCAAGCTGCTGTTGCGGGCGTGCGACGTGCACAGCGTGCCCTGCGCCACCCACCCGGCCCGCGACCACATCCTGCTGCGCAGGTCGTGAGCGCGGGCCTGACTGGTGGCCTGTCTGGCCCGTCAGCTCTCCTATCAATCAGGCGGTTTTGCGCCGCGCCGCGCCAGCACCCAGCAGTGCCAAAGCCGCCAAGGCCAGTGAGCCCGGCTCGGGTACCCGGTTGCTGTTGACCCGGATCGACCCAGCGGCCACCTCGCCGTTGTCACCCACCTCGCCGATGTAGAGGTACATGCCGCTGGTGGACACCGCAGCGGTCAGGTTGAAGCTGATCACGCCGTTGTCGCCCATGCTCAAAAAGCCAAAAGGCGTGATGGTGCTGCTTTCGCCATCAAAACTGCCCAGGGTGGCAACGCTGTCGTCCACCGCCAAACCCGTGCCGTTGGTGCCAAACAACCGCGGGTCGGCCGGCGCACGCTGCGCGCCAGGTGTAAACACGGTGCCGCCCACAAAGTCAAAAACCGCCAAACCCACCGCGCCGGCCGCGCAGGCCGCGGTGGCGCAGTTGGTGTTGCTGAGCTTGATGGCGTCCAGGTCAAAGCCCGAGAACTGACCTGCAGCGCCGCCCAGGCCCGCGCTGTTGTCGG
>JAYVSX010000044.1:0-28827 GCA_043774975.1 Rubrivivax sp.
AGCCCTGCTCGACACCATCGCCACGATGGCCCTGCCCGCCGATGCGCAGCGGGTGTTCCACGGCCGCGGCGGGCTGCACCCGGGGTGCGAGCACTGGGCTCTGGATGCCTTCCCGCGCGTCTGGGTGCTGACTGGTTTCCAGCCCGCCACCGACCGAGAACTGGCCAGCATCGGCGCGGCACTGGGCCAGCGCTGGCAACAACTGGCCCCTGGCCAGCCGCTGAACTGGGTGTACCAATGCCGGTTTGACGGCCGCAGCAGCACGCGGCTGATGGCCGCTGCTGCGCTGCAGACTGCGGCTGCGCAACGGCCGCTGTCACCCGAACACACCCGCTTGCTCGACGAGGTGTTGCAGACTCTGGGGCGGCAAGCCTGAGCCCGGTGTCCCTTGCGACCCGGAAACGGACCACAACCTTGACCGCACAGTCCTTGACCGCACACCCCTCGACCGCGCCAGCGGTGTGGTGGTGCCGCAGGCTGAAGTGCTGCGCATCTGTGCCACCGCGCGTGAACTGGGCTTGGCGACCTTCTTGGACGGTGCGCGACTCTGGAACGCCAGCGCCGCCAGCGGCCTGGCGCCGGACACGCTGGCCGAGCCTTTTGACTTGGTGGCCGTGGCCTTCAGCAAGGGCCTTGGCGCGCCGGGGGGCTCGCTGCTGGCGGGGTCCAGGACCTTGATCGCTGCCGCCGACCGCCACCGCCGTCGCATGGGCGGCGCGATGCGCCAGAACGGCATCTTCAGTGCGGCGGCCTTGCACGCGCTGGACCACCACCTGAAGCGCTTGCCCGAGGATCACGCCAACGCTTTTGCTTTTGCGCAAGGTCTGTTGGCCGGCGCTGCGGTGCAGCTGGACCTGGCCACGGTGCAAACCAACATCGTGGTCTTTCACCTGCCGGCATCGATGCCACTGGACGCACCCACGCTGAGCGCGCGCGCGAACAGGGTGTGTTGCTCAACGCCTTTGGCCCGCGCACGGTGCGCGCGGTGACGCACCTGGACGTCAACCGCGCGCAGTGCCTGCGGGCCGCGCAGGTGGTGGTGGGCTTGCTGGCGGCCTGAAAGAACGGGCTGCAACCTGGGGTGAGGGCTGGGCGAAGGACCGCTCCTCACGGATTTGTTGGTGCGCTCACGACCTAAAGCTGCACTACGGTCTATCCAGCGCGACGCCTTGAAGCGGACGGCTGCGGGGCGATCTTGGTCGCTGATCTTGCGTGTGTCGTCAGACGCATCGCAGCGGCGGTTCGAGTTCGGATTCGGGTCGCCGGCTTCTCTTTGACTTACTAAGTAAGCCGAACTATCATAAAGGCTTGCTCGCCAGATGTGGGAACCAACATGTCGACGCTCCTCGTTTCTTCCAAAGGCCAGATCGTGTTGCCCGCCGCATTGCGGCGCCGACTCGGTATGGGTGCCGGCGCCCGGATCGAGGTGCTCGAGGAATCAGATGGGCTGAAGCTGCGCGTCGTCAGGTCGGTCGCGACGGTCGACATGACCAGCATGGCGGGCCTGGTCAAGGCGCCAGCGCGCGGTGTTCCACGCCGCCTAGAGGATTTCGACGCTGCGTCGATGCTGACCCGTCCGCGGCGCAGCAAGCCATGAGGGCCCTTGATACCAATGTCCTGGCGCGGTTTTTCGTCGATGATGCCGACGATACGCAGGCCGCCAAACAGCGGCCTGCTGCTGTCGCCGCGCTCGCTGAACGCTCGTTTGTCTCGGTGACTGTCCTGCTCGAACTGGAGTGGGTCATGCGTGGTTTCTATGAGCTGCCCTCAAAAGACATTTCCCGCGTATTACGCGCGCTGGCTGGCATCGAGCAAGTTACGCTCGAAGATCGCGGCGCGGTCCTTGCAGCGGTCGATGCGTTCGACAAGGGCCTCGATTTCGCAGATGCGCTTCACCTGGCGCGCAGTTCGCGTGCTTCCGGTTTCGCGACATTCGACCAGCGGCTGGCAAAACGGGCAAAGCGTCTTGCGCTGACACCGACTGTGGAGTTGCTTGCCTAGCGCGGCCCGCGGCCGCAACCAAGTTGTCCCGGTCGTGAGCGGTGAGCTGGGAGTAGTCTTCCGGTCAACCCGCCATCTGCCGCCAGGCTTCGTTGCGGGCCACCAGCCGCGGCGGGCGCAGCAGGGCCTTGGGGATCGACACCGCAGCGGCCGGCGTGGGCGCGGCGGCTTGCTGCAATTGCGTCAGCAAGGCCCGCTTGGCGGCGGCCGCGCCGGTTGCCGTGGCGCCACCGCCCGTGCCGTCACTGCTGGGTGCCGCACAGCCGACGAGCAGCAAGGCTGCCAGCAGGGCCGGCCAGCGCAAAGCAGGTTTTGTCGCCTTGATGTTCATGGGCGCATCGTTCGGTTCAGACGGTTGATTCGGAGCCGAATTTGTCGCAGCGCTTGGCGACCGGCGCACGAGGGACATGCTGCGCTGAATCACCGGCCTCAGGACCCTATAGTTCGGCGCCGGCGGGCAGCCACCCATACCCCCAGCATCCCGGACAACAGCACGGCGGCCGTCGTGAGCATAGGAGCTGAGGTTACGGTGCCCGGGAAGCACCCCAAGCTAATACGGCTTGAAGCCACATTCTCGCTCCAGGGCTTTATCAGAGATGCGACTGCTTCCACCGCGCACGCGCTCCGCGCACTCGAACCACCTGACCTGCCTATCCCCCACTTTTTCTGATGCAGCCCGCTCTTGCGCTAGCCAGCCTTCGTGGCTCTTTGCCAGGCTCAGCTTCAGGTTCGCCGACTGCAGGCCCGCCTCTGTCCAGTCGAAGTCGGCTGTGTGCTGACGATTAATGCCGGCCGGTGGTACAGGTATCTCCCTCGTGGTGCTCGAGGTCTCGGTATAGGTCAGGTTGCAGCGCTGGACGCGGGATTGCGGGGCGCAGCTCAATTCGGTAACTTCAAAACGGCCACGATACTTGACGATCGGGCCAAACACCGGAAGGTTCCAAATGATCTCAACCGCACCTTCGCCTGTGTACTGAAAGTTGAGCTTCCTTCCGCTGGCTTGGCCGCGCACATCGGCAAGTTGGTCCAACAGCAACTCCAGCACTTGAGGTTTTGTAGGCGCCGCATTGGTGGCAGCGTTTTGCAGGTTTTGCTTGCGATGCAAAGCGGCGGGTGAGTTCTCCCGCCAGTAGGCGTGGGCTTTGGCATCGCGGGCGTCGGCCGCAGCCGACCTGGGCCCAACGAACTGACTTGCCGCAAACGCGACAGTCCCGCTGACGCGCAGGCGAGGCTGCGTGCAGGAAGTCGACAGGCTTGAAGCTGTAGTGCGTATGCACTACAGTCCGAGCATGAAGACCGCCGTCATCCCCCAAGTCCGTGTCGAGCCAGAGTTGCGAGCTGATCTCGATTCGGTGCTCCTGCCCGGCGAGACGCTCACCGAGTTTGTTGAGACGTCAGTGCGTCGCGCCGTGGAGTTCCGCCGCGTGCAGACGGACTTTGCTGCGCGTTGTGATGCCTCCTTGGCAGCGTACCAGCGCAGCGGGATTTCCATCCCACCGGATGTTGTCTTGTCTAAGCTTGAGGCGAAGATCGCAACACGGGTGAAACAGCTGCGCAAATGACGTTCAAGGTCGAGTTCACGCCTGAGGCGGACGCAGACCTGGGTCGTTTGTTCGACCTCCTGCTCGAGCGAGCCCAGACTGTCGAAGACGCTGGACGCGCCTACGAGGCTGTCGAAGCCATTCGCGCTGTGGCCACAAGTCACCTTTCGACCACGCCCTACAGCTACCGCAAGGTCGGTCAACGTCCAACACTTCGCGAGCTCATCGTGCCATTCGGCTCGACCGGGTACGTCCTTCGCTTCGACATACGCACTCCGGAGCTGGTCCTCATCATGGGTGCGCGCCACCAGCGCGAGGAAGACTTCCACTGAGGGCTCGCCGAGACGGTGCCTGGGCAAAGGACCGCTCCTCACGGCTTTGTTGGTGCGCTCACGACCCATCAGCGACGTACGCTGTCGTGAACTCGTCGCCCCGAAGCAGCCGGTGGCATGTGCATCGCGAGGACCGGCACGGACTGCTGGCCGTCATGGAGCAAGGGCTGGATCGCTTCGATGCGCAGATGCTGGCTCGGGCTGGAACATGTCGCCGCGCTGTATACCGCTGCAACGCCGACAGCGCGCCGGTTTTCGTGAAGGTGCCCGCGCCGGCCGACCGGCGAGAAGCTGCAAACCGTGCCGCTCAAGATCATCCAGCACCAGCCGCCGAATGTGAGGCAGCGTGCGCGCATCGCCGCCCACGGCATCAAGGTCTGGATGCACCACCCGATGGTGCTGGGCGTCAAGGTCTGGGCGCTGGCTCACTTGCAGGCCAACCACACGCTGGCCGGTCTGCTGCTCTTCGGCGGCATCGTCGTCTGGGCCGTGTTTGCCTTCTAGGCGCACGGCTTCTTGTTCGGCGTCACGCCTTTCGGTCGCTCGCGCCGCCGCGTCAGCGGATCGCCAGTGGCGCGCCGATCGAGCCGGTAGCGCCGACGATCGGTGCCGGGCTAAAAACGTACATGAAGCGATAGACCCTGTCCTTGGCCAACTCGTCCAGATCCATGTTCTCCTGGTTGACGATGCCGTGGCGCGTGAGCAGGTGGCTGTGCACGCAGAACGCGCAACCCGGCTCCTTGTTCGGGATGACCTCGGTGGCCCAGGTGTCGGCGCCGACCACGCCAGCCATGACCACGTCGGACAACCACTTGGCGACTTCCATGCCAATACCGGGCGCGCCGCCGTTGTACTTCGCGTTGTCCTTGATCCAGTGTTTGCCCCAGCCGGTGCGGAAGAACACGCCGTCGCCGGGCATGAACTTGAAGTCTTTCATGCCCTGCTTCTCGAGCGCGGCATTGATGTCGGCCAGCGTGATCTCGTAGCCTGCTTCCATCGCCTCTACGCCCTTCAGCGCGGCGATGTCCAGCATGATGCCCCGCGCGTTGATGGGGTGCAGCTTTTCCACGCCCAGCTTTTTCAGCCCCGTCGAGCCGTCCATCTCGGCCTGTGTGAAGCCGTTGTAGAAGTGCATTTGGGCCTTGTCGGTGATGCTGCCCACCGCAATGCCGATGTGTGCCAGGCCGTCGAACTGGGTGCCCACCTGGCCGATTTCGGTGGCCAGGAACTCGTCGTTGTAGACCAGCACGTTGGCGCCAAAGGGCCCGCCGGTCGGGGCACCGGGGATGCGCAGCACGAACTTGCGGTCGCCGAAGGTGGGCATGGTGCTGGTGTAGGGCCGTCCCAGGCGATAGACCTTGCCGGTCTTGGCCTCGCCGATCGCGCGCTGCAAGACTTCGGGGTTCTTGTACCAGTTGGTCGAGCCGGCCTCGTCGCCCGCGCCCCAGCGGCTGGGCCACCATTTGTCGCCCAGCGGCGTGTCCATCGAGTTGCCGATGACCCAGGGCTTGCCCTTGCAGGCCTTCCAGTTCTTGTCGGAACATTCCTGCGCCATCGCACCGCCGGCCAGCAGTCCGGACAGCAGCAGTGCGGCGGCCATCGAAATGGGTTTCTTCATCGTCTTCTCCTCGGGTGTTGTGGGTGGGTCGGGGTGAGTCGGGGTGAGTAGGGATGAGTCAAGGGGCAGGGTCAACGCGGGGCGGCCGCGGCCAGCGGCGGTGCGCCGCCATGGCACAGCTGGCGGCCTTCGCCCAGATCGTGGCAATGCGCCGCCGCCAGATGCGGCTGCGCTTCGGCGATCAGCAGGCTGCGCAGCAGCCGGTGTGCGGGCATGAAGTTCAGCTCGGCGGCGCGCGCCAGCCAGGCCTTTGCCGCCAGCGCATCGGGCTGCTTGGCCTGCAGGTAGCACAGCCCGGCGCGGTAGGCGGCCAGGGCCGTGCCGTCGGTGGGCGCGCGGGCGATGGTTTCGGCGCAAGTGGCGGCGGCATCCCTGGTCGCAGCCACGGCTTGCGCCTTCTGCTGGTCAGCAAAGAAGCCGCCGACATCGGCGGCCGACGCCATGGCGGGCGCCAGTGCAGCGCACAGCAGCGCGCGCTGCAGGCCTTGTCGCCATGTCTTGACCATGCCTGGCCTCCCCTTTTGTTGTGGCGCCGATTCTGTGCCGTACGCCGAGCTGGCGTCAATCGTCGCGGCTTCGAGTGTTGACGTTGACCACCAACGGGCCGCGCACCTTGCCGGCCAGGAGGTCGGCCGCCGCGTCGGTGGCGCCGGCCAGTGGGATCTCGCGCACCAGGCCATGCGGCGCCCGTTGCGCGTGCTGCTTGCCGCGCAACCCCAGCGGGTGTCGCCGGTGCTGCTGATCGAGAAAATCCTCACCCACCTGGGTCTGCAAGCGCGAGCACCGCCTCGGGCGCCGGCCCGCGGCCAGGCGTTGCAAGCGGCCTGAGCGCAGTCAACCACCGTCGATTCAACGATCTGGCAGCACGGGTCGCAGGGATCGCCTGCGTCTGAGGTTTTGAGGAGGGGCCAAAGCGACCCAAACATCAGGGTTCACCCTTGGGTAGCCCTGGTGAAAAACGCGGCTTGGCGGCATCGTCGACGCCTTGCAGGTCGCAGCCAACTCCAAAAATCATCATCCAGCGAGATCAGGTGCCGTGCCGGTGATGGGCGAGAAGATGGTGTTTGAATTTCCAATCCTCGCCTCGGATGTCCAGGAAAGCCATGGAGCGGAATGTAGCGGGCCGCACCGGCGACCCATGAAAAGCGGCGCCACAGGCGCCGTTATTTGCGGGCGAGGAGCCGGTCTTCAGCGGCGTGTGCGACGCGACGCGGCCAGGCCCAGCAGGCTCAGGGCCACCAGGCCCAAGGTGGCGGGCTCGGGCACGGTGGGTCCGAGCGAGGTGTCGTTGGCCAGTTTCCAGTTCAGGATGGTGTGCTGCGCCAGGCCGGGGCCGGTGGCACTGGTGAAACCGACGAAGGCGGTATTGGTGCCCAGCACGCTGCTCAGGTTGATGGCGAAGTTGCTGATGAGGGCCTGAGGCGCCGCGCTGCCGTCCTGCACCGTGACGTCGAGATCGAAGCCGTCGTAGCCGATGGTCACGGTCCAGATATTGCCGTTGGACAGGCAGCCCGGCTTGAGGTGGCCGCTGGAGAAGTCACAGGTGGTCACGCCGTAGGGGTTGACCAGAGGCGCGCTGGCCAGGCCGCCGTTGGTGTTGACGCCCACGTGGTTGCTGGTGTTGGCGTCGAGGGCACCGTTGTTGAAGGTGTCGAACTCGACGGCCATGCTGTTGGGCACGCCGAAATAACCCAGACCTCCGCCCGCGCCGCCCAGCCCTGAAGAGCCGGCCGCCACCACGAAAGTCAGGCCGTCGGCGGGCGCAATGCCGCCGGCCTGACTGATCTGGAACTGGAACGTGGTGCTGAAGGTGGCCCCTGCACCCAGCGTGATCGGCGTGGTGCTGTAGCCGGCACCGGCGCCGCCGCTGGCGGGCGTGAGGTTGAGCTGCGAACCCGACTCGGCCGTGCTGCCCACGCAGGTCAGCGTGGTGCCGCAGGCGCCGGCGAAGGTGGGGTATGACAGCACGACACTGGCTTGCGCGCTGCTGCCGGCCAAGGCCAGCAGAGACAGGCAACCGGCGGCGATGACGTGCCTGGAGCTATGGGTTTGCGTGTGCATCGAAAATTCCCCTGTTGCTACCTAACGGCCTGGCGATGTTGAAGGTCAAAGCCACCATAGCAGGCAGTCCCAACCTCACAACCCCCCGATTCAAGGGGTCCAGGCCGCGGATCGCGCACCGCGTCGCCGGCAGACCGCAGGGGGTCGAGCGCCTGCTGCGTCGCTTCCCTTTGAAATCGGACTGTGGACGGTTGGGCACATCCGCTTAGAGGTCGCCAAGGTCATGCACGCTGGGCAACTACGGCCCCGCGAACTTATGGCAAGTGCCGGTTGCGTCTGCACCGAAGATCGCGAGTGTTTGCGCGGCTTATCGGGCAGTGCCACCGCAGAACTTGCCATAGCAAAGATCTTTTCATAATGGCCGGGAGCCGTCAGTGGCGACGGGCAGCGTCGTGGCAATCGGGTCTCGCTGGAGCGATGCGCGGCCACGGCAACAAGCTGGGCACGGAGGCCGGGCAGTCGCAAGAACTTGTGCCCTATCGGTGAGGTGTGGGTGGCGCAACTGCACCCAAGGCATTGTTGGCGCACACGCGCCAGAGCCATTGATCTGGCCCCATGAGTGGGGCGATCAAGCATGAGTGGCCTTGCCACTTTGTTGGAAACTAGAAACGGCAGTTGGACGCGCCCGAGCGGGTTGCGTTGCGGCGCGCTGGCAAGGCGTGACAACGCTGCGGGCCTTTGCCCGCACGGTGCGCGCGGTGACGCACCTGGACGTGAAACGCGCGCAGTGCGAACGCGCGGCCCAGGTGCTGGTGGGCTTGCTGGCTGCCCACCTCAGGTGATGAAGAGCTGAAGAGCGCTGACTCAGCGCCAGCAGGCCTGTGCCGCGCCCCGACCAAGCGCCGGGATCCTGGGCCCGCGTTCAGCCCTTCTTGCGGCGCACTTTCACACTCTTGGCCAGGCCTTCGATCAGGCCCACGCTGTCGTCCCAGGCGATGCAGGCGTCGGTGATGCTCTGGCCGTAGACCAGCTTGGCCGGGTCGTCCTTGCCTGGGGTGAATTTCTGCGCGCCATCCACCAGGTGGCTTTCCACCATCACGCCAAAGATGCAGCGGTTGCCCGCCGCGATCTGCGCGCCCACGTCTTTCATCACGTCCAGCTGGCGCATGTGCTGCTTGCTGCTGTTGGCGTGGCTGGCGTCGATCATCAGCTTGCAATCCAGCTTGGCCGCTTCAATCTCTTTGCAAGCCGCGGCCACGCTGGCTGCGTCGTAGTTGGGCGCCTTGCCGCCGCGCAGGATCACGTGGCAATCTTTGTTGCCCTTGGTCTGCACGATGGCCACCTGGCCGTTTTTGTGCACCGACAGAAAGTGGTGCGGTCGGGCAGCGGCCTGGATGGCGTCGGTGGCTATTCTGATGTTGCCGTCGGTGCCGTTCTTGAAGCCCACCGGGGCCGACAGCCCGGAAGCCAGTTCGCGGTGCACCTGGCTTTCGGTGGTGCGTGCGCCAATGGCGCCCCAGGCAATCAGGTCGCCGATGTACTGCGGGCTGATCACGTCCAGGAACTCACTGCCCGCCGGCATGCCCAGGCGGTTGATGTCCACCAGCAGCTGGCGTGCGATGCGCAGGCCTTCGTGGATGCGGTAGCTCTCGTCCAGGTAGGGGTCGTTGATCAGGCCCTTCCAGCCCACCGTGGTGCGTGGCTTTTCGAAGTAAACGCGCATCACGATTTCCAGTTCACCGGCATGCTTGTCGCGCAGCGGCTTCAGGCGGCGGGCGTACTCCAGCGCAGCGGCCGGGTCATGGATGGAGCAGGGGCCGATGATGACCAGCAACCGGTCGTCTTCACCGGCCATGACCTGGCGAATGGCGCTGCGGGTGTCCTTGATCAGCGCTTCGACCGGCGTGTCGGCGATCGGAAAAAAGCGGATCAGGTGCTCGGGCGGCGGCAGCGGCGTGACGTCCTTGATGCGCTGGTCGTCGGTCTGGCTGGTCTTTTCAGACAAGGCCAGACGTTCATCGTTGGTGTGCAGGGACTTGGGGCTCATGGTCGTGCTTTCCTGATGTGCCGGGGAGGGGCTTGCGGTCTTGGGGTTCAGCTCCGGCAACAAAAAACCGCCGGGGCCGCCGGCGGTTTCTGGGGGATGCGTGTGCGTCGTTTCAGTTACGCGTTTGCCTCTCCAGCCGCCAAGCGGTGCGAGAACCAAAAATACGTAAAGTAAAACGCTGCGGGACGCATGACGCGAAATGTAGCACGTGGCTCATGACGCCCGGCTGGCTTCCATCTCAGAAGCTGTAGCCCAAGCCCAAGGTCAGCTGCGGCACTGCGCGGATCTTGCCCACGCCGTCGCGCAGTTCGGCCAGTTCGGCGTCGATGTCGGCCTGCGTGGCTTGTTGCGCTACAGGCCCCGACAAAGCATAGGACACCGTCGCCTTGCCGATCTTGGCGCCCACATCCAGTGAAAAGCGCAGCCCACTGCCACTGTTGTGCCCCCAGCCCAAGCCGACATAGGGCGTGCTGGATGGAAACTTCACCTGCACCCGAAACTGGTCAGCCGCCGTGGTGTTGTAGGTGGTGTTGCCGATCGTCAATGTCCCGCCCGCGCCGGTGGCCAGCAGGTCCAGCTTGTACTGGTTGCTGGTGATGCCGGTGGTCAGGCGAAAGTTGCCCGCAAAAGGGAACCAGTCGGCCAGCAACGCCGCGCGGTTGGACTTGAGCTTGGCGTCGTAGGTGATGCCGTCTTCGGTGCGGCGTTCGCTTCGTTCACCCAGGGTGGCGTAGTCTGCGCGCAAGCCAAACAGCGGCCCCAGCGGTTGTGCGTAGCCCAGCATCACGCCGGGCACACCGATCTTGGTGTACAGCTCGCCAGCTTGGGCCGTGCCGGTGCTGATGGGCAGCGCGGTGCTCAGGGCCAGCGCGGCGCTCAAGGCCAGCGCGGTGCTCAAGGTCAAAAGGGTGCGTTGAAACATGGGGGTCCTGGGTCGGTGGGTTCAGGACGCCATTCTGGGCAGCACGCTGGCGCGCCGCACCGCCAAACAGGTGGATGAACCACGGCCTTTACCGACGGCTACGAGGCTGCCAGGCCGGGTTCGGTCAGTACGACTGGGCCTCGAAGCCGGCTGAAACCAGGCGCGACACCACCTCTTGCACATGCGCCAGGTTGCGCGTCTGCAGCACCAGTTCCACTTCAACGCTCTGCACCGACAGCATGCTGAAAGCCCGCTGGTGGTGAACTTCGTCGATGTTAGCGCCCGCTTCGGCGACGATGGCGGTGATGCGCGCCAGCACCCCGGGGGTGTCGCGCGCGTTGACCTTGATGCGGGCCAGCCGACCGGCGCGCACCAGGCCGCGTTCAAGAATCGCGGCCAGCAGCAGAGGATCGATGTTGCCGCCGCACAGCACCAGACCGACGTTCTTGCCGGCAAAGCGGCCAGGGTCCTTCAGCAGTGCGGCCAGGCCCGCAGCACCTGCGCCTTCAACCAGCGTCTTTTCGATTTCGAGCAGCATCACGATGGCTTGTTCGATGTCGCCTTCGTCCACCAGCACCAGGTCGTCGACATGCTGACGCACCAGCTCGCGTGTGATCTGCCCGGGCTGGCCCACCGCAATGCCTTCGGCGATGGTGCTGGCGCCCTGCGGGTGCTGCGTGCCCTTGACCAGATTGACCATGGCCGGAAAGCGCGAGGTCTGCACGCCCACGATCTGCACGCTGGGTTTGATGGCGCGCACCGCGGTGGCAATGCCGCTGATCAGCCCGCCACCGCCGACGGCGATGACCAGCGTGTCCAGCTCGGGCTGGGCGCGCAGCATCTCGATGCCGATGGTGCCTTGGCCGGCGATCACCGCTTCGTCGTCAAACGGGTGGACAAAGGTCAGGCCCTGTTCGGCCGCCATCTGCATGGCGCGGTCACGCGCCTGGTCAAAGGTGTCGCCGTGCAACACCACTTCGGCACCGAAGCCGCGGGTGCGTTCCACCTTCACGGTGGGTGTGTGCAGGGGCATCACGATCACCGCGCGCAAGCCCAGGCGCTGCGCGTGGTGGGCCACGCCCTGGGCGTGGTTGCCAGCGCTGGCCGCGATGACCCCCTTGATCGGGGCGCCCGATTCGATCAGCGTGGCCAGCTTGTTCAGCGCGCCGCGCTCCTTGAACGACGCGGTGAACTGCAGGTTTTCAAACTTCAAGAATACGCGGCAGCCCAAAATCTGGCCCAGCGTGCGTGACTCCACGCAGGGTGTGTCCAGCACCTGGCCTTGCAGCCGCAGCGCGGCGGCTTCAATGTCCTGCAGCGCCAAACTCAAGCCGTGCCGCCCACGGTGATGCGGTCGATGCGCAGCGTGGGTTGGCCCACACCCACTGGCACGCTCTGGCCTTCTTTGCCGCACACGCCCACGCCGGTGTCCAGCTGCAGGTCGTTGCCGATCATGCTGATGCGGTTCATGGCTTCGGGGCCGTTGCCGATCAGCGTGGCTCCCTTCACCGGATACAGGATCTTGCCGTTTTCAACCCAGAACGCTTCGCTGGCGCTGAAGACAAATTTGCCGCTGGTGATGTCGACCTGGCCGCCGCCAAAGTTGGTGGCGTAGATGCCGCGCTTCAGACTGGCCAGAATCTCTTCTTTGCTGCGCTGGCCGGCCAGCATGTAGGTGTTGGTCATGCGCGGCATCGGCAGGTTGGCATAACTTTCGCGGCGGCCGTTGCCGGTGGGTTTGACGCCCGACAGGCGTGCATTCAGGCTGTCTTGCATGTAGCCGCGCAGGATGCCGTCTTCGATCAGCACGTTGCGCTGCGTGGCGTGGCCTTCGTCGTCGACGTTGAGGCTGCCACGGCGGTCGGGGATGGTGCCGTCGTCCAGCACCGTCACACCCTTGGCAGCCACGCGCTGGCCCACCCGGCCGGCAAAGGTGCTGCTGCCTTTGCGGTTGAAGTCGCCCTCCAAGCCGTGGCCCACGGCTTCGTGCAGCAGCACACCGGGCCAGCCCGGCCCCAGCACCACGGTCATCTCACCAGCGGCCACGGCGCGGCTTTCCAGGTTGATCAGCGCGGCCTTGACGGCGTGGTCGACGTACTCCTGGATCACGGCGTCGCTGAAGTAGCCCAGGCCAAAGCGGCCACCGCCGCCGCCGCTGCCAACTTCACGGCGCACCTCGCCGGCCACGGTTTGTTCGGCGATGACGGTGACGTTCAGGCGCACCAGCGGGCGCACGTCGGCGGCGCGCGTGCCGTCGGCGCGGGCCACCAGCACCACGTCGTACTCGGCGCCCACACTGGCCATCACCTGTGCGATGCGCGGGTCCTTGGCGCGCGCCATCTTTTCCACCTTTTCCAGCAGCGCGACCTTTTGCGTGCTGTCCAGGCTGCCGATCGGGTCGGTGGGTGCATAGAGCACCCGGCTCCTGGCCATCTTGGCGGGCCGGGCCAGCTTGACGCGTTTGTCTTGCCCGGCCGCGGCGATGGTGCGCACGGTGCGGGCGGCGTCCAGCAGCGAGTCCACGCTGAGGTCGTCGGAATAGGCAAAGGCGGTCTTCTCGCCAGCCACCGCGCGCACGCCCACGCCTTGGTCGATGCTGAAGCTGCCGCTCTTGACGATGCCTTCTTCCAGGCTCCAGCCTTCGTGGCGGGTGGTCTGGAAATACAGGTCGGCGTCGTCCACGCGGTGTTCGCCAATCAGCGCCAGCGCTTGAGACAGCGCGGCTTCCGACAGGCCGAAAGGTTCCAGCATCAACTGCTGTGCAATGGCCAGGCGTTCGAGGGTGGGTTCGCGAGCAATCATCAGGGCAGCCCTTGGGGGTGCAAAAGAGGCGCTGATTGTAGGAGCGGGCCTTCGGTCTGGACGCCAGCGCCTGAGGTGACCCTGCTGGCGGCAGACCGTGCGTCGCGGGTCTGCTAGCCCCAGGTGGGCCAGGGCAAAGCGATCAAGTGACATTCAGTCATGAGGCGTCACCACCGGGCTCAGCCTGCGCCCCCGTTCGCGCCGCGCCACCCACAGCGTGGCTGCGCAGATCAACACGCCACCGGCCAAGGTGGTCTGCGCTGGCACATCGGCAAACATCAGCCAGCCCAGCCCGGCTGCCCATACCAGGTCCAAGAACTTGACCGACTGGGTGGAAGAAATGTCGGCCACCCGAAAACTGCGTGTCAAGCAATAGTGGGCGCCGCTGCCCAGCGCGCCGCAAAGCAAAAAGCCCAGCCATAACCACAGGCTGGGCGTCTGCCACACCCACAGCGCCATCGGCAAGCTGAACACGGTGACGCTGAGCGCCTGCCAGAACACGATGACGCCGGTGGTTTCGGTGCGTGTCAGCACCTTGGTGATCAAGAACGACGCGGCAAACACCGGGGCCGAGGCCAACATCAACAGGTGATACCCGCCCCCACCGCCGCCGCCACCGCCGCCTGCGCCCAGCATCAGCTTCGGGCCCAGCACGATCAACACGCCGATGAAGCCCACACCCGTGGCCAGCCAGCGTTCCCAGTGCATGGGTTCACGCAAGAACCAGAACGCACCGATCATGATGAACAGCGGCCCGGTGAAGCCGATGGCCGTGGTGTCGGCCAGGGGAATGTGCGGCAGCGCCGTGAACCACAGCACCAGACCCAGCGTGTGCACAGCGCCGCGCCAGAACTGACCGCCTGGGCTTCGGGGTTTGTAGGCCGCCGCGCCGGCGTGCCACAACATGGGCAGCAGCACCACCACGCCAAACAGGTAGCGCAAGAATTGTGTCTGCATCGGGTGCAGCTGTTGCGCCAGGGCGCGCATCAGGGCGTTGAGCACGCAGAAGATGGCGCCACTGGCGGCCGCCCACATCAAGCCGCGCACGGCGGGTGACAACGTGGCAATGTGAGCCTGCAAGCGCTGGTTGGCCAGCCGCGCAGCTTTACGTGGCATCACCGGCCTTGCGTTCAAGCAGCGCCTGGGCGTAAAGCGCATTGCGCGGCGCGCCGCTCAGTTCAGCGGCCAGGGTCACCGCCTGTTTCAGCGGCAGTTCGCGCAGCAGCACGCGCAAGGTGCGCAGGGCATCGGGGGCCACGTCGTCGTCGTTGGCTGGCGCGGTCGCCAGCGCATGCAACACCAGGACAAACTCGCCACGTTCGCGGTTGGTGTCGGCCGCTTGCCACTGCGGCAGCGCGGCTGCGGGCAGGGTGACGATGGTTTCAAATTGCTTGGTCAGTTCGCGACACAAGGTCACCGGTCGCATGGGCGCAGCTGCGGCCAATTCGGCCAGCAGGGTGGTGATGCGATGCGGCGCTTCAAACAGCACTTGGGTGCCCGTGTGGGCCAGCACGGCGGCCAGCGCGCTGTGGCGCTCGCCGCCCTTGGCCGGCAAGAAGCCCACCAAGGTGAAGCCGCGCCCTGCCGTGTCTCCGGCCGCGCTGATGGCCGCCACTGCACTGCTGGGCCCGGGCAGCGGCACCACGCGGTAGCCAGCCTGGGCCACCATGGCCACCAGCAGCGCACCGGGGTCGCTGATGGCCGGTGTGCCGGCGTCGCTGATGCAGGCCACCGACTCGCCGGCGGCCAGGCGGCCCAGCACCGCGCCGGCGGCCTCAACTTCGTTGTGGGCGTGCAAGGCCAGCAAAGGCTTGTGCAGGCCCAGGTGGCGCAGCAGTTGCGCGCCCACGCGTGTGTCTTCACAAGCCACCGCGTCCACCAGGCCCAGCACGTGCACGGCGCGCAAGGTCACGTCGGCCAGGTTGCCGATGGGTGTGGCCACCACGTAGAGTGTGGACGGCACATGGCTTTGTGCGCCAGCGGCTTCGAGCGCGGCGCGTTGCAGCAGGGAGTGATCGATGTTCAAGGCGCAGGCAGGTGACAAGCCGCAAGACAGGCCGGGGCAAGCAGCAGAAGACCAGGCATTGAAATGGCTTCTGCGCCAGGGCCTGACGCTGGTTCAGCGCAATTATCGGGTGGCCCGCGGCCCGCGTGCCCGTGGTGGCGAGATTGACCTGATCATGCGCGAGCGCGACGGCACGCTGGTGTTTGTGGAAGTGCGCCAGCGCGCGACAGGAGGGCATGGCGGCGCGGCGGCCAGTGTCACGCCGTCGAAGCAGCGCAGCCTGCAGTTGGCGGCGCAGCATTTTTTGCAGCGGCTGAGCAACCTGCCGCCCTGTCGGTTTGACGTGGTGGCCCTCGATGGCGATGAACTGCAGTGGCTCAAGGCCGCCTTCGATGGTCGTTGACGAACAGGAAAGACGTTTAAACGCTAGGGAACCGATGCCCTGAAACCCCGTCATATCATCGGTGACCATGCTTGAGCAGCGCATCCAACAGCAGTTTTTCGACAGCGCTGACCTTCAGTACCGCTGCGCCGACACCTTGGCGCGACCGGTCGCCGAGGCCGCCACCACACTCTTGGCCGCCATCACGGGCGGGGGCAAGGTCATGGTTTGTGGCAACGGGTCGGGCGCATTGCTGGCGCCCTACCTGGCGCGTTTGTTCACCGGCCGCTTCGAGCGCGACCGCCCGCCGCTGGCGGCCTTGGCGCTGGGCACCACCATGGGTGTGGCGCCGGCACAAGAGGTGCGCGCGCTGGGCTTGCCGGGTGACGTGCTGCTGTTCATTGACGACGCCGATGGCAACAGCACCTCGGTGATCTCTGCCGCGCAGGCCAAGGACATGACCATCGTGGTCATTGCCGGGCGCAGCGCGTCGGCCTTTGGCGAGCTGTTGGCCGAAACCGATGTGCTGGTGGCCGTGCCCCATGAGCGCAGCGCGCGGGTCGCCGAACTGCAACTTCTGGTGCTGCATTGCCTGTGCGATGCAGTTGATTACCAACTGATGGGAGACCAAGAATCGTGACCACCCCTGTTTCGGGCGCTGCTGTTTGTTCAGCCGTGAGCCCTGTTTTGTGCACTTCTTCGTGCTCCTCTTCGCGCCCACCTTCGCGCATCGCGTCGCGCCCCGCGCTGCTTCGCCTGACGGCCGCTCTGGCGTTGGTCGGCGCACTGGGCGGCGGCCTGTCAGCCTGTGCGCCTTTGCTCCTGGGCGGGGCTGTGCTGGGCGGTGGGATGGTGGTGTCAGACCGCCGCACCGCAGGTATTCAACTTGAGGACGAGAGCATTGAGCTGCGCGCCGGTTCGCGCGTGCGCGAACTGGCCACCCTGGGCCAGATCAGCGTCACCAGCTACAACCGCCTGGTTTTGCTGACGGGCGAAGTGCCTGCGGCGGAGCAGCGCGCTCAGGTCGAGCAGGTCGTGGCCAAGGTGGAAAACGTGCGCGGCGTGGTCAATGAACTGGTGGTCGCGCCCAACAGTTCTTTCAGCTCACGCACCGCCGACAACGGCCTGGCGACCAAGGTCAAGCTGACCCTGGTGGACGCCAAGGACGTGCAGGCCAACGCCTACAAGGTGGTGGCCGAGCGCCGCGTGGTCTATCTGATGGGCCGCGTCACCGAGCGAGAAGCCACGCGCGGCGCCGAGCTGGCCAGCCAAGTCAGTGGCGTCGAGAAAGTGGTCAAGGTGTTTGAGATCATCGGCGAGAGGGATCTTTCCAAGCCCAGCAGCCATACGCCGGCCCCCGTCACCAATGCTTCACCCGCGGTGGTGCCGAAGTAGCTCCCACGCCGGTTCGAAGTTGCTTCGACGCCCTTTCGACGCCCTTTCGAAACAGCACCCGTGACCGGACCGGCGGGCCTTGAGTCCGTTGCCGTTTGGGACCTTGATGCCCCCTGTGGCAATGGGCTGCGTTTGGCGCGGGGCTTCAGGGCAATCAGGGATTGAGGGCATTCAGGGCATTCAGGGCTTGAGGCGCCGAATCAGGCTGGAAGTGTCCCAGCGCTGACCGCCCATGGCTTGCACGTCGGCATAAAACTGGTCCACCAAGGCCGTGACTGGCAGCTTGGCGCCGTTGCGCCGGGCTTCGTCGAGCACCAGGCCCAAGTCTTTGCGCATCCAGTCGACGGCAAAACCAAAGTCAAACTTGTCTTGCACCATGCTCTTGCCGCGGTTGTCCATTTGCCAGCTCTGTGCCGCGCCCTTGCCGATGACGTCCAGCACTTGCGGCATGTCCAGCCCTGCACGCTGACCAAAAGCCAGCGCCTCGGCCAGCCCTTGCACCAGACCTGCAATGCAGATCTGGTTGACCATCTTGGCCAACTGGCCTGAACCACTGGCGCCCAGCAAGGTGACGGCTTTGGCAAAGCTCATCGCCACGGGGTAGACGGCCTCAAAGGCAGGCGCCTCGCCACCGCACATGACGGTGAGCGCGCCATTGACCGCACCGGCCTGCCCACCGGAAACCGGCGCATCGATGAAGTTCAAGTCCTGGCTCTTGGCCACTGCAAAGAGCTCGCGCGCGACCTCGGCCGACGCCGTGGTGTGGTCAACCAACACCGCGCCAGCCTTCATGCCGGCGAAGGCGCCTTCGGGCCCGAGGGTGACGCTGCGCAAATCGGTGTCGTTGCCGACACAGGCAAACACGATGTCTGCGCCGCCGCCCTGGGCGGCCGCCGCGCGCGGCGTGGCGGCCGCCGCGCCCCCGTATTCAGCCGCCCAGGCCGTGGCCTTGCTGGCGGTGCGGTTGTAGACCGTGACCTGATGCCCAGCGCGCGCCAGGTGCCCCGCCATGGGATGGCCCATCACGCCCAAGCCCAGGAAGGCCACGCGTCGCGAGGGGGTGGATTCGTAGTTTCGTGTGTTCATGGCGTGGATGCTGCCACGAACAAAGGCGGTTCAAATCGGCAACGCCGCAGACCCGGGTCAGGCCCTTGCCCTTGCCCTTGCGCGGACCTGGCGGCGCCCGGCCGCTGCAAAAACCCGGTAGCGCCGCTTACATCACCTTCATGTGCTCGGTTCCGGCCGCCAGGTCGGTGTTGCGCGCACGGGCGCTTTGCAGCTTGATCTGCAAGCGCAGGTCGTTCACGCTGTCGGCATTGCGCAGCGCGTCTTCATAGGTGACGTGGCGACCTTCGTACAGGTCAAACAGGCTCTGGTCGAAGGTCTGCATGCCCAGCTCGCGGCTGCGCTTCATCAGTTCCTTGATCTCGGCGATCTCGCCCTTGAAGATCAAGTCGCCCACCAGGGGCGTGTTGAGCAGGATCTCGACCGCTGCGACTCGGCCTCGGCCCTGTTCGCGCGGCAGCAGGCGCTGGCTGACCAGGGCCTTGAGGTTGAGCGACAGATCCATCAGCAACTGCTGGCGGCGTTCTTCGGGGAAGAAGTTGATGATGCGGTCCAGCGCCTGGTTGGCGCTGTTGGCGTGCAAGGTGCACAGACACAAGTGACCGGTTTCGGCGAAGGCCACGGCGTGTTCCATGGTTTCGCGGTCTCGCACCTCGCCCATCATGATCACATCGGGGGCCTGGCGCAGCGTGTTCTTCAACGCGGCTTCCCAGCTGTCGGTGTCGATGCCCAGCTCGCGCTGCGTGATGATGCAGTTCTTGTGGGCGTGCACAAATTCCACCGGGTCTTCGACGGTGATGATGTGGCCGTAGCTGTTTTCATTGCGATGGTCGACGATGGCCGCCAGCGACGTGCTCTTGCCCGAGCCCGTGGCGCCCACAAAAATGACCAGCCCGCGCTTGGTCATGCTGACTTCTTTCAGCACCACTGGCAGGCCCAGGCCGTCGATGGTGGGCAGCGTGGCCGGGATGGTGCGGAACACCAGCCCCACCTGCCCCTGCTGCACAAAGGCATTGACACGAAAGCGCCCGACGCCGGCCGGGCTGATGGCGAAGTTGCACTCTTTGGTGCGCTCGAACTCGGCACCTTGTTTGTCGTTCATCACCGCGCGCGTCAGCGCCAGCGTGTGTTGGCCGGTGAGCGGCTGCGGGCTGACCTTGGTGACCTTGCCGTCGACCTTGATCGCTGGCGGGAAGTCGGCGGTCAAGAACAGGTCGGAGCCATTGCGGCTGATCATCAAGCGCAACAGGTCGTTGACGAACTTGGATGCTTGGTCGCGTTCCATGTGGTTTACCTGCCGTTCAGCCGGGGAAGTTTTCGGGGATCTTGGCCTTGGACCGCGCTTCAGCTGGCGAGACCAGGTTGCGGCGCACCAGATCTGACAGATTCTGATCCAGTGTCTGCATGCCCATGTTCTGGCCGGTCTGGATGGAGCTGTACATCTGGGCGATCTTGTTCTCGCGGATCAGGTTCTTGATGGCGCTCGTGCCCAGCATGATCTCGTGTGCGGCCACGCGGCCGCTGCCGTCCTTGAGTTTGCACAAGGTCTGCGAGATCACCGCCACCAGCGATTCGGACAGCATGGCGCGGACCATCTCTTTTTCAGCCGCCGGGAACACGTCGACCACGCGGTCAACGGTCTTGGCTGCGCTGCTGGTGTGCAGAGTGCCAAAGACCAGGTGGCCCGTCTCGGACGCCGTCAGTGCCAGGCGGATGGTTTCCAGGTCGCGCAACTCACCCACCAGGATCGCGTCCGGGTCTTCGCGCAGCGCCGAGCGCAAGGCGTTGTTGAAGCTGAGCGTGTGCGGACCCACCTCACGCTGGTTGATCAGGCATTTTTTACTCTCGTGCACAAATTCGATCGGGTCTTCCACCGTCAGCACGTGGCCAAACTCGTTTTCATTCAAGTGGTTGACCATGGCCGCCAAGGTGGTGCTCTTGCCCGAGCCGGTGGGGCCGGTCACCAACACCAAGCCGCGCGGTCGCAGCGCCAGTTCGGCAAAGATCTTGGGCGTGCCCAGTTGCTCCAGCGTGAGGATCTTGCTGGGAATGGTGCGAAACACCGCGCCGGCGCCACGGTTCTGGTTGAAAGCGTTGACTCGAAAGCGCGCCAGGCCCTGGATCTCAAAACTGAAATCGCACTCCAGCGTGTCTTCATAGTGCTTGCGCTGGGAGTCGTTCATGATGTCGTAGACCATGGCGTGCACCGCCTTGTGGTCCAGCGCTTCGACGTTGATGCGCCGCACATCGCCGTGGACCCGGATCATCGGCGGCAGACCCGCCGAAAGGTGCAGGTCAGAGGCCTTGTTCTTGACCGAAAAGGCCAACAGCTGGGTGATGTCCATGTGCAGATAGGGCCGGCCGGCGCCAGCAGGTGAAAATGCAGCGCGCTGTGAGCGCACGGGTTTCGAAGGATTATGGGCAGCATCGGAAGTAACCTGCAAGAAGTGAAGCAGCGCATGGCCGTGGCCTGCGGTGATGCCGGCCGCAGTGCCAACATCGTCACGCTCGCACCGGGTGCGGGTGACGATCCGCGCATCACGTTGCTGGCGGTGAGCAAGACCCAGCCTGCCCATGCCGTGCGCGAGGCGCTGGCCCAGGGTCAGCACGCGTTTGGCGAAAACTATGTGCAAGAGGCGCTGGAGAAGATCGAAGCCTTGGCTGATGTGCGCAGCCAATTGCAGTGGCATCTGATCGGCCCTCTGCAAAGCAACAAGACGCGCCCGGTGGCCGAGTCCTTCGATTGGGTTCACTCGGTTGACCGGCTCAAGATCGCCCAGCGCCTGGCCGAGCAGCGGCCGCCGGGTTTACCGGCCTTGCAGCTGTGCCTGCAGGTCAATGTCAGCGGTGAAGCCAGCAAGGGTGGCGTTGACTTGCAGGACGTGCTGGCATTGGCCCAGGCGGTGGCCAGCTTGCCGACCGATCGTGTTCAGCTGCGCGGCCTGATGAGCATCCCGGAGCCGCTTGCCGACGCGGTTGCACAGCGGCGGCCGCACGCCCAGCTGCGCGAACTGCTGACACGCTTGTGCGCGCAAGGCTTGCCGCTGGACACGCTGTCAATGGGTATGAGCGCCGACCTCGAGGCTGCCGTGGCCGAGGGCAGCACCCTGGTCAGGGTGGGAACGGCCATTTTTGGGGCTCGGTGAGGCTCTGCAATGGAGCCGGAGTTGAGCTTGAGCGAGCCAGCGCCCGCCCCACCACACCACACCACACCACACCACACCACACCACACCACAAAACCCAAGCCGCTGAGCCGCGCAGTCTGGCTGAAAGCCTAGACCGGCAGCAAGCTGCTGTTCTTGACCTCTTCCATCACCGCATAGGTGCGGGTCTCACGCACGCCCGGCAGCGTCCAGATCACGCTGCCGATGAATTCGCGGTAGGCCGCCATGTCGGCCACGCGGGTCTTGAGCAGGTAGTCAAAACCGCCCGCCACCAGGTGCGCTTCCAGGATTTCCGGGCGCACTTGAACGGCGGCCTTGAAGGTGTCCATCACGTCGTGCACGGTGCGGTCGAGCAGGATTTCGACGAACACCAGCAGCCCTGCGCCCAGCTTCAGCGGGTTGAGCTTGGCTTCATAGCCCAGGATGTAGCCCTCGCGGTGCAGGCGCTTGACACGTTCGAGCACGGCGGTGGGTGACAGGTGCACCTCTTCGGCCAGCTTGAGGTTGCTGATGCGGCCATCGGCCTGCAGCACGCGCAGGATGCGGCGGTCGATCTTGTCGATGTCGCGGTCGCCGCGCGGGCTCTGTGGGTCTGCGGTGTTCATGGTGGACGATTCTCCGGCAAGCGGCGGTTTTTCCGAATCCGGTGCGGCCCTGACAGGCATAAGCTGCGCTTTTGTTTTTGCTGATGCGCTTGAGCGCTGACCCGAGCCCCGCCGCCCGGACCCTTCTAGGACCCTCATGAGCCCTGCCCGCCTGCCCTTCCCCTATCGCCCTGAAGCCGACGCCGTGAACGCCGCGTTGAGAGCGGTGCAAAGCAGCCTGGACTGGCCGGCCGTGCTGGCGTTGGCCACGCCTTGGGTGCGCGCGGTGCGCGAGCAGCCGGCGCCCTTCTGGGCCATGGAAAGCCTGTTGCGTGAGTACCCCATCAGCAGCTCCGAAGGCCTGGCATTGATGCGCCTGGCCGAAGCCTTGCTGCGTGTGCCCGACGCTGAAACCGCCATCGCGTTAACCGCCGACCAACTGGGGCGCGGTGAGTTTGACGGCAGCGGCGCCGAGGGCAGCCCGCACAAGATGCTGGCTCAGATCAGCGCCAGCGCCATAGCGCTGAGCAAGAAGTTCCTGCCCGAGAGCGAAAACCCGCCGGGCTTGCTGCAGCGCCTGGGCTCGCGCACCGTGGTCGCCGCCACCGTGCGCGCCATCCAGCTGCTGGGTCGGCAGTTTGTGCTGGGCCGCACCATCGGTGAAGCCATGGCTGAGGCGGCCAGCCAGCGCAAGGTCATGGCCAACATGCGCTTCAGTTACGACATGCTCGGCGAAGGCGCGCGCACCGAACGGGACGCCGAGCGTTACCTGGCCAGCTACCGCAACGCCATCGCGGCCATCGCCGGGGCCCATGCTGCGGGTTCACCGATGTCGGCCGACGGCATCAGCATCAAGCTCAGCGCCTTGTTTTCGCGTTACGAAGACGCCCAGCGCGAACGGGTGCTGGCCGAACTGTTGCCGCGGGTGCAAAGCCTGGTGGACCAGGCGGCGCGGGCCAACATCAACCTGACCATTGACGCTGAAGAGAGCGATCGGCTCGAGATCTCGCTCGACCTGCTGGACACGCTGGCTGCCCACATCGCGCAGCATCATCCGCGGTGGCAGGGTTTTGGCCTGGCGCTGCAGGCCTACCAAACCCGCGCGCTGGAAGTGGTGGACGAGGTGGCGCGCATCGCCCAGCAGCATGGCCTGCGCTTCATGGTGCGGCTGGTCAAGGGCGCTTACTGGGACGGTGAAATCAAACGCGCCCAGGAAGCCGGTTTGCCAGGCTACCCGGTGTTCACGCACAAGCACCACACCGACATCAGCTACCTGGCCTGCGCGGCCCGCCTGGTGCACCACCACGCTTTCATCTACCCGCAGTTTGCAACCCACAACGCCGGCACCATCGCCGCCATCCTGCAGCTGACGCACAAGGCCGGCGCGGCCTTTGAATTGCAGCGCCTGCACGGCATGGGCGAAGGTGTCTACCGCGAAGTGCTCAAGGACGGCAGCGTGCCCTGCCGCGTTTACGCCCCTGTGGGCGAGCACCGCGACCTGCTGGCTTACCTGGTGCGCCGCTTGCTGGAAAACGGCGCCAACTCGTCCTTTGTGCACCAGCTGGCCGATGAGATGGTCAGCGCCGAAGCGCTGCTGGCTTCACCACTGGCCGCTGCCGCTGCGCCGGCTTTGCCTCTGCCGGTTGCGTTGTACGGCGCTGCCAGGGCCAACTCGACGGGGGCTGACCTGGCCTGCCTGGCCATGCGTGAACCCTTGGAAGCGGCGCTGGCCGCCACACAGGTGCCCGTGTTGGCAATGGCCGATGGTGCGCACGTCGACAACACCATGAACCGTCTGCACAGCGGGTTTAACGCCTGGACCGCCCGCCCGGTGACCGAGCGCGCCGCACTGCTGCGCCGGGCCGGCGACTTGCTGGACGCACGATTGCCCGAGTACTGCGGCTTGCTGGTCAAAGAGGCCCACAAAACGCTGGGCGACTGCATTGCCGAAGTGCGCGAAGCGGTGGACTTCTGCCGCTACTACGCCGACCAGGCCGAAGCCCGCCTGGCCGACCAGACCCTGCCAGGCCCCACCGGCGAGAGCAACCTGCTGCGCCTGCATGGCCGCGGTGTGTTTGTCTGCATCAGCCCCTGGAACTTTCCGCTGGCCATCTTTGCCGGCCAGGTGGTGGCTGCGCTGGTGTCGGGCAACACGGTGGCCGCCAAGCCGGCCGAACAGACGCCCGCCGTGGCACAACGTTTTGTGGCCCTGCTGCATGAAGTGGGCGTGCCCGTTGACGCCGTGGCCCTGCTGCACGGCTTGGGCGAAACCGTGGGCGCTGCGCTGGTGGCTCACCCACACGCCGCCGGTGTGTGCTTCACCGGCAGCACCCAGGTGGCGCGCATCATCAACCGCACGCTGGCGGCCAAGGATGGCCCCATCGTGCCCTTGATTGCCGAAACCGGCGGCCTCAACGCCATGGTGGTGGACAGCACCGCTTTGCCCGAACAGGTGATCGACGCCGTGGTGCAAAGCGCCTTTCGCAGCGCCGGCCAGCGTTGCAGCGCCTTGCGCTTGCTGTGCGTGCACGAAAGCATTGCCGACGGCGTGATCGAGATGCTGCGTGGTGCTCTGGTGGAACTGAACGTGGGTGACCCGGCGCTGCTGGCCACCGACGTCGGCCCGGTCATCGACGACGAGGCGTTCACCGGCATCAGCGCCCATGTGCAGCGCCTGCGCGGCAGTGCCAAGCTGCTGGGCGAAACGCAGGTCAGGTCGCGTTTTCCACGCCTGGTGCTGCCGGTGGCCTTTGAGCTGGCGCGCATTGCCGACCTGAAGCAAGAGATCTTTGGCCCGGTGCTGCATGTGGTGCGCTGGGGTGGCGACGTGATGGACGTGGTGCGCCAGATCAATGCGCTGGGCTACGGCCTGACGCTGGGCGTCCAGACCCGCATCGACAGCCGCGCGCAGCGCATGGCCGACGCCGCCCGCATCGGCAACGTCTACGTCAACCGCAACATGATCGGCGCCGTGGTGGGCGTGCAGCCCTTCGGCGGTGAAGGCCTCAGTGGCACCGGCCCCAAGGCCGGTGGCCCGCACTACCTTTACCGCTTTTGCGCCGAGCAGACGGTCACGGTCAACACCGCCGCGGCGGGTGGCAATGCGGAGTTGCTCGCGGGTCTGGGCTGACCGACACGCCTTAGCATGGGTTGCACCCCAGGGGGAAACACCATGCACCGCCGCCATCTTTTGTCCGCGCTGACCGCTGCCGTTGCGGCGCCTTGGGTCTTTGCACAGGGCACCTACCCCAGCAAGCCCATCAAGTTGATCGTGGGCTTTCCGCCCGGTGGTGGCATCGACTTCACCGCCCGCACCATCCAGGCCGGCATGGAAGCCGCGCTGGGGCAGCCTGTGGTCATCGAGTACAAAGCCGGCGCCGGCGGTGTGATCGCGGCCACCGAACTCACCCGCGCGGCGCCCGACGGCTACACGCTGCTGGTGGCCAACACCGGCCCCTTTGCCATTGCGCCCTACTTGCAAGCCAAGAAGCCATATGACCCCGTGGCTCAGTTCAGCTACGTGGGCCAGATCACTGAGAGCGCCTACATCGCCGCGACCCGCGCCGACCATCCGGCCAAGGACTTGAAGCAGTTTGTCGACTGGGCCAAGGCCAACGCCGGCAAAGCCAACTTTGCCAGTGGCGGCCAGGGCGCTTCCACGCACCTCAATGGCGAACTGCTCAACAGCGTGGCCGGCATTGACTTGCTGCACGTGCCCTACAAAGGCAGTGCACCCGCCGTCACCGACCTGATCGGCGGCCAGACCCATTTGCTGATCGACGCCGGCACCGTGCTGCTGCCGCAAATCAAGGGCGGGCGGCTGAAGGCCTTGGCCGTGACAGGGCCGCGCCGCGACCCCAACCTGCCCGACGTGCCCACCGTGCGCGAACTGGGTTTGGCCGGCATGGAAGCGGTGGGTTTTCAAGGCTTGGTGGGCCCCGCGGGCATGCCCAAGGACGTGGTCGACCGGCTTTCAGCAGAGTTGCGCATGGTCCTGGCGCAGGCCGACATCAAGTCCAAGTTTGCTGCCGCGGGCTCCGAAGTGCAGCCACGCAGTGCCACAGAATTTGCCGCCTATGTCAGGGGTGAGGCAGAGCGCTGGTCCGGTTTGATCGCCAGGCGCGGCATCAAGCTGGACTGATGGGCGGCGTAACGACGGGTCGCGCCCCGTTCAATAACGTTGTGCGGCCCCAGTCCAGCACCAGGCCAGGCCGCCCAACTCAATTCAAGTACATGCCCAGGTAGCGCCGCCCGCGGCTCACGGCGTCGGCATCCGAGCAAGCGTCAAACCAGTCGATCAGCTGTTTGCGGGCGCGTTCGCGGTCGGGCTTGCCTTCGGCCTTGTCGCGCAGCACCACCTCCAGCAGGTTGTCAAAGGCGGCCGCAAACTGGCCTTCAAACACCTGCAGTGCGGCCAGCGCAAAACGGGCCTCGAAGTCTTTGCCGTTGGCAGCGATGCGCGCGGCCAAGGCAGCGGGGTCGCCCGCTGGGCGGTTGCCCAGAATTTGCAGCCGCTTGCGCAGTAAGGCGTCGCGGTCGCCGCGCGCCTCAATGGGCACAGCGTCGAGCAGCGCGGTCACTTCGGGCAGGGCAGCACCACGTGCCAGCCATCGTTCGGCCAGGTCGGCCGTGGCATCGGGGTGGCCCGGCACCATGCCCAGCGCTTCTTGCAGCAAGGACTCGGCCGCCTCGGGTTCGGCCGCAGCGGCTTCGGCGCGGATCTCTTCCATCGGGTCGCCGGGCGGCTGCAGGTGCTTGTCCAGAAAAGCGCGGATCTGGCCTTCGGGCAGCGCACCGGTGAACTGGTCGACCGGCTTGCCACCGACGAACAGCACCACCAGCGGGATGCTGCGGATGCGCAGCGCAGCCGAGATGTTGGGCGCTTCGTCGGTGTTGATCTTGGCCAGCTCGAATGCGCCGCCGTAGGCCTGGGTGATCTTCTCCAGCATGGGCCCCAGGCTCTTGCAGGGCCCGCACCAAGGCGCCCAGCAGTCCAGCAGCACGGGCACTTGCATCGAGCGTTCCAGCACCCGGGTCTGGATGTCGGCTTCGGTAACGTCGTAGACCCAGTCTGCGGCTCCCGCGCCCGCCAAAGTTGCGGTGGGTGTGGCGGGAGAACTGGCCGCGGTGGCGTAAGCGGACTGACCGCTCAGTCCACTGGTGTAGGGGTTGTGGGCAGCAAAGGGATTGGTGGGTTTGTTCATCTCGCCATTGTGGCAACTCTGTGAGGCGCCGGATGGGGTTGACCCCCCCCTCTGCCTTGCTTGCCGCGGATCAATCACCGCTGCCGAAAAAAAAGCGACGGTCTGGAAGACCGTCGCTTTGCTTCGGCGCCGCGCGGGGCGGCTGGCCGTTGAAGCTTACTTCTTGGGGGCGGTGGCGGGAGCAGCAGCACCTTCACCAGCGGGGACCTTGTCGCCCTTCTTGTTGCCGGCAACGGTGTCGGCCTTCACGTCAGCGCGGGCCTTTTCCGACTTGCCGGTCTTGGCGACCGGAGTACCGGCTTCGCCAGCGCCGGTCTTGTCGCCCTTTTTCTGGGCGCCAGCGGCTTCGGCCTTGACGGCCTTGCGGTCGACTTCCGACTTGGCAGCGGGCTTGGCAGCGGGGGCGCCTGCTTCGCCAGCACCGACCTTGTCACCCTTTTTATTGGCATCAACAGTCGCGGCCTTCACGTCAGCGCGGGCAGCGGGGGCGGCGGTTTGGGCCATGGCGCCTTGGGCGACCAAAGCGGACACGGCGGCGAACAGGACAGCGACGTTCTTGAAGTTCATGCGATTCTCCTAACAGTTTGGTTTTGCGGTCCGGAACAACTGATGTGCACTCTGAACCGCGCGTGACCGGATCAACGGTCTGGGGGTGGAATCAAAATTCAGACGCTTCGCAGCGCCTGGACGCCGGATCGTTCGAACCCACAGCGACCGATTCTAGATCGGCCTGTCTGGATGCAACGACCCTCCGAGCGGTTCAACGTGAGCGGACGCAGCGGCGTTGACACACCAAAATCAGCACCGCTGACAAAACGCCCAGACAGAACAAGGCGAATCGAGGCTGCGGACCGGCAACCGTGCGCACGCCGGCGCGTTGCGGGGGCGCAACAGTCACCTGCTCAAACGTTGCTTGAGCTCGCGCAAGGCCGCCAAGGTGTTGCCTACATGGCGCGTCGGATCCAGGCTCAGGTAGCTGTAAGCCACTTTACCGGCCGGTGAAATGACATAGGACACCCGGTTGGCATAGTCGGCCCGGTGCTGCATGGTGGCGTCAAACGACCGGGCAATGGCCAGGCTCTCGTCGGAAGCCACCGCAAACTTGCCGTTGCAGGCTTGCACCGAAAAACGAGACAAGACGGTGATGTCGTCGCGCGACACGCCCACGACGGTGGCGCCCAGCGCCTCGAACTCGGGGATGGCTTCGGCAAAGGCACGGGCTTCGATCGAGCATCCTTCCGAGAAGGCGGCCGGGAAGAAGTAAAGCACCACGGGCCCTTTGGCCAGCGCTTCGGCCAGCGAAAACTGGAAGGACTTGCCAGCCTTGGCCGCAACGGTTGAGAAGTTGGGTGCTGGGTCGCCGATGTCCAGTGCGGCGTGGGCGCCAGGGGCCATGACAGCGCCGATCATCAAGCCCGTCAAGCCCGTCAAGCCCATCCAGGCGCGGCGGCTGTAACTCATGAAATGCTCCAAGTGCTGAACCGACTCAGGTGATGTTGCCATGTGTCGTGTTGAATGCGCCATCATCAGCCCTGAAGTGTCTGCCCTGTAGCCAACCTGGACGACCAACGCTCTGGTTTTCTCCGCGGGCCCGCATGGGCTGCGCAGAAGCGCTGTTTGCTGAGAGCTCAAGATGCAATGTGTTTCTACCGACCCCACTCGGCCCGCAGGCCGGTGTCATGCACTCTGGATCCTGATGACCTCTAGGAGCCTGTCGGACTTGGGGAACGTCGGCTGCAATTTGGCCGCAGCGGTCCATTTTT